>NZ_CP039888.1:986785-1315714 GCF_005221325.1 Agrobacterium tumefaciens | reverse complement strand
CAAATAATATCTTCCGACCATGAATCGGATAGGCCTTTGGACAAGTATTATAGCATAACCGAACTGACACGCGAATTCGGTGTTTCCACGCGCACCTTGCGTTTTTACGAGGACGAGGGGCTGATTCACCCTGAGCGTCGCGGGCGCACACGCCTGTTCAGGTCTGCCGACCGGCGTCTCATTCAGGAAATCCTGCGCGGCCGCCGTATCGGTTTCACGATCGCCGAGATTCGCGAGATCATTCACGTCTACAAGGAGCCGCCGGGCGAATCGGGCCAGCTGGTACTGCTGATGAAGAAGGTCGATGAAAAGCGCGCCGATCTCAGGCAGAAACGCAAGGACATCGAAGAGACGCTGGCGGAGCTCGACAATGTCGAAGAAGCCTGTCTCACCCGGCTTGCCGAAATCGGCGTGGGGACTTAAGCGAAATTCCGGGTGGTATTCGCGCTGGGTCATCGTTTAAGAACTAATATGTCTCCTCCGTCATCCTCGGGCTTGTTCCCAGGATCTGCTACGGTTCAATTTTGGGAAACGCGGATAATCCTCTGGACAAGCCCGAGGATGACGCCGAGTGCGGATGGTAACGCTCGAAAACGTGGGCTCGGTTTGGCCCATTTGTACCTATTGCGCTTCAATCGTACATTGTTGCGCCAATTCACCGACCTTCGTCTGCTGATCGGCGCTGAGCTTGCCTTCCATCATGATGTCAAACAGGCTTTCCGCCTGCAGTTTCTCCAGCGTGCAGCCGCAGAAACGCTGGCACAGTTCCAGCCCGTTCGGCTGTTCGACGCAGCTTTTTTCGCAGCTCGATTTGTAAAGCTCCACCTGATCGACGGGGGGAGGCGGGGCCACGACCGACAGGACATAAACGAGGCCGATCAGCACCGGCTGGTGGATGAGGTAGAAGGCAAGGCTGTGGCGGCCGGCGCTGGCGACCAGATTGCGCGGGGAGCTTGGATTGCGAAAACGGTCCAGCCAGCCGCGTGGTGTGACGAATTGGGAAACCGCAAGACCGCCAAGGAAAGGCGCAAGCCAGGGCAGCAGCGGCACGTAGTCATTCGAGCGCGGCGGCATGGTGGAAAAGCCGATCCAGGCCAGCCATTTTGCGTTGAAGAGATCGGATTGCAGATATTGCGGCAGGACAAATGCAATGATCGCGAAAAGTAGCGTCACGGGCGCGGGCGCCCGCAGGAACAGCAGTCCCACCAGACTTGCGGCGGCGATATTGTGTAATATGCCGAAGAAGATGAAACTGTCCGGAAAAGCGAAATAGGTGGCGACGGTAATGAGCAGGGCCGACCCGGCCACCATCGCAAAACGCTTGCCGAAGGATGGCCAATTCAGACCCTTGCCATGGGCGAGAAACAGGCTGAATCCGGCAAGAAACAGGAACGAGCTGGCGATGCCGCGCGCATAGAGCTTCCAGAGGCCCGTGGTTGCCGTGCCGGGTTCGAGATAGCCGAAATATTCCAGATTCCATGTGAAATGGTAGGACGCCATGGCGAGGAGGGCGAGCCCTCTAAAGGTATCCAGCCCGCCGATGCGGCCTTTGCGGCGGGTTTCATTTGCGGCTGCGTCTGTGTCCATGATTTCCGCTTTTTTCAGCTTTTCGAGGGGCCGGCATTCACTTGGATTCGCTTAAAATGACGTGTGGGCTTGGCCCTTTAAGTGCGGCTATTTCAAGGCCGGTTTTCTTCCATGATGGCGCGGCGGGCCTCTGAAAAGAACTGTCGGCGCAACAGCGCCACGATGATGATGACGGTGCTGGCGATGAAGACATAGGGGCTGATGAACCAGCCGAGATAACCGATGGAAAGGAAGATCGTCCGCAGGCCGTCATTGAAGTTCTTAGCAGCGATGATGTTCATCTTTATGACGTTTTCAGCGGCACGCTCCGCCGCCTCGCGGTCCGTATTGACATCGTGGACCATGGGAATGGCACCGAACAGGATGGTGCAATAGTTGAACAGACGGTAGGACCAGCCGAATTTGAAGAAGGAATAACCGAACAGGCAGGTGAGCCCTATGACCTTCAGCTCGAAGGCGGTGCGCCCGGCATAGTGCACGAAGGGCATGTCGCGAAACACCGATTCGACCTGTTCGGTCGCGCCCAGAAGGGCGAAACATCCGCCGATGGCGAAGATGGAGGTGGAGGCGAAAAAGGCGGTGCCGTTCTGCAGGCCGGCCATGATCTGCGTATCGATCATCTTCAGGTCGCGCTTCAGCGAATTCATGATCCACTCGCGCCGGCGCCCGGCCATGGCCTGATTGAGGCTGGTTCTCGAAAAAAGCGTTCTACCTGTCGTGACATGCGTATAGGCAGCCCACAACACGATGAAAATGACGATCGAGATATAGTCCATGACGGTCATCACGGGCGGGCCACCTTGCTGTTTGCGAATCTTCGAAAGCATATTGATTTGAAGGCTATGGCAAGGCAATGGCGGCGATTGCCGTCACCGGATATTCTCTTGCGGCGTCGCCGCCGCACCATTCGGATTTTCGCTAACGTTCCGGTAACCAAGTCGCTTTATCAATCACTTCGCGGACGACAGGTCTGCCGGTTCCGGGTCAGGTTTTGCGTACCGGTTCCGCGTCATTTCCCGGCACGGCCGTCCGCCGATTGACAGGATGGTCTTTCGCACCTAGCCTTTCATCAGGACCGGTGTTTCCGGCATCCGGGGTAATCAGGGCTTTTGATGTCCCGCATCCTGCGGGCAGGTCTTGTTTCTCCGGTCCGGTATCAGCGGCAGTCCGGCATGAGCAACCGGGGGACGCCTTTTTCTACGAATCGTTCCCTTCATGACCGTCTGTCTCTGGCTTGCGACACCGCAACGATGCCGGTCCGCTTCATTCTTTCCTTTCAGGTTTTCCATGACAGATAAAAACCGCTCCGTTTTCATTCTTGGCGGGGCGCGCTCCGGCAAGTCGCGTTTTGCCGAAGAGCTTGCGGGAAAGGCGGGGGGACGCCTGCACTATCTCGCAACCGGTCGGGCATGGGACGACGAGATGCGTGACCGTATCAGCCATCATCAGCAACGGCGCGGGGGGGAATGGACCACTCATGAAGCGCCGGTCGATATTGCTGCCGTGCTGCAGCGGCTCGACGGCCCGGAAAATGTCATCCTCATCGACTGCCTGACATTATGGCTCACCAATCTGATGATGGACAATACCGATATGGAGACGGCCTTCGCGGGACTGGAGGCGGCAATTGCATCGGCGCGTGCAAAGCTGATCCTCGTCTCTAACGAGGTCGGTCTCGGCATCGTGCCGGAAAACCGCATGGCGCGCGAGTTCCGCGATCATGCGGGCCGCCTGCACCAGCGCATCGCGGCCATTGCCGACGAGGTTTATTTCGTCGCCGCCGGGCTGCCGCTGAAGATGAAGGGCTGAAACGGGAGACTGCCGGCTGATCGAGCCTGAACGTCCGCGGCAGCCGTTCGGTTTATTGTCCACCAGGGCCTGAAATTATCGCGCCAAGAGCAGGACGTTTTTGTTCTTCCACAATTCCTTTTCATGAGGCCGCACCCTGTTTTACCGGGGCTGCGACAGCTTGGCTTTCTTGATCTGGATCAAGGTGGGCTTTCCCGCGCGGTGGCAATGCTCCAACCGACGCAGAGGCGCGTTTCCGCTCTCCCAGGCGCACAACCTGCCTTTCGTCGGTCGGCTTGCACGTTGGGGGAAACCAACAATGAATTACACGTTAGAAACCGCGATCGTGGCCCTCGGGGCCTTTCTCGCGTTGCTCGGGGCAGCCTTTGCCCATGACAGTCTTTTCGCCGCCCATATGTGGGTGCTGTTCTTTACACTGCTGGTCAGCACGGTGCTTCTGTTGCGCCGTGTCTCCTTCGCGCCTGTCGATCCGGCCGCGCTCGCCCGCCGCAAGTCGGAATATTTCGACGAGGTGGTGAAATACGGCGTCATCGCCACCGTGTTCTGGGGTGTCGTCGGTTTTCTGGTCGGGGTCGTGGTGGCGCTTCAGCTTGCCTTTCCCGATCTCAACATCGCACCTTATTTCAATTTCGGCCGCATGCGGCCGCTGCACACCTCGGCGGTGATCTTCGCTTTCGGCGGAAATGCGCTGATCGCCACGTCCTTTTACGTGGTGCAGAGAACCTGTCGGGCGCGCCTGTTCGGCGGCAATCTCGGCTGGTTCGTGTTCTGGGGTTATAACCTCTTCATCATCATGGCTGCCACCGGTTACCTGCTCGGCATCACCCAGGGCCGCGAATATGCGGAGCCGGAATGGTATGTCGATATCTGGCTGACCATCGTCTGGGTCGCCTATCTCGTGACCTTCCTCGGCACGATCTTCATGCGCAAGGAGCCACACATCTATGTGGCGAACTGGTTCTATCTCGGCTTCATCGTCACCATCGCCATGTTGCACATCGTCAATAATCTGGCGGTGCCGGTGTCGTTCCTCGGCGTCAAGAGCTATTCGGCCTTTTCGGGTGTGCAGGATGCGCTGACGCAATGGTGGTACGGCCACAATGCCGTCGGCTTCTTCCTGACGGCCGGCTTCCTCGGCATGATGTATTATTTCATTCCCAAGCAGGTGAACCGGCCGGTCTATTCCTACCGCCTGTCGATCATCCACTTCTGGGCGCTGATCTTCATGTATATCTGGGCCGGTCCGCACCACCTGCACTATACCGCGCTGCCGGACTGGGCGCAGACGCTCGGCATGGTGTTCTCGGTCATGCTGTGGATGCCCTCGTGGGGCGGCATGATCAACGGCCTGATGACGCTTTCGGGCGCATGGGACAAGATCCGTACCGATCCCGTCGTGCGCATGATGGTGATGGCGGTGGCCTTCTACGGCATGGCGACCTTCGAAGGTCCGATGATGTCGATCAAGGCCGTCAACTCGCTCAGCCACTATACCGACTGGACCATCGGCCATGTTCATTCCGGCGCGCTTGGCTGGAACGGCATGATCACCTTCGGCGCGATCTATTACCTGACGCCGAAACTCTGGGGCAGGGACCGTCTCTACAGCCTGCAACTGGTCAACTGGCACTTCTGGCTCGCCACGCTCGGCATCGTCGTTTACGCCGCCGTCATGTGGGTGGCCGGCATCCAGCAGGCTTTGATGTGGCGCGAATATGATAGCCAGGGCTTCCTCGTCTATTCCTTCGCGGAATCGGTCGCGGCACTGTTCCCCTATTACGTGATGCGTGCACTGGGCGGCCTGATGTTCCTCAGCGGCGCACTGATCATGGCCTACAACGTCACGATGACCATCCTCGGTCATCAACGCGAGGAGGGCGCCAGCAAGGGCGCGGCTCCTTCGCTGCAGCCTGCTGAATAAGGAGAGGCCGATGTCCATACTTGACAAACACGGCGTCATCGAACGCAACGCCACGCTGCTTTTGGTCGGCTCCCTGCTGGTCGTCTCCATCGGCGGTATCGTGGAAATCGCACCGCTCTTTTATCTCGAAAACACCATCGAGAAGGTGGAGGGCATGCGACCTTACACACCGCTGGAACTGGCCGGGCGCAACATCTACATCCGCGAGGGATGTTATGTCTGCCATAGCCAGATGATCCGGCCGTTCCGCGACGAGGTGGAGCGTTACGGGCATTACAGCCTGGCGGCGGAATCCATGTACGACCATCCGTTCCAATGGGGTTCCAAGCGCACGGGGCCTGACCTCGCGCGTGTCGGTGACCGCTATTCGAACGAATGGCATGTGCAGCACCTGGCCAATCCGCGCTCGGTGGTGCCGGAATCGATCATGCCGTCCTATGCGTTCCTCAAGACCACGCCGCTGAAGATCACGGATGTCTCCATGGAGCTGAAGGCCAACCGCGCCGTCGGCGTGCCCTATAGCGACGAGATGATCGAGAAATCGGCGGCCGATCTGCACGCGCAAGCCGATCCCAACGCTGATACGAGCGAGCTACTTGCTCGTTATCCGAAGGCGAAGGTCGGCGATTTCGACGGCGATCCGGCCAAGCTGACCGAAATGGATGCGCTGGTTGCCTATCTGCAGATGCTCGGCACGCTGGTCGATTTCTCGACCTATGACGATGCCGCCGGATACCGGTGAGGAGGCGACACGATGGAAACCTACACGGCCATGCGCCACTTCGCCGACAGCTGGGGCCTGCTTGCCATGACCCTGTTCTTCGCCGGCGTCGTCGTTTTCACCCTTCGCCCCGGCTCCAAAAAAGCCGCGGACGATGCCGCCAGCATTCCGCTCAGGGAGGACTAGGATATGTCCGAAAAACACATCGATAAAATCAGCGGCGTCGAAACCACCGGCCATGAATGGGACGGTATTCGCGAGCTGAACAACCCCATGCCGCGCTGGTGGGTCTGGACCTTCTATTTCACGATCCTCTGGGCCATCGGTTATACCATCGCCTATCCGGCTTACCCGCTGATATCAGGCGCAACAAAAGGGCTGCTCGGCTGGAGCAGCCGCGGCGAAATCGCCGCCGAAATTGCCGATGCGAAACAGGCGCAGAGCGTCTATGTCGACAGAATCGCCAATTCCTCGCTTGCCGAAATTCAGGCGGACCCGACCCTGATGCAGTTTGCCCTATCCGGCGGTGCCGCCGCTTTCAAGGTCAATTGCATCCAGTGTCATGGTTCTGGCGCGGAAGGCGGGCAAGGTTATCCCAACCTCAATGACGACGACTGGATGTGGGGCGGCAGCGTTGACGACATCTACACGACGGTGAAACACGGCATTCGTTTTGCTGAAGATGCGGATACGCGCGCTTCGGAAATGCCTGCTTTCGGCGACATTCTGAAATCGGACGAAATCCGTGAGGTTGCCGCTTATGTCGTCAGCCTCACCGGCACCCCTTCCAATCCTGTGCTGGTGGAGCCCGGCAAGCAGCTTTTTGCCGACAATTGCGCCTCGTGCCACGGCGAAGACGCCAAGGGTAATCGTGAATTCGGTGCACCCAATCTGGCCGACGCGATCTGGCTGAAGTCGCATGGGGAGGAAGGCATCGTCTCGCAGATCCGTTCGCCCAAGCACGGCGTCATGCCCGCCTGGGGTGAGCGTCTCGGTGACACGACCGTCAAGCAGCTGGCGATCTTCGTGCATTCGCTTGGTGGGGGCGAGTAAGCTCTCCGGCAGAAAAGGAAAGGGCCGCGTGATGCGGTCCTTTTTATTTATTCGACCACGCCGCCAGCTCGTATCCATCCGGATCGGTGAAATGGAAACGCCTGCCGCCGGGAAAGGCGAAGATCGCTACGCTGATCTGGCCGCCGGCGGCTTCGATGCGCCGTTGCACATCCTCGATATCGGCGGCGTAGAGAATGACGAGCGGTCCGCCCTTGGCCGAAACCGGCGCGGTGGTGGTAAAGCCGCCCGTCAGCCGCCCATCGGAAAATTCGCAATATTGCGGACCGTAATCCTTGAAGGTCCAGCCGAATGCGCCACCGTAAAATTCCTTGCTGCGTTCGATGTCGGCGACGTTGAATTCGACATAGTCGATGCGCCGGTCATTGGCATTTTCTGTCATCATCTACTCCATCAATCTGCTTCGAGCAGCGATTTCAGTGTTTCGAGATCGGCGGTGATCGCCTTGGCGTCCTGCTCGAAATCCTCGTCCGTCATGCCCTGAAGGCGAAGCAGCGTGAAGCTGACTTCCGTGCCGCTGCCATTCGGGGTTACCCGAAGCGCGTTATAGACCTTCACGCCGTCAGGCAATGTCACGACATGATCGATGACGCCGAATTCATTGTGGGGCGCGAAATTCACGCGCACTTCACCGAGCGGTCCGCCTTCGGCGATCCAGTCTTCGCCATCCGCTTTAAGGCCGCCGCCAAGGCCGGCGGCCCATCGGGACATGTTTTCTGGATTGGCGGCGAAGTCGTAGACCTCTGCCCACGGCTTTTCGACAGACAGATGAATGATTCTCGACTGCATGACAGGCATCTCGTCCTCCCTCTGCGGCGTGGTCCCCCCTGCGCCACTTTGTCGTCACTTGATGTAAGTCAAGGATGTTTCACCGCTGAGATGGGAGAAAGCAAGGAGATAAAACGGACAGCTCATCATGAACATCTATCGCGCCGGACAGGATCGCCCGCAACAGCCCGTCGAAAGGCTGGAGGCGGAAGCCGTCAATTCCGCAAAAACGCGCAAACCGCTCTACGAAGCGCGAAAGAAGATTTTCCCCAAGCGCGCTGAGGGCAGGTTCCGGCGGTTCAAATGGCTGGTGATGCTGGTCACGCTTGGCATTTATTATCTGACGCCATTCCTGCGCTGGGATCGTGGCCTCTATGCGCCCGATCAGGCGGTGTTGATCGATATCGCCAACCGGCGCTTTTATTTCTTCTTCATCGAAATCTGGCCGCAGGAGTTCTTTTTCGTTGCCGGCCTGCTGGTCATGGCGGGGCTGGGGCTGTTTCTCGTCACATCAGCCGTCGGGCGTGCATGGTGCGGTTACACCTGTCCGCAGACCGTCTGGGTCGACCTGTTTCTGGTGGTCGAACGGGCGATCGAGGGCGACAGGAACGCCCGCATGAAGCTGGATGCAGCGCCCCTCACATTTGGCAAATTGCGCAAGCGGGTGCTGAAACATGCGATCTGGCTGGTGATCGGTGTTCTGACCGGCGGTGCCTGGATTTTCTATTTCGCCGATGCGCCGACGCTGGCGATGCAATTCATGACCGGGCAGGCGCCGATGATCGCCTATTCCACTGTCGCCACGCTGACCGCCACCACCTATGTCTTCGGCGGACTGATGCGGGAACAGGTGTGCACCTATATGTGTCCATGGCCGCGCATTCAGGCGGCGATGCTGGATGAGAATTCGCTTGTTGTCACCTATAATGACTGGCGCGGCGAACCGCGCTCGCGGCACGCCAAGAAGGCTGCGGCCGCAGGCGAGAGCATCGGCGATTGCGTCGATTGCAACGCCTGCGTCGCGGTCTGTCCCATGGGCATCGATATCAGGGACGGGCAGCAGCTGGAATGCATCACCTGCGCGCTCTGCATCGATGCCTGTGACGGGGTGATGGACAAGATCGGCAAGCCGCGCGGGCTGATCGCCTATGCGACGCTGTCCGAATATCAGTCCAACATGGCGCTGGCGACCGGCAATGGCGAATACGCCATCCGCCCCACCAATGTGCGTGAGGAGGACGGCAGTTTCAGCAAGCGTGTCCGCCACTTCAACTGGCGCATCATCTTCCGGCCGCGCACGCTGCTTTATACCGCCATCTGGGCTGCTGTCGGCATCGGCATGCTGTTTGCGCTGGTGACGCGCGAGCGGCTGGCGCTCAATGTCCTGCATGACCGTAATCCGCAATATGTGCTGGAATCGAACGGGTCGATCCGTAACGGCTATACCGTGCGCATTCTCAACATGGTGCCGCAACCGCGCATAATGAGCCTGACGATAGAAGGCCTTCCGAATGCGGTGATGAAGATAAACGGCATGGCGGATACGGCGGCGCGCGCCTTCGAGGTGACGGTGGAGCCGGACGAGGCGACGACGCTGAAGGTCTTCGTCACCCTGCCAGGCAAGGATATCGCGCGGGCGGCGGAAAACTTCGAATTCATCGTCAGCGATACGGGCGGTCATGAGACGGCCCGCTACGATGCGGTCTTTAATGCTCCGGGAGCGAAAAAATGACAGTGAACAATCAACGCACCTCCGGATTCGTTTTCACCGGCTGGCACATGCTCGGCGTGATGGTGCTGTTCTTCGGCACCGTCATCACCGTCAACATGATCATGGCTTGGAACGCGGTCCACAGCTGGAGCGGGCTTGTGGTGCCCAACACCTATGTGGCCAGCCAGCAGTTCAACGCCAAGGCGGAAGCCGCCAAGGCAAGGGCCGCGACCGGCATCAAGGGCAAGCTCGTGGTTGATGAGAAGACCGTGCACTATGAGGTCTTCCATCCTGAAACCGGCCCGGTCGATACGGATACGGTGACCGCGCGTTTCCGCCGGCCGGTGGGTGAACGCCAGAATTTCGATATGGAGCTGACCCCGGCCGCCACCGGCATCTTCGCCGGCGCGCATGACATGCTGCCCGGCCAATGGATCGTCGAAATCACCGCCGTCAAGGATGGCCGGATCATCGTGCATGAGGGCAAACGGATCGCCGTCATCAGGGGGCGCAAATGAGCTGCTGCGCACCGGGAACGGAAGGTTCGTTGCAGCTTGGCGGGTCGGTCAATCCGCCATCGTCGGAGGAGTTGATGCTGGCGAGCCGCGATCTGGGGCAGGGGCTGCGCCAGACCGATCTCAGCGTGCCGGATGTTTATTGCGGCGCCTGCATCACAACCATTGAGATTGCGCTTAACCGTTTGCCACAGGTGGAACGCGCGCGGGTGAACCTGTCGTCCAAACGTGTGGCGGTTGTCTGGAGGGAAGAGGTCAATGGTGTCAGGACTGATCCCGCCGAGATTGCCCGTGCAATTCTGTCGATGGGATACCGCACACATCTTTTCGCCAGCGGGCAGGATGCTTTGGACGCCTTGCGCTCGCAGCTGATCAGGGCGGTGGCGCTGTGCGGTTTTGCTTCCGCGAATATCATGCTGCTGTCGGTCTCCGTCTGGTCGGGGGCGGATGCAGCGACGCGCGACATGTTCCACTGGATATCGGCGATGATCGCAGCACCAGCACTGATCTATGGCGGCCGTTTCTTTTATCAATCGGCCTGGAACGCGCTGAAACACGGCCGCACCAATATGGATGTGCCGATTGCGCTCGCCATCACGCTCTCCTATGCCGTTTCGCTGTGGGAGACGATCCATCACGGCGAACATGCCTGGTTCGACGCGACCGTGTCGCTACTGTTCTTCCTGCTGATCGGCCGCACGCTTGACCATATCATGCGCGACAAGGCGCGCTCGGCCATTGCCGGGCTCGCCCGGCTTTCGCCGCGCGGCGCAACGGTGATCGGTGAGGACGGGATGCGGGACTACCGGTCGCTCGCGGATATCGACCCCGGAATGTCGATTGCGATTGCGGCGGGTGACCGGGTGGCAGTGGACGCCGTGGTGGTCTCCGGCAGCAGCGATCTCGACATGTCCATCGTCAACGGCGAAAGCGCGCCACGCCGCGTTACGGCAGGCGATAGCCTGCAGGCCGGTACGCTCAATCTCACCGGTTCGCTGACAGCGCGGGTGACAGCATCGGCAGAGGATTCCTTCTTGTCGGAGGTCATCGGTCTCATGGAGGCGGCCGAGGGCGGGCGGGCGCGTTACCGGCGCATCGCCGACCGCGCCGCAAGCTATTATTCGCCCGTGGTGCATCTTCTGGCGCTGGTGACGTTTCTCGGCTGGGGTTTCTTCGGTGGCGACTGGAAGCAGGCGATGCTGATCGCCATTGCGGTTCTCATCATCACCTGCCCCTGCGCGCTCGGTCTTGCTGTTCCTGTCGTGCAGGTGGTGGCCGCAGGAAGGCTCTTCCGGCACGGCATCATGGTCAAGGAAGGTTCGGCCATGGAACGCCTGGCCGAAATCGACACGGTGCTCTTCGACAAGACCGGTACTCTGACCGTCGGAAAGCCGCGACTGGTCGAGACAGGCGATGTGAAGCCAGCCATCATGGCGATTGCTGCGGGCCTTGCCGCCCATTCGCGCCATCCACTGTCGAAGGCTCTGCATGCCGCTTATAGCGGTGCCCTGCCGGCCTATGAGACAGTGCGGGAAATTCCGGGCTCGGGCGTCGAGACTGAGACCGAGGCGGGGACCTACCGGCTCGGCAATCGCCGTTTTGCCTGCCCGGAGGAAGCGGACGTAAACAATGGCGATGCGCGGTCGGAAGTGGTGCTGTCTCTCGATGGCCGGTATCTGGCGAGCTTCCGTTTCGAGGATAGCCCCCGCGCCGGCGCCGTACAGGCACTGCGCAGCCTCTCGGCACGGGGCTTGATGCAGGAAATCGTCTCGGGTGACCGGGGGGCTGCCGTCAGCGCCATGGCGCAGCGGCTGGAGATCGGCAACTGGCGTGCGGACCTGTCGCCGAAGGACAAGGCGGCGCGCTGCGCTCAACTCGCCGGTGAAGGATGCAGGGTGCTGATGGTGGGGGATGGCATCAATGACGCGCCGGCGCTTGCTGCCGCCCATGTTTCGATGGCGCCCGCAACCGCCGCCGATATTGGCCGGCAGGCCGCCGATTTCGTGTTCATGCAGGAGGATCTCGATGCCGTGCCTTTCGCGATCGAGACATCGCAGCGAGCCGGCAGCCTCATCCGGCAGAATTTCGCCCTCGCCATCGGCTATAACATCATTGCCGTACCCATCGCGATTGCCGGTTATGCGACGCCGATGATCGCGGCCATCGCCATGTCGACATCCTCGCTGATCGTCGTCGCCAATGCATTGCGTCTTGCCGGTGCGGCTGACACTGTCCGTCCTCAAAATGAAGCGAAGGCAGGATTTGCGGGTGAGGGGGCGCAACTGGCATGAACATGCTGATCTATCTCATTCCCGTTGCGCTGTTCCTGGGCGCGCTCGGGCTTTTCGCATTCCTCTGGTCGGTACGCTCAGGTCAATATGAGGACATGGAGGGCGCGGCCTGGCGGGTTATAGACGATGGCGATGACCGGCCCCGGCCATCATCTTGAGGGCAGGCGCGAGTGTTGCCTCGACCTGTCGCAAATATGCAAAGCTGATTTGCGTCATCAAAATTTAATCGTTTCAGTCGCCCCCAGCCTTGCCGTTTGGTGATTACAGTGCCACAACACGACCACCAAAAAGCAAGATGGAGGCACATCCCTTGGAACAGGCAGAAATCGGTTTGATCGGTCTCGGCGTCATGGGCTCGAACCTGGCGTTGAACATCGCGGAAAAGGGCAACAAGATTGCCGTATTCAACCGAACCCCTGAAGCGACGAAAAAATTCTACGCCGAGGCGGGTGAATTGCAGGGTCAGTTGATCCCTTGCGAAACCATCGAGGAATTCGTCGCCGCCATTCGTCCTCCGCGCCCGATCATCATCATGATCAAGGCCGGCGATCCGGTCGATCAGCAGATGGAAATCCTGAAACCGCATCTGGCCAATGGCGACATCATGATCGATGCCGGCAACGCCAACTTCCGCGATACGATCCGCCGTTTCGATAATCTGAAGGACAGCGGGCTGACCTTTATCGGCATGGGCGTATCCGGCGGCGAAGAAGGCGCGCGCCACGGACCATCGATCATGGTTGGCGGCACAGAGGATAGCTGGAAGCGCGTCGAGAAAGTGCTGACCTCCATTTCCGCCAAGTATAATGACGATCCGTGCGTGGCATGGCTCGGCAATGACGGTGCAGGCCATTTTGTCAAGACCATCCATAACGGTATCGAATATGCCGACATGCAGATGATCGCCGAAATCTATGGCATCCTGCGTGATGGCCTTGGCATGAGCGCCGTCGAAATCGCCGATGTGTTCGCCGAATGGAACAAGGGTCGCCTGAATTCCTACCTGATCGAGATCACCGAAAAGGTCCTGCGCGCCGCCGATCCGATCACCGGCAAGCCGATGGTCGATCTGATCCTCGACAAGGCCGGCCAGAAGGGCACCGGCAAGTGGTCGGTCATCGAGGCGCAGAACATGGGCGTCGCCGCAACCGCCATCGAGGCGGCCGTGGCTGCCCGTATCCTGTCGTCGCAGAAGGATGAGCGCGAGGCTGCCGAGAAAATCTTCGGCCTGCCGACGCTTGCAGCAGCACCCGCCGACAAAAAGGCGTTTATCGCTGATCTCGAAAGCGCGCTTCTCGCCGCCAAGGTCGGTGCCTATGCGCAGGGCTTCGCCGTCATGTCGGCCGCTTCCAAGGAATTCAACTGGAACCTGCCGATGCCGACGATCGCCCGCATCTGGCGCGCCGGCTGCATCATCCGTTCGGAATTCCTCGATGAGATCACCTCGGCCTTCACCAAGGACCCGCATGTGGCCAACCTCATCGTGACGCCTGCTTTCTCCGGCATCGTCAAGGATACAGATGCGCCGTTGCGCCGCGTGGTTTCCTTCGCCGTCCTGTCTGGCCTGCCGGTTTCGGCGCTGGCTTCGGCGCTCGGCTATTTCGACGCCTATCGCCGTGGCCGCGGCAGCGCCAACCTCATCCAGGCACAGCGCGACTTTTTCGGTGCGCATGGTTTCGAACGTACCGACGGTGTGGACAAGCCGCACGGCCCATGGGGCAGCGGCGCCGACATTTTCTGATCGGCTGAAACGATAAACGACAAAAGGCCCGCGTAAAGCGGGCCTTTTCCATTCGGCTATGGGTTTACTCAGCGAGCGGCGGCAAGGCCGACGATCAGGCCGCTGACGGCGTTGATGAGCAGGAACTGGTTATCGACGCGCACCCAGCGCTGGTCGCGACGCGGCTCGGCAAGGCGGTAACGGCGATAGTCGCGGCGATCGACCGTATGACGGCGTTCGCCCGCAGACAGGCGCTGGCCACGGTCCCAGCGATGCTTTTTGACGATGACCTTCTTGGTGACGTGACGCTCGACGGTGACGCCGCGATGGCGATCGTCGTGGCGGCTTTGAGCCTGGGCCATCGGAGCTGCAAGAACGGTGGCTGCCAGAAGAATGGTGACGAACTTTTTCATGGAAGTTTCCTCTCGTGTTTCGATGAGGAGAACTTACGAATAAACTAATGAACGGAAACTGAATTTAAAATTACATTTATGTAATGGTTATTAACGGTTAGGTTGGGATGTTAATCTTTCAGTTGGAGATTTTAGTTCGATTTTTGAGGTGATCAGACCGCCCGGCGGATACCGGGCAGCCTGTTTCAAATATCAAACACGTTCGGCTGATTTTGCCCAGAGATTGATATCCGCGTCCTTGGCGTAACCGTCGATTTCGGCCAGTTCCTCGGCAGAGAAATCCGCATTGTCGAGTGCCTTCACGCAATCCTCGACCTGTTCGACACGGCTTGCACCGATGAGTGCCGAGGTGATGCGGCCGCCGCGCAGGACCCAGGCAATCGCCATCTGCGCCAGCGTCTGGCCGCGCCGCTCGGCAATCCGGTTAAGCGCGCGGATGTTCTCAACATTGCGCTCGTTGAGAAAGGCAGGGTTCAGCGACTTGCTCTGCGATGCACGGCTGCCTTCCGGCACGCCGCCGAGATATTTCGTGGTCAGCATGCCCTGCGCCAGCGGCGAGAAGACGATGGAGCCGATGCCGAGTTCTTCCAGCGTATCGACAAGACCGTCTTCCTCGATCCAGCGGTTGATCATCGAATAGCTCGGCTGGTGGATGATGCAGGGCGTGCCGAGATCTTTCAGGATCGCGGCGGCCTCACGCGTGCGCTTCGAATTGTAGGAGGAGATGCCGACATACAGCGCCTTGCCGGAGCGCACGATCTGGTCCAGCGCGCCGCAGGTTTCCTCAAGCGGTGTGTTGGGGTCGAAACGGTGGGAGTAGAATATATCGACGTAGTCCAGCCCCATGCGCTTCAGGCTCTGGTCGCAGGACGATATCAGATATTTGCGGCTGCCCCATTCGCCATAGGGGCCGGGCCACATGTTGTAACCGGCCTTGGAGGAGATGATCATCTCATCGCGGTAGCCTCGGAAATCCGTCTTCAGGATTTCGCCGAAGGCGGTTTCGGCGCTGCCGGGCGGCGGGCCGTAATTGTTGGCGAGATCGAAATGGGTGATGCCGAGATCGAAGGCCCGGCGGCAAATGGCCTGTTTGGTCTGGTGCGGCGTATCATTGCCGAAATTGTGCCAGAGCCCCAGCGAAATCGCCGGCAGTTTCAGGCCGGTCTTGCCGCAATGATTGTATTTCATGGATGCGTATCGGTTTTCGGCCGGTTGCCAAACCATGGGTCTTCCTCCACTTGCTGATAACTGGCTGCCGGAGAACCCGGCAACCCTTTGAATAGACGATGGCAGGCGCGTGGCGCCCGTCCTTCTGTTGAGTGATGGTTATGCCTTTATCCGCCTCGTTTCAATGCTGGGATTGGGCGAGGATTGGCAGGTATGAAGATCGAAGATGCGGAAATGCGGCTGAGGGCCGGTTGTCTTCGGGGTGAAGATGATGCGACGCGTTTCGCCGGCGGCAAGATCGAAGAGATTATCCGAATAACGTCCGGGCTGGTCTGCCTCCAGCATGACGAAGAGCGCGAGACCTGCGGCGGTGACATCGATTTCAAACTGGCCGTTTTTCAGCGGACCGACGGAAAATTCCAGCCCGGCCGGCTGAAGCTCCAGCGCCTTGTAGGTGTCGCGCACATGATGGCCTTCGCCGGTCATGCCATTGGAGGCAATGAAGTTCCAGGCAAGGATGGCGCCATCAGGCAGGGCGTCCATGTCGATATCGGTCAGTGTCGCGGCCTTGTCGCTCGTGCATGTGCCATTGGCGGATTTTAGCGGCACGCGGTTGCCGTCCATGGTGAGCGCGACGATATTCATGTCGATCTCGACATCCTCCGCCGTGTCGTTGACCATGGAGAAATTCACCCGGCGTCCATCTTCCGAAGGGATGGCCGAGACCGTGACCGGCTGGAAGAACCGGCGGGCGGCATAATGCAGCGCCTTCCAGCCGCCACCATAATCGAGGCTCGACCATGAGGCCACCGGCCAGGTATCGTTCAGCTGCCAGTAAAGCGTGCCCATGCAATGGGGTTTCAGCGAACGCCAGTAATCCACGGCGGTGCGGATGGCCAGCGCCTGCTGGACCTGGCTGAGGTAAACGAAGTTTTCGAAATCCCTGGGGAAGCGGAAATAGCGGAACATGGTGCCGGCAATCCGCTCATTGCCGCCGACATTCTTCTGGTGCAGCTCGATGACCGGGGAGGCGATGTTCATGTCCTTGTCTTCCGCATAGGTGCGGATGACCGGCATCGACGTGTAGGACTGGAAACCGAATTCTGAGCAGAAACGCGGTTTCACCGAACGATAATTGTCGAAGGATTTGTTCTCGTGCCAGACGGACCAGTAGTGCATGTCACCGGAACCATCCGCATGCCAGGCATCGCCATAATCGAGATAACCCGAGGCGGGGCTCGATGGCCACCAGAGCGCTTCGGGAGAGGCTTTTTTCAGGGCTCTTTTGATGATGCGATTCAAGCGGTCATAAGCCACGAGATAGCGGTCGCGATTATTGCGGGATTCATCGAACCAGGTCAGCGCGCCCACCAGCTCGTTATCACCGCACCAGAGCGCGATGGAAGGGTGAGAGGACAGGCGTTTCACCTGGTAATCGACCTCGTGTTCGACATTGTCGAGGAAGTCCTCGCTGCAGGGATAGAGATTGCAGGCGAACATGAAATCCTGCCAGACCAGAAGGCCGAGACGGTCGCAGAGATCGTAGAACCAGTCTTCCTCATAAAATCCGCCGCCCCAGACGCGGATCATGTTCATATTGGCCTCGACCGCGGAGCAGAGAAGGTCTTCGGTCTTTTGCCGGCTGGTCAGCGAATAGAGCGCGTCGGCCGGAATCCAGTTGGCGCCGCGGCAGAAGATTTCCCGGCCATTGATGCGGAAAGCGAAACGGCTGCCGGCCTCATCCTTGTCCGTCAGCAGTTCGATGGTTCTGAAGCCTATCTGGCGGGTGACGGTTTCGTCAGGCAGTTCCACCGTGAGCGTGTAGAGCGTCTGCTCGCCACTACCGGCCGGCCACCAGAGGTCGGGATTTTCCACGAAGAAGACATGGCGAACCACCGTTTCGCCTGCGCCGACGCCGCAATCCAGCCGCAGCCTTTCATCGCCCAGCGAAAGATAGACCGGCAGGCTTGCCGGTCCCTCGGCAAAGAGCGTGACGGCCACATGCAGCTCGACGCCGCCTTCGGCATGGTGCTGCGAGGTGACGACGTGTTCGATGCGGGCGGTATCCAGCCGTTTCAGCAGGATTTTGCCGTAAAGGCCAAGCGGCGCAATGGCGATGTTCCAGTCCCAGCCGAAATGGCATTGCGGCTTGCGTAGCATGTTACCATTGGCGATCGGCGAGTTGCCTGGGTGATAGGGAATGTAGAAAGGCTGCCGCGCCTGCCGCTCTGCGCCGGCCGTGATGTTGGAGTGGAAGTGGATGCGGATGGTGTTTTCACCCGGCCGCACGGCACGGGAAATATCGGGCCGATAACGGCGGAAGCAATTGTCGGCGCTCAAGATCGGGATGTCGTTGACGAAGACGATGGCGACCGTGTCGAGATAATCGATATCGAGATACCAGCTCGTCTCGGCATCATCAAGGATGAAGGTCCGCTCGATGATCCAGTCCTGCTGTGCGACCCATTGCACGGCCTTCTCATTGGCGCCGTGATAGGGGTCGGGAATGATGCCGGCATTTTTGAGCGCGGAGTGAATATCGCCGGGAATGGAAAGCTCGGTGGCATGGTCTCCTTC
The DNA here is from genome assembly GCF_005221325.1 of Agrobacterium tumefaciens. NCBI lineage: Bacteria > Pseudomonadati > Pseudomonadota > Alphaproteobacteria > Hyphomicrobiales > Rhizobiaceae > Agrobacterium > Agrobacterium tumefaciens. The sequence goes on along the minus strand of NZ_CP039888.1, from coordinate 1,297,443 downwards.
CGCCGAGGCCAGGCGCCAGAGCCCGGCCAGATCGATGACGGTTTCGGGCGTGGAGGAAGAAATCATGATCGGACCCTGCATAATAAGAATTCAACGAGACGGCCGGCATAATGATGCAGGCTTGTGTCAGAATCTGGGGAGGATGGATGGGCGCAAAGCGGCCGCGACATGTTTATCCGGCTTTGCGACTTCCTCCCTCCGGCAACGTTACCGTAAAACAATCCTCCCGTCATTCCTTAGAATGGCCTGGAGGTGCCTGAAAAATGCCGGACGTTTACTGAGTAGAATGGAGAAGTCTTATGGAATAATTTTTTTGTATTTTATGTATTTATATTAGATATTTATACCGGATATATAATCTCAATAATCAGGAGTGATGTCCGTCTATATCTGCAATTTCGCGGCTCTGAGGAAGGAGCGGAGGACGGGAAATATTTTCTCGATCTATATCGTTATAGCCGGATTGGCGGATACGTGGAAAAGACCGGCCATGAGACGGAGACCTTTGCCTTTGCAACGGCGCAAAAGCTATCTATGATTATCGTTCGGTAAAGTGTGGCGAAATGACATGAACGATACTGGCAAATCCGGCGGGGGCGACATTCCTGCGACGACGGGCGAGCGCCCGACCCTGAAGACTATCGCTTATATGACGGGCCTTGGCATCACCACCGTCTCGCGCGCATTGAAGGATGCGCCTGATATCGGCGCCGAGACCAAGGAGCGCGTGCGGCTGATCGCCCGGCAGATCGGCTACCAGCCGAACCGCGCCGGCGTGCGCCTTCGCACCGGCAAGACCAATGTCATCGCACTGGTGCTGAGTGTTGATGAAGAGCTGATGGGTTTCACCAGCCAGATGGTGTTCGGCATCACCGAGGTTCTCTCCACCACGCAATATCACCTTGTCGTCACACCCCACATCCATGCCAAGGATTCCATGGTGCCGATCCGTTACATCCTCGAGACCGGCTCGGCGGATGGGGTTATTATTTCCAAGATCGAGCCCAATGATCCGCGCGTGCGTTTCATGACGGAGCGCAACATGCCCTTTGTCACCCATGGGCGCTCGGATATGGGCATCGAACATGCCTTCCACGATTTCGACAATGAGGCCTACGCCTATGAGGCAGTCGAGCGGCTGGCGCAATGCGGGCGAAAGAGGATCGCGGTCATCGTGCCGCCATCGCGCTTTTCGTTCCATGACCACGCCCGCAAGGGTTTCAACCGCGGGATCAGGGATTTCGGGCTTACCGAATTTCCCCTGGACGCCATCACCATCGAAACACCGCTCGAGAAAATACGGGATTTCGGTCGGACGCTGATGCAATCAGAGGATCGGCCCGACGGGATCGTCTCGATTAGCGGCAGCAGCACCATCGCATTGGTGGCAGGTTTCGAAGCAGCCGGTGTGAAGATCGGCGAGGATGTCGATATCGTTTCGAAACAGTCTGCCGAATTCTTGAACTGGATCAAGCCGCAGATCCACACCGTCAATGAGGACATCAAGCTGGCGGGCAGGGAGCTTGCCAAGGCGTTGCTGGCCCGCATCAACGGTGAAGCTGCGGAAACGCTGCAGAGCATCAGCGGGCCAGTCTGGTCTTCGATGGCGCCGAAGCCGTAGGCCAGCTCTCCGGTAAGATTGGCTCAAGGCCGGAATGACGGCGACGGAGTTCGTGTCAGGACAGGCAGTTCTTGAGCGAACCGGCAATGCCGCGCATCAGCTTGAAATAAAGATCGGGGCCGGGCTCCAGTGTCGCCGCTTCCGGATCGAGCGTTGCCGATTTCGCTGCCGTGCCTTCGGTGATGACCGAGACCAGTTTCGGCTCGAATTGCGGTTCGGCGAAAACGCAGGTCGCGCCCAGCTGACGAACCTTCTCCTGCATCTGTTTGACGCGATCCGCACCCGGCAGGGTTTCGGGGCTGACGGTGATCGATCCTGCGGTTTTCACGCCATAACGGTGCTCGAAATATTGATAGGCATCGTGGAAGACGATGAAGGGCTTGTCCTTTACCGGCTTCACCGTCTCAGAGACTTCGGCGTCGAGCGCATCTAGATCATCGATCAGCTTCTTGGTGTTGGCCTGGTAGGTCGCGGCATTGCCGGCATCGGCCGCAATCAGCGCCGTTTCGATCGCCTGGGCCATGGCCTTGGCGTTGGCGGGGTCCAGCCAGAGATGGGTGTCATAGGCGCCGTGCTCGTGCTCCTCGGCATCGGCATGGTCGTGTGCGTGATCATGCGCACCTTCGCCTTCGGTGTGGCCGTCATGCGCCTCGTGGTCTTCTTCGCCATGGTCATGTGCTTCGAACGGGCCGCCTTCGCGGAAGGGCAGTTTCTCGAGACCCTTGGCATCGTCCAGTTCCACCACGGTCGCCTTGCTGGCCAGTGCCTCCAGCGGCTTTTGCAGGAAGACTTCCAGTCCGGGCCCGACCCAGAACACCACATCAGCCTTTTCGAGCTTGCGCGCATTGGAGGGCCGTAGATTATAGGTGTGCGGCGAGGCCGCGCCGTCGACTATCAGCTGTGGTTCGCCCACGCCTTTCATGATGGCTGCAACGAGGGAGTGGACAGGCTTGATCGAGACCACGACATCGGGCGCGGCGGTGGCCCCCGAAGCGGCGGCCGCTATTGCCACCGACGCCATGAGCGGGATCAGGATCGATTTCATGAAATGCACTCCACTTGAACAAGTATAGTTATGTTATTACATTTATTGCGTAACTCTATAACGTATGCAATAGCGGTAGGCAACATCGCCGAACGGACAATCCCATGCTTCACTCAGCCCCTGAGGGCAACAAAATACTGGTTTCCCTTGCCAATGCCGGCGTGCAACGCAACGGCCGCTGGCTGGTGCGCGGCGTGGAGTTTTCCGTCAGCAAAGGCGAGATCGTCACGCTGATCGGCCCGAACGGCTCCGGCAAATCCACTAGCGCGAAAATGGCGATCGGCGTGCTGAAACCGAGCGAAGGCAAGGTCGCGCGCAAGGCCGGTCTGCGCGTTGGTTATGTGCCGCAGAAGCTTTCGGTGGACTGGACCATGCCGCTTTCCGTGCGGCGGCTGATGACGCTGACCGGGCCGCTTGCCGCCCGTGAAATTGATGCGGCACTCAATGCGACAGGCATCGCGCATCTGGCCAATGCCGAGGTGCAGCATCTTTCCGGCGGCGAGTTCCAGCGGGCGCTTCTGGCTCGCGCGATTGCCCGCAAGCCCGATCTGCTGGTTCTCGACGAGCCTGTGCAGGGTGTCGACTTTTCCGGCGAGATCGCGCTTTATGATCTTATCAAAAACATCAGAAATTCAAATAATTGCGGAATTTTGTTAATCTCGCATGACCTGCATGTGGTGATGGCGGAAACCGATACCGTGATCTGCCTGAACGGCCATGTCTGCTGCCGCGGCACGCCGCAGGCGGTGAGCCAGAGCCCGGAATATATGCGGCTGTTCGGCGGCACGGCGGCCAAGGCGCTGGCGGTCTATAGCCACCATCACGATCACACCCATCTGCCGGATGGCCGTGTGCAGCATGCGGATGGAACGGTGACGAACCATTGCCATCCCGAGGATGGGCATCATCACGGGCATGATCATCATCATGACCATGGGCACGACCAGGATGAGCATGGCGAATGCGGCTGCGGCCAAGACCATGACCATGACCATGACCATGGAGACCACGCACCCCACGACCAGCGGCAGGGAGAACGCCATGTTTGACGATTTCTTCATTCGCGCCATGGTCGCCGGCATCGGTGTCGCGCTTACCGCCGGCCCTCTCGGCTGTTTTGTCGTCTGGCGGCGCATGGCCTATTTCGGCGACACCATGGCCCATTCGGCGCTGCTCGGCGTGGCGCTCTCGTTGCTGTTGCAGCTCAACCTCATCGTCAGCGTTTTTCTGGTGGCGTCCGCCGTTTCCATCCTGTTGATTTTCCTGCAGCGGCGGCAGGCGCTTTCTTCCGATGCGCTGCTTGGTATCCTGTCCCATTCGGCGCTGGCGATCGGCCTTGTCATCGTCGCCTTCATGAGCTGGGTGCGCATCGATCTCGTCTCGTTCCTGTTCGGTGATATTCTTGCCGTGACGCGCAGCGATATCGCGCTGATCTGGGGCGGCGGGCTGGTGGTTATCGTCTCGATGGTCTTCCTGTGGCGGTCGTTACTCGCTTCCACCGTCAATACAGAGCTGGCGGAAGCCGAGGGGTTGAACCCGGAACGGGCGAAGCTCATCTTCACGCTGCTGATGGCGCTGGTGATCGCCATTGCAATGAAGGTGGTCGGCATCATGCTCATCACCTCGCTGCTCATCATACCCGCCGCCACCGCGCGGCGTTTTTCCAGCACACCGGAGGTGATGGCAGTCGTGGCCTCTCTGATCGGAGCGGTCGCCGTTGTCGGCGGCCTGTTCGGCTCTCTCACCTATGATACGCCGTCCGGCCCGTCCATCGTGGTTGCTGCGGTGATCCTGTTCGTTATAAGCCTGTTGCCGGCGCCGGGTTTTTCCCGCTCCGCGGATGAAGGAGGCAAGCCATGAATGCGCAGACCCAGCAGAACCTCACCAAGAACCAGTCGCTGGTCATGAACGCCCTCTCAAATGCGCATCAGCCGCTCAGCGCCTATATGATCCTCGACAAGCTGCGCGACGACGGGTTCCGCGCGCCGCTGCAGGTTTACCGGGCGCTGGAAAAACTGGTGGAATTCGGTCTCGTTCACCGGCTGGAAAGCCTCAACGCCTTTGTCGCCTGCACGCATACGCAGGCCGAATGCTGCTCGCAGCACCATGGAACCGTGGCATTCGCCATTTGTGAATCATGCGGGCAGGTGACGGAGTTTCACGATCACGAGATCGATCACCGTCTGGAGCGTTGGGTGAAGGACAGCAAGTTCAAGGCGGAAAAGACCACCATTGAAATCCGCGGCCTCTGCGCTGCCTGCGCGGCATAGCGCCAATTGTAAGGGCGGGCATCGTTGCCCGCCATCGATCATTTTTCGATGATCGCCAACTCCTTCGAAAAACGCTTCCAGTTCTCGACGTATTTTTCCGCAGAACGGCGAATGCCCGCCACGGTTTCTTCATCCAGCGTGCGGATAGCCCGCGCCGGCGATCCGACGATCAGCGAATTATCCGGAAACTCCTTGCCCTCCGTCACCAGCGCGTTGGCGCCGACGAGGCAGTTGCGGCCGATCTTCGCGCCGTTCAAAATCGTCGCGCCCATGCCGATGAGCGAATTGTCGCCGATACTGCAGCCATGCACGATGGCGTGGTGGCCAATGGTGCACATTTCGCCGATAACAGCGGCAAAACCGGGATCGCTGTGCACCATCACGCCTTCCTGAATATTGGTGCCACGGCCGATGCTGATCGGCTCGTTATCGCCGCGCAGCGTCGCACCGAACCAGATGCCGACATCCTCACCGAGTGTGACCGAGCCGATGACATTGGCATCGGGCGCAACCCAGTAGCGATCCGCGGCGGGGGTCTGCGGCACCCTGTCCGCGAGGCGGTAAATCGGCATGGTGGTGTCCTCCCTCTGGATATCCATCGACAGCGATCAGGCGACCGTGACCGATAGCTTTCCGACGCCATCGACGCCACACTCGATGCGATCACCACGTACAATCGGGCCGACGCCGGCCGGCGTGCCGGTCATAATCACGTCGCCGGCGGCAAGGGTGAACAGCTTGGAAAGCTCGGCAATCACTTCCGGCACCTTCCAGATCATCTGGGCGAGATCGCCGGTCTGCTTGCGTTCGCCGTTGACATCGAGCCAGATCGCGCCGGTTGAGGGATGGCCGATTTTATCGGCGGGAACGATGGCCGAAACCGGCGCTGAATATTCAAACGCCTTGGCACCCTCCCAGGAGCGGCCCATTTTCTTCAGCCCGTCCTGCAGGTCGCGGCGGGTCATGTCGATGCCGACGGCGTAACCCCAGACATGGCTCAGCGCCTCTGACGCCGGAATATCCGCGCCGCCGCTCTTTAGCACCACGACACACTCGACCTCGTAATGCACGTTGGAGGACAGTGGCGGGTAGGGGAAATCATTGCCAGCGGGCAGCAGATTGTCCGGGTTCTTCTGGAAATAAAAGGGCGGCTCGCGCGAGGGATCGTGGCCCATCTCGATGGCGTGATCGGCATAATTGCGGCCGACGCAATAGACCCGCCGAACGGGGAATGTGTCTTCCGTGCCCTCGACGGGCAGCAGAACGGGTTTCGGAGCGGGGATGACTGTGGCGGCCATGGGGATTTCCTGTCGTCTCTTGAAGCTGCAAGTCTTGTCCCGCGATTCCGGGGCGATTTCCAGTTCAAAATGCTGTTGCGGGCGAAACTGGCTTTTTGCAGTCCTTTGCTGTAGAAGCCGGCGCAAAGAGGTTTATCCATGTACAGACAAGCGCTTGCCAGCGGCGAAAAAATCTTCGCCGTGGCCCCGATGATCGATTGGACCGATACGAGGTGCAGATTTCTGCATCGGCAACTGTCGAAGCGCGCTCTGCTGTTCACCGAAATGATCGTTGCTGATGCCATCATCCATGGCCAGCGCGAGAAGTTGCTCGGTTACCACCCCCAGGAACATCCCGTTGCGCTGCAGCTTGGTGGATCGGATCCTGCCAAGCTTGCCGAGGCGGTGCGGATTGCCGGTGATTACGGTTATGACGAAATCAACCTCAATGTCGGCTGCCCTTCGGACCGGGTGCAATCCGGCACCTTCGGCGCCTGCCTGATGCGCGAGCCTGAGGTGGTGGCGGACTGTATTTCGGCGATGAAGGCGGTTGCGAGCGTGCCAGTGACGGTGAAATGCCGCATTGGCGTCGATGATCAGGAGCCCGAAACGGTGTTGCCGGATTTTCTGGCGCGGGTCGTGGCGGCCGGTGCGGATGCGGTCTGGGTCCATGCGCGCAAAGCCTGGTTGCAGGGGCTTTCGCCGAAGGAGAACCGGGAGGTGCCGCCGCTTGATTATGATCTCGTCTATCGCATGAAGCGGGAAAATCCTGACGTCTTCATCGGCATCAATGGCGGCATCGCCGATCTCGATCAGGCGGGTGAACACCTGAAACACATGGACGGCGTGATGCTTGGCCGGGCCGCCTATCACAACACCTCAATCCTTGCCGATGTCGATCATCGCATCCATGGCGAGGAAGCCCGCCAATATGACTGGATGGCGCTGCGGAACGCGATGATTGCTTACGCCGCCGATTATATTGCCGCAGGTGGACGTCTCAATCACGTCACCCGCCACATGGTCGGCCTGTTTCAGGGCATGCCGGGCGCGCGCCGTTTCCGGCAAATCCTCTCCAGCGACGCCACCCGGCCGGGTGCGGGGCCGGAGGTGATCGAGGCAGCTTTTGCCGCCATCGATTTCAACCCCGCGAAAGAACTGGCGGGCTGAGAGGGCTCAGACCGCTTTTTGCAGTTCCTGTGCACCCACGGGTGCATTGACCTTGCCGCCGGTAATGAAGAAGGCGAAGACGTCGCGCGGTGTCTTTTCGACCTTCCGATCGGGCGCGATCAGCGGTAGGTCGTTAGGCACGCCGCCCGCCGCATAGGTCTTGACCCGTTTGGCCCAGTCGCTGATCCCGGTCTGCGGATAACAGGTCTTGATATCGTCCTCGCCCTTCTGCAGGCGGCAATAGACGAAATCGGCGGTCACATCCGGCAGCATCGGATAATCGTGATGATCGGCGCAGACGATGGCGACCTTGTGTTTGGCGAGGAGATCGATGAATTCCGGCACCTGGAATGTCTCGTTGCGCACCTCGACCACATGACGCAGGGAAATGCCGTCCTGTTTTTCCGGCAGCAACGCCAGAAAGGCGCCGAAATCATCCGCATCGAATTTCTTCGTGGGAGCGAACTGCCAGAGGATAGGGCCAAGATGGGAGCCGAGTTCCGTCAGCCCCTGCGTCAGGAACTTCGTCATGGATTCACCCGCCTCGGCCAGAACCCTGCGATTGGTGACGAAGCGGCTCGCCTTTAGCGAAAAGATGAAATCCTCGGGCACTTCGGAGGCCCATTTGGCGAAGGTTTCCGGCTTCTGGCTGCTGTAATAGGTGCCGTTCACCTCGATTGCCGTCAATTGCCGGCTGGCATGTTCCAGCTGGCGCTTCTTCGGCAGTTTTTCCGGATAAAACGTGCCTTCCCAGGGTTCAAAAGTCCAGCCGCCGATACCGGTGCGGATCGTTCCCGACATATTCATCTCTGATCTCCTTCTTTACCGGCTCGATCTGATGACTGCAACTCGTGCGAATTGATACGCGTTTCTTCTTGAAATTTTTCGAATGTAAAACGCGGGTATTTCTCTACCCATTTTGCTCGTTGCATTTCACGCGCGGAAATATCTGAGATGCAATATATCTTGCTCAATTCAAACATTATTTCATTCTTCTCACGCTCCACTTTTATGAGAGCGCCCAAATGGTGGTTTTCCAAATCTGCTGTTCCCATCGCGGTATACCGATGGATGGGGACTGGCGTCAGATTGCACCATCGATCAGACACTAATAGATGCAGTTCCCAATGGAATTCATCTAAATGCCACCACAGATTTTTATATGATTCAAATTTCCTGTCGTTAATTCGGCTAGCATGTTCAACTTCAATGCAGACTACCGACATAACGTCTGTATCGATGAACCAAAGGTCAGGAATAATACCCTCTTTCCAAACCTCTCCTATTTTTAGGAAGTCCTCCCAAGAGGTTGGTTCTGACGCGTCACCCCATCCTTCTTCATCCCATTGAAGTTGCTGGATCGCTTTTCGGAATCCAGGGCGGTTGGCGGCTCGATATGATTGTTGAAGTAGCGTTATTGCCGTCTCGTGTATTGATCCAACCAATTTGCCCTCCTACTCCGCAGCCTCGCGTTTCCCGGCCGGCCGGCGTTCCAGAAGTTCCTTGAGGAAATGACCGGTGTAGGAGCGCTCGACCTTGACGATGTCTTCCGGTGTGCCGGTCGCCACCACTTCGCCGCCGCCCGTGCCGCCTTCGGGGCCGATGTCAATGATCCAGTCGGCCGTCTTGATGACTTCGAGATTGTGTTCGATCACCACGACGGAATTGCCCTGGTCCACCAGTGCCTGCAGCATTTCCAGCAGCTTGTTGACGTCGTGGAAGTGAAGGCCGGTCGTCGGCTCGTCGAGAATGTAAAGCGTGCGGCCCGTCGAGCGTTTTGACAGTTCCTTGGCAAGCTTGACGCGTTGCGCCTCGCCGCCGGATAGCGTGTTGGCCTGCTGGCCGACCTTGATGTAACCGAGGCCGACATCGAACAGCGATTGCAGCTTGTCACGCACTGCTGGCACAGCGGCGAAGAATTCCACGCCTTCTTCAACCGTCATATCCAGTACGTCGGCGATGGATTTGCCCTTGAAGGTGACATCCAGCGTCTCGCGATTATAGCGCTTGCCGTGGCAGACATCGCAGGTGACGTAGACGTCGGGCAGGAAGTGCATCTCAATCTTGATGACGCCGTCGCCCTGGCAGGCCTCGCAGCGGCCGCCCTTGACGTTAAAGGAGAAACGGCCCGGCGCATAACCGCGCGCCTTGGCTTCCGGCAGGCCGGCGAACCAGTCACGGATTGGCGTAAAGGCGCCGGTATAGGTGGCGGGGTTGGAGCGCGGCGTGCGGCCGATCGGCGACTGATCGATATCGATCACCTTGTCGATGAATTCGAAACCGTCGATGCGGTCGTGCTCGGCCGGAATTTCGCGCGCGCCCATCACCCGGCGCGCCGCCGACTTATAAAGCGTCTCGATCAGGAAGGTGGACTTGCCGCCGCCTGACACGCCGGTTACGGCGGTGAAGACGCCAAGCGGTACAGCTGCGGTGACATTCTGGAGATTGTTGCCGCGTGCACCAAAAACCTTGATTTCGCGACCCTTCTTGGGCTTGCGGCGCTCGGCGGGCACGGCAACGCCGAGTTCGCCCGAGAGATATTTGCCGGTCAGAGATTGCGGGCTGGCCATCACCTCCTGCGGCGTGCCTTCGGCGATGACCTGACCGCCGTGAATGCCGGCGGCCGGGCCGATATCGACCACATAATCCGCCGTCAGAATGGCGTCCTCGTCATGTTCGACAACGATGACGGTATTGCCGATATCGCGCAGATGTTTCAGCGTCTCGAGCAGGCGGGCATTGTCACGCTGGTGCAGGCCGATCGACGGCTCGTCCAGAACGTAGAGCACGCCAGTCAGACCCGAGCCGATCTGCGAGGCAAGCCGGATGCGCTGGCTTTCGCCGCCGGAAAGTGTGCCGGAATTGCGCGACAGGCTGAGATAATCCAGCCCGACGTCGTTGAGGAATCGCAGGCGTTCGCGGATTTCCTTGAGGATGCGGACCGCAATCTCGTTCTGCTTGGCGTTGAGATTTTCCGGCAGCACCTCAAACCAGTCGCGTGCCTTGCGGATTGACATCTGGGTGACTTCGCCGATGTGCAGCTTGTTGATCTTGACGGCGAGCGCTTCCGGCTTCAGGCGATAACCGGCGCAGGCCGGGCAGGGGGCTGCCGACATGTAACGCTCGATTTCCTCGCGCGCCCAGGCGCTGTCGGTCTCTTTCCAGCGACGCTCAAGATTGGGAACGATGCCTTCGAAATTCTTCACCGTCTTGTAGGAGCGGGCGCCGTCCTGATAGTTGAATTCGATCTTGTCATCGGTGCCCTGAAGAATGGCGTGCTGCGCCTCCTTCGAAAGATCCGACCATTTGCTCGACAGCTTGAAACCGAAGGCCTTGCCGAGCGCTTCCAGCGTCTGGTTGTAATAAGGTGAGGAAGACTTTGCCCAAGGGGCGATCGCGCCGTCGCGCAGCGTGCGGGCAGGCTCTGGAACGATCAGGTTTTCATCCACCTTCTGCTGCGAACCGAGGCCATCGCAGCTCGGGCAGGCGCCGAAGGGATTGTTGAAGGAGAAAAGCCGCGGCTCGATTTCCGGGATGGTAAAGCCGGAAACGGGGCAGGCGAATTTTTCCGAAAACAGCACACGCTCATGGGTCTCGTTGAGCGATTTATTGGCGGAACCCCCGGCGGCGGTTTCTTCCGGTGGCAGCGGCTTGTCGGCGAATTCGGCGATTGCCAGCCCGTCGGCGAGCTTGAGGCAGGTCTCCAGACTGTCGGCAAGACGCGCTGCCATATCCGGGCGCACAACGGCACGGTCGACCACTACGTCGATATCGTGTTTGTATTTCTTGTCGAGGGCAGGCACGTCGGCGATTTCATAGAACTGGCCATCCACCTTGACGCGCTGGAAGCCCTTTTTCATCAGCTCCGCCAGTTCCTTCTTGTACTCGCCTTTGCGGCCCCGCACGATCGGCGCGAGGATGTAAAGACGCGTACCTTCTTCGAAAGCGAGGATGCGGTCCACCATCTGGCTGACCGTCTGGCTTTCGATCGGCAGGCCGGTGGCAGGCGAATAGGGCACACCGACACGCGCGAACAGGAGGCGCATATAGTCATAAATCTCGGTGACCGTGCCAACCGTGGAGCGCGGATTGCGCGAGGTGGTCTTCTGCTCGATGGAAATAGCCGGTGATAGGCCGTCGATCTGGTCGACATCCGGCTTCTGCATCATTTCCAGGAACTGGCGCGCATAGGCCGACAGGCTTTCGACATAACGGCGCTGTCCCTCGGCATAGATCGTGTCGAAGGCAAGCGACGACTTGCCCGAGCCGGAAAGCCCGGTCATGACGATCAGCTTGTTGCGCGGCAGATCCAGATCGATGCCCTTGAGATTGTGCTCGCGGGCGCCACGGATGGAAATCGTCTTCAGTTCACTCATGACAAGGCTCGGACAAAAATAACACACTTGATGACAGCGCGTCCTTATGTAGTGACGCAGCCGAAGGTGTCGAGGTCTATTTCCTATCGGTCGCAGCTTTTCGGAATGCTTGACTCGAAATCTGCGATTTAATAGAACAAAAAAGGAACGAATTGCAAGCGCGAATGTCTGCTCCCACAGCTTAAGATTATTCTTTGTGGATAGTTCCCTGCCTGCGGTGCCCTTTGCCGGCGGCGGCGGTTATTGTGTGCGGGATTTTTTGAAATGCAATTGCCGGTCATGAAGGCTGGCGGACAGGATGACGAGATGGCTGGTAGCGTAAACAAGGTAATTCTGATCGGAAACGTCGGCGCAGATCCCGAAATCCGCCGGACGCAGGATGGCCGCCCCATCGCCAACCTGCGTATCGCCACCTCGGAGACCTGGCGCGACCGCAACAGCGGCGAGCGCAAGGAAAAGACCGAATGGCACACCGTCGTGGTTTTCAACGAGGGCCTGTGCAAGGTCGTGGAGCAATATGTCAAAAAGGGCGCCAAGCTCTATATTGAGGGCCAGCTGCAGACGCGCAAATGGCAGGACCAGACCGGCAACGACCGCTACTCCACCGAAATCGTGCTGCAGGGCTTCAACTCCACGCTGACGATGCTCGATGGTCGTGGTGAAGGTGGCGGTGGTGGCCGCAGCGGCGGCGGCGATTTCGGCGGTGGCAATGATTATGGTAGCGGCGGCGGCTCCGGTTACGGCGGCGGTTATGACCAGCAATCCTCGCCGCGCGGCGGCTCTTCCCGTGGCGGCGGCCAGCCTTCAGGCGGCTTCTCCAACGATATGGACGACGATATTCCGTTCTGAGCGGAAGCTCGCAAATGATGAAAGGCGGGCGTAGCGTAGCTGCTGCCCGCCTTTAATGTTTCAGCGGCTCAGGCCGCGACCTTGTCCGCCAGCATCGCGACCATGACATCGGATTGCGACACGATGCCCACCAGCTTGCCCCTGGCGTCGATGACCGGCAGGTAATGCAGACCTTCCTCCGCGAAACGGATGATGGCTTCCTCGATCGGGGTTTCCGGCTGCACGGTTTTCACCGGCGAGGTCATGATGTCCTTGACGGTATCGTTGGGGGCGCTTGCACCTGACAGAATGAGGCGCAGCCGCTGCAGGAAGCCGATGGAGGGGCGCCCGTTTCTCCAGCTTGCCTTTTCCAGAAAATCCGTCTGGGTGACGATGCCGACGATTTCGGCCTTGTCGTTGGTGACGGGCAACGCCTTGAAATGATGGCTGTGCATCAGCGCATGCGCATGGCGCAGGCTGTCATCCGGGGCGACACCGACCACATCCCGTGACATGACGCTCCCGCAATCGAGATGCAGCGCGCGGCGCCGGTAGGAACGCAATTCGGTCTTGCGCAGGATGGTTTCGAGCTCGTCCCGGTCGATATCGAGGACCTCGTCATATTCCTTCAGCACCTCATCGAGATCGGTCGAGGAGAAGCCAATTTTCTGAATGGGGGTGGGATCGGTCGTGCCGTGGGCGGCCTTTCCAAGCTTCAGGCCATGGGGATAAGCGCGGCCGGTGGCATTGTTATAGACGAGGGCCAAAGCGAGAAGGATCAGCGAGTTTCCGGCGACCGGCCAGAGCAGAAAGCCATAACCGAGACTGTGGACGGCGGGACCGCCGAGAACGGCCGTCAGCGCAACAGCACCGCTTGGCGGATGCAGGCAGCGCAGCGCCATCATGGCGGCTATGGCAAGGCCGATGGCGAGCGCGCTGGCGAGGAATGGGTCCGGCACCAGCAGCGCCACGGTTACCCCCACGAAAGCCGATACAAGATTGCCACACAGGATCGACCACGGTTGCGCCAGCGGGCTGGAGGGCACGGCAAATAAAAGCACGGCCGAAGCGCCCATCGGCGCGATCATGGCGGGCAGGGTGGGGTCGAAACGCAGAGCCAGACTGCCCAGAAGGCCGGTCAGCAGAATGCCGACAAAGGCACCGGTTGCGGAGCGCAGCCTTTCCCTGTTGCTGACAGGGGCGGCATCCGGGATGAGGCGGCGCAGCATGGAACGCATGAAGAAAACTTTCGAATCCGGAAAAGATGCGCGTCTTTTAGCCGAAACAGCCGCCGGATTTAAAGGATGGATTTTCCTGACTTATAGCCGGATGCGGGATTTTGTTGCGCAGATATGCGATCACGCCGAGATCAGAAATCGAAGGCCGACTTTATGCCATCGACCACGAATTGCACCGAGAGTGCTGCCAGCAGCACGCCGAGCAACCGGGTAAGGATCGCACGGCCGGTATTGCCGAGAAAACGGTCCATGCGTTCCGAGACGATCAGTGCGGCGTAGACGAGAGCCATGGCGAAAGCGAGGATGAGGATGAGCACCACCATCTCGACGGTGGTTTTCATCGAGCCGGCAAGGAGCACTGTCGCGGAAATGGCGCCCGGTCCGGCGATCAGCGGCAGAGCCAGCGGAAAGACCGCCAGATTGTGCAGGTGGTCCTTGGTGATGGCTATTTCCGAGGTCTTTTCCTTACGCTCCTGGCGTTTCTCGAAAATCATCTCGAAGGAAATCCAGAAGAGCAGAAGGCCGCCGGCGATGCGGAAGGCACCGAGCGAAATGCCGAGCAGGTTGAGAATGGCAAGGCCGAACAGCGCGAAGACGGCGAGAATGCCGAAGGCGATGATGGAGCCGCGCAATGCCACCTGGCTGCGCTGGTCGCGCGTCATGCCGACGGTGAGCGCCAGGAAAACGGGCGCGAGACCCGGCGGATCGAGCGTGACCAGAAGTGTGGTGAGCGCGTTGATGAGGGTTTCGCTGCTGGCCATTCTTTCCCCGCTTATTGCCTTTTTGCGGATGAGCCTACGCAAGTCGTGGCTGCTTTGAAAGGGAGCAGACCCGCTTTTGCCGGGCTAAAGCGTGAAAAGCGGCGTTCGTCTTGCAAATGACGCAAAAGCCTGTTCAAAACTCGCCGGGAAATTGGCTTAACGTTGCTGTTTCCGCTATAAAAATCCATCCGATTCTTAACAGAGAATGTGATCCGTTTTGACTGACCAGAGCCCCCCCGGCGGCGGAAAACTTCCGCCAGGCATTGAACCGATCTCCATCATGGAGGAAATGCAGCGGTCGTATCTCGATTACGCCATGAGCGTCATCGTGTCCCGCGCGCTTCCCGATGTGCGAGACGGCCTAAAGCCGGTTCATCGCCGTATCCTCTACGGCATGTCCGAACTCGGTATCGACTGGAACAAGAAATACGTCAAATGCGCCCGCGTTACCGGTGATGTGATGGGTAAATTCCATCCGCACGGCAATGCGGCGATCTATGATGCGCTGGCGCGTATGGCGCAGGACTGGTCGCTGCGCCTGCCGCTGATCGACGGGCAGGGCAATTTCGGCTCCATCGACGGCGATCCGCCGGCGGCCGAACGCTATACCGAATGCCGTCTTGAGAAGGCAGCCCATTCGCTGCTCGACGATCTCGACAAGGAAACCGTCGATTTTCGCGACAACTATGACGGCACGCTACAGGAGCCAGTCGTCATTCCGGCCAAGTTCCCGAACCTGCTGGTAAACGGGGCAGGTGGCATTGCGGTCGGCATGGCCACCAATATTCCGCCGCACAATCTGTCCGAGGTCATCGACGGCTGTATCGCGCTGATCGAGAATCCCGCGATCGAACTGCCTGAAATGATGCAGATCATTCCCGGACCGGATTTTCCGACGGGCGCGCTCATCATGGGCCGTTCGGGTATCCGCTCGGCTTATGAGACCGGCCGTGGATCTGTGATCATGCGCGGCGTCGCAACCATCGAGCCGATGCGCGGAGACCGCGAGCAGATCATTATCA
Organism: Agrobacterium tumefaciens; assembly: GCF_005221325.1. NCBI lineage: Bacteria > Pseudomonadati > Pseudomonadota > Alphaproteobacteria > Hyphomicrobiales > Rhizobiaceae > Agrobacterium > Agrobacterium tumefaciens. The sequence continues at coordinate 1,281,835 of NZ_CP039888.1, read as the reverse complement.
CCGAAGTTCCCTATCAGGTGAACAAGGCCTCGATGATCGAGAAGATGGCCGAGCTGGTCAAGGAAAAGCGCATCGAGGGCATTTCCGACCTGCGCGACGAATCCGACCGTCAAGGTTACCGCGTCGTCGTCGAGCTGAAGCGCGATGCCAATGCCGAAGTCATCCTGAACCAGCTTTATCGCTACACGCCGCTGCAGACCTCCTTCGGCTGCAACATGGTGGCGCTGAACGGCGGCAAGCCGGAGCAGATGGTGCTGCTGGACATGCTGCGCGCTTTCGTCTCCTTCCGCGAGGAAGTCGTCAGCCGCCGCACCAAGTACCTGCTGCGCAAGGCACGCGACCGCGCGCATGTGTTGGTCGGTCTGGCGATTTCGGTCGCGAACATTGACGAGGTCATTCGGGTCATCCGTCATGCGCCCGATCCGGCTTCGGCCCGCGAGGAGCTGATGACGCGGCGCTGGCCGGCGCAGGATGTGGAAAGCCTGATCCGTCTCATCGACGATCCGCGCCACCGCATCAACGAAGACGGCACCTACAATCTTTCCGAAGAGCAGGCGCGCGCCATTCTAGAATTGCGCCTTGCCCGTCTGACCGCGCTTGGCCGCGATGAAATCGGCGACGAGCTGAACAAGATCGGCGCCGAGATCAGCGAGTATCTCGAAATCCTGTCGTCGCGCCTGCGCATCCAGCAGATCGTCAAGGACGAGCTTATCGCGGTCCGTGACGAGTTCGGCACGCCGCGCCGGTCGCAGATCGTCGAGGGCGGTCCTGACATGGACGATGAAGACCTCATCGCCCGCGAGGACATGGTCGTCACCGTTTCGCATCTCGGTTACATCAAGCGCGTGCCGCTGACCACCTATCGGGCACAGCGCCGCGGCGGCAAGGGCCGTTCCGGCATGGCGACGCGCGACGAGGATTTCGTCAATCGTCTCTTCGTTGCCAATACCCATACGCCTGTGCTGTTCTTCTCCTCGCGCGGCATCGTCTACAAGGAAAAGGTCTGGCGCCTGCCGATCGGTACGCCGCAATCCAAGGGCAAGGCCCTCATCAACATGCTGCCGCTTGAGCCCGGCGAGCGCATCACCACCATCATGCCGTTGCCCGAGGACGAGACGACCTGGGAAACGCTCGATGTGATGTTCTCGACGACGCGCGGCACAGTTCGCCGCAACAAGCTCGGCGATTTTGTTCAGGTCAACCGCAATGGCAAGATCGCCATGAAGCTGGACGAGGAGGGCGATGAAATCCTCTCCGTCGAAACCTGTACCGATCGTGACGACGTGTTGCTGACGACCGCGCTTGGCCAGTGCATCCGCTTCCCCGTGGATGATGTACGTGTCTTTGCCGGCCGTAACTCCGTCGGTGTGCGCGGCATCAACATGGCCGAAGGCGACCGCATCATCTCCATGACCATTGTCGGCCATGTGGAAGCTGAACCATGGGAGCGTGCAGCTTACCTCAAGCGCTCGGCCACCGAGCGCCGCGCCGCAGGCGTCGATGAAGACGATATCGCACTCGTCGGTGAGGAAGTGACGGAAGAGGGTGAACTCAGCGAAGAGCGTTATCAGGAGCTGAAGGCACGCGAAGAATTCGTGCTGACGGTTTCCGTGAAGGGCTACGGCAAGCGTTCGTCCTCTTACGACTTCCGCACCTCGGGCCGTGGCGGCAAGGGCATTCGCGCCACCGATACCTCAAAGACCAACGAAATCGGCGAACTCGTCGCTGCCTTCCCCGTGGACGAAGGCGACCAGATCATGCTGGTTTCCGATGGCGGCCAGCTTATCCGCGTGCCGGTCAACGGCATCCGCATCGCCAGCCGTGCCACCAAGGGCGTCACGATCTTCTCTACCGCCAAGGACGAGAAAGTGGTTTCCGTGGAGCGCATCAACGAGCCTGAAGGCGACGATGAGGCGGAAAACGGTAATGGCGAAGAGGCAGATGATAATCTGCCGGATGCACCTGGAACACCGGAGAGCGAGGCGTAAGCCGCCTCGTTTCTGCTTCGTCTATCAACGGAAAACCCCGCGGCGTTCAGGCTCCGCGGGGTTTTTCTTTGGGTCTTTCTTACTGCGTGCGTTTCGTTACCGGATGCGGATATGGATCGGTGCACGGCCCGAGCGGCGGGCGACATGAAGGTGGACGCGGGCTTCCGGCTGATTGGCGCGCCAGGCACGCGCGCCGTGCGACAGAAGCAGCGCCACGAGATCACGCGTCTTTGCCTTGGAACGATTGAGACCGAGATCGGCGATACGCATCGCCGCCTCGTGAATGGGATGCAGAACCGACAGGCTGCCTTGCCCGTTGCCAGACGCAATGTCCGAATAATTCTCGTTGACTGCCATCTTGGAAAGCCTCGCTACTCATTACACAATTCGAGGAGACAGGCGATGTTTCGACAATGAAGCACCGCCTGCGGAAACATCAGTTACTGGAGTGACGCCCAGCAGCTGACGCCTTTCTTTTTCAATGCGTTGCATGCATTTACCGCAGCGTTCTGGCCGTCAAAGCCGCCGAAACGGGCACGGTAGATCTGGGAGCCGTCCTTACTGAAGGCGACCGTGAAGGGTTTTGCAGAGCGCAGTGCCACGCCGCCTTTTTCCTGCGCGTTCTGCAGCAAGCCGCGGGCAGAGTTTTCGTCCGGCGATGCGCCGATCTGGATTACCCAGCCACCCTGCGGCGCCTCTGCCCTGGCGGAGACGGAAGGGGCGGCGGATGCGGACGCTGCCGTGGATGCCGTAACGATGTTGTCCACCTTGGTCGAGTTGGTGATCAGATTGCGATCGGGAGCGACCGGTGCGCGCACAATCGGATCCTTGCCCTTCTGCCAGGTGGCGGCTTCCATGGCCTTGACGGCGGCATTGGAAGAGGAGCCAGCAAAGGCTGTGACCGGCGCTTCTTCGTAACGGGCCTGCGGCACCGGTCCGGCGTTGGGCAGGCCGGCATCGGTTGCTGCGACGGCCACGGACGGAGAAGGAACGGCTGCCGCCACGGTAACGGGTTCTTCGACCGGGGCAGAACGCGTCTGTGCGATCAGGTTGCTGTTGCCGCCGCGCGATGCCTGGGGCAGGTAGGTTGCGACGAGCTTCCGCATGGTGGCGTCACGGGCAGCGCTCGAGCGTCCGCCGAGAACGACGGCAACGATGGAGCGGCCATCGAGCTGGGCGGATGTCGCGAGATTGCTGCCGGCTGCGCGGGTGTAACCGGTCTTGATGCCATCCACGCCCTTCACGGTTCCGACGAGGCGATTGTGGTTGCCGATCACCTGCTTGCCGAAATTGAAGGTCCGGGTGGAGAAATAGCCGTAATATTGCGGGAAATGCTGGCGGAGCGCGATGCCAAGACGAGCCTGGTCGCGTGCCGTCGTCATCTGCGCCGTGTTGGGCAGGCCGTTGGCGTTACGATAGGTCGTGCGCGTCATGCCGAGCGCGCGGGCTTTCGCCGTCATCATCCGGGCAAAACGGTCTTCCGAGCCGCCGAGATGTTCGCCGAGTGCGGTCGCCATATCGTTTGCGGACCGGGTAACGAGGGCAAGGATCGCCTGCTCAACCGTAACGCTTCCGCCGGCGCGCACGCCGAGCTTGGAAGGCGGCTCCTTGGCGGCATTGGCCGAAACGGGCACCTTGGAATCAAGGGAGATTCGTCCGCTGTTGAGCGCCTCGAATGTCAGATAAAGCGTCATCATCTTCGTCAGCGATGCCGGATAACGCAGGCCATCAGGATCCTCGCCATAGAGGACCTTGCCGGACTTTGCGTCGATGACGATACCCGCATATTTCGGGTCGGCCTTTGCGGTCTGAACGGATGTTGCGGTTATGAACGCCGCAGCAAGGGTTAACGCAATAAACCTCACGAAAGACGTTGCACCCGCTTTGCGCGAATGTGCTCCAGATAGACTTTTCAACACTGCTGAACTCTTCAATCGCATATTTCTGTTCCGCTCGGACACGCCCCGCCCGATGCTCCGGGAAGAAACTTTATCGGGATGGCGTTACCAAGTGGTTTATGAAAGGTATCCGCCTTCCATAAAATGCGACTTTTCGCGCGCAATCTGTGCCGTGCCGTGTCACGGATTTCCGTCTTTTACGAGGCGGTGCGCAACATAGGTTTTCACATCCGCATCAAGCTTTTGCCATTGCGGCAGCAGATTGGCGGAGAATCGATAGAACAGGCTGAGGTCCTGGCCGATATGAATATCCCTCTGGCAGTCACTGCCCGTTGCGTCCTGCGGTGCCTGCGGCAGGAGGCAGCGCGCCACGAAGGTATCGCTGTTTTCACGTTCGCCGGTCACGATGACTTCCTTGCCATAGCCGGAATCGGCGCGCAGACGATGCAGCAGGAGGCCGTGTTTCAGCGGCACCGGCTCTCCTTCGGTCAGCCGTGAATAGATCGGCCCGAAACGGCCGGACATATCTTCGGACATGGTGCTTTGCGAGAGCTGGACGAAGATCAGCCCCGCCGCCTGGGTCGGATCGTCGAAGATCGCGCGATTCGCCTCCTCATATCCTTTGAGGTCAGGCCAAGTGAGGTAGAGATCGACCCGTTCGCTTTCGCCGCCCTGTCTCTCTAAAGGCGTTCGCAGCGTGTTCTTGGCGAGTTTCAGCCGATCGTTGCCGATGGTGATCTCCACCTCGTCGGTATCGGTCACATGTCCCGCCTTGAGGATCCGTTCGCCATACCATTTGATGCCGACATTGAGGCCGGCGAGGAGGATGAGAAGAATTCCGGCAAGGATGGCTGCGCGGCGTACGAGAGACGATGAAAGCAGGGGTCTTTGGTCGTGCATGGGCTTCCATATTCGTTCCGGCCGCCGGATGATTTTCCAGACGGAAAATAGCCATACAAAGCTTTAACCTGAGGCGACCGGCATTGAAATGACGTTTTGCCGCTGCTACCTGATACCAACCAAGCAAAGGACGGCAGATGGCAGCGCGCGACAGATATTCCCGAAAGCTCGAATGTTCCAAATGTGGTCATCAGGGTTTTGCCGAAGCATCGGAATCGGATGACAAGAGCCGTCGGGACGTCGATTTTCGCATTGATGACATGCCGAGGGGATTTCGCACGGAACGTGCCTCGGGCGATCCGACGGATTTCATGATCCGCTGTGGCCAATGCGGTAATATATTCCGCTTCCTGCAGAAAACCGCCTATGCGCCTGGAGGCGAACCGCGCGTTAAGGCCTGAACGGGAGAGACCGGCATGACTTTACCGCAACAGGAGAACGGAAGCCCGCAAAGGCGTAAGCCGATCTGGCCCTGGATCGTGCTTCTGGTGCTGACACTTTCGGCCATCTATTCCTATAATCGCGCCAGCGAAATCATTGCGGAATTCTCTGACAACTTGCCGCCGGCACTGCTCAACCTGTTCGAGGATATTATCCGAGGCGGTGGCCGGCACGGCAATGGCGGGCCAGGCATCGGCGTTTGAGGTCAGGGCGGCACAGAGAGGCGCAGGCCTTTTGGCAGCACTTCATCTTGCATGTCCATAAAAGAAAAAAGCCCCGCAAACAGGCGGGGCAAGGTTGATCGCTCGGGGAAAGTTGGGCAATGCCCGGGAGCGATGGCTTGATATAAGTGACAACAGTGTTGACGCGATAGGCCATTTCCGTCCCAAACAGTACGCCTATGCATAAATTTCGCTCAATCTACAGATTTTTGAACGATGAGTTATGCAAATCTGTAAGACAACTTGACAGACTTTCGCTTTATTCTTTGCATTGCCTCGAATTGCACATATTCGCCTTTAACATAACGTGACATGAGCAGACGCATGGATAAATCGGGAATCCTCTTCGTGGCGCTTTTGCTGGTGCTTGTCGCAATCGTTCTCAGCCTGACACTGTTTGATTCAGCGCAGCAGGTTCCGAATGTTCCTTCCGGGGAAGGCTCGCTGCTGCCTCCTGCGGCCACGCCCGGACAATGATCTGCGGGCGGGCCCGCAGAGGTACAGTGCAGGCAGGCGTCGGCGTAAAACGGCGGGATTGACGGGCCTTTTCAAACCGCTATAAAGCCTCACCACCGAAGGATGGGTGTCCGAGTGGTTTAAGGAACCGGTCTTGAAAACCGGCGTGCGTGAGAGCGTACCGTGGGTTCGAATCCCACCCCATCTGCCATTTACTAGCGAAATCAATGACTTGAAGCGGTTTTTATCCCGTTGCCATACCCTCACTTTTTTATGTGTCGTCATCAGTTTCGACCGAAGTTTCTTCTTTTAGCTGCATGAATCGGTGTATCAGTCGTTTCTGCAACTTGGAGGAAACTCATGACTTCGATTCGCTACATAATCACCGCTGAATTTCTGCATCATGTGCCAGACGGACTAAACCCAAATGATGGGACTGAAGTCACGAAGTCGGTAGACGGACGGAGGACATGGTCCGTTTCTGCTGATGACAAATTCGGTGATATCATGCGTAAGGTTGAGCGGACAAACCCCTATCGTGTGACAATTACTGAGGACAGCGCAGAATCGCTTCCGTACTGACGCAGTCGATATTTACGCTCGCGCGCATGCTGCCCGCCCACTCTGGCGGTAAAGTTCATTGTGGTTTTGCCGATCCTGTGCGAAATTGCGTGAAATCTTCTTTGCTCATTTCGATCTTCTTTTCTGTGGCCCGTCTCGCTTTCACCAGCGCGGCGGGTTTTCTTTTGCGCAAACGAAGAAAAGCCCCACGGGATCAACCGTAGGGCTTTGGTCAGGCTGCCTTGTAGAGCGCCTTCAGTTCGTCCAAGTCTTCAGCGAGCATGCTGCTATAGGCCGTTGCTGCCGCTTCTGCCAAAGCTTTGGCGAAGGGTGAGTTTCGCACCCACTGGAGCGTTGACTGCCCCTCCTTCGGTTTGACGTGCGCCACAGCGAACCCGTGTTCGTGGTCGTGGGTCAAGACTACATCGCGGATCGTCATCTGCATGTCGGGCAAGAAGAATTGGACCTTTGCCAGCTTGCGAAAACCCGTTTCCCGGTCATGGCCCTTACTGATAGGCTCAATGCTGATAGTCTTTACCTTCACGGTGTTCCTCCTTCTGCTGTGAACGTGATGAAAGCTCCTTTCTTATCCGGCTTCATCATTTTGACGTTGTAAGAGCGCCCGGAACGCTTGTCCCGAATGCTCCATGTTGTGTTAACGGCCTTAGTGGCGGGCTGCTGACGGATAGTGATTTCCACCGTTGAAACGCCTCGCGGGACGTTATTCAAAACCATTTCATCGCCACTACGGACCTCGATCCGGCCCGACGTGGTGAAGATCGTGGTGACGGGACCGGCTCCGGGGATTATGCCCCCGAAACCGTCATTGCCGTCTGTCTTGCGCCGGAATTCAAAAACGCCGCGAAGATCGCCGCCCCCCGTCATTGCTGCGCCTCCGATGCCTGGGCATTTTGTGCCACGCCAAGTGCCGCCATGTTCAAGGGCTGCATATAGGTGTCGCCGCCCGGAACCTTGCTCATGTTCTCGAATGCGCGAATGTCATCCACCGACAGGAATCCTGCTTCACGGCCAATCTTGTACGCCGCGTAGCGGGTCGAAAGGTCACCCCTGAGAAGGCCGCTCAAATCGTGCTCGATATAGTGAGTCTTGCGAGCTTCAGGCGAAAGCAGCGTCGTGTTGTAGACGCTCTCGATTCGCTTGGCCCATGGCGCAAGGACTCGAGTCACAAGAGCGCGGCTTTCCTCGCCAATGTTGCTGTAGGTCGCATCGTCCGTAATGCCGACTGCGGAAGGCGGGACGCCATACACGCGGCAGATATCCAGATTTGACAGCTTGCGGCTTTCGAGGAATTCGGAGTCCTTGGAAGAAAACTGGAAAGTCTCGAATTTCGCGCCGCCGTCAAGAATCATGACCTCACCGGCTTTCATCTGCCCCACGAAGCGCTCCTTGAACTTCGCGATTGCGCCGTCCTTGCCGGGGCCGGAGAGCTTTTCAGGAAACACCATCGCTCCAGCCGGACGGAAGTTGTTTTCTGCCGCCGCGCCTGCTGTGTCCTGTTGAGCCAAGGCAAGGCCGAAAGTCGCGCTTGCGATCTGGATAGGCGACAGACCTAGAATGCCGTCTTTCGTCCGGTAGCGCACATGCAACATCTCATCTTGCGTGTATGTCTGTGTTCCACCGTTCGGCAATGCCACCTTGTAGCGAAGGCGTCCGGTTGACAGGCGTTCCACCGTGACCGATGGCGACGGGATAGGATGCAGCGCGGTAATCTGACTGCGGCCATTTCGTTCAATCCGGGCATAGGCATTGCCATACATCAACGCCGAAACATTCATCCATTCCCGGCCCTCAAAGGCCGTCAGGAGCGGCGAGAACGTATCCTTCAGCACCGGGTACAGCGCGTGATCAGAAGCCGTTTCCCGGCCACCGTCATCCGTTCTCCGGTACACCTTAAGGGGAACACCCGCCAGTTGCTCCGCGATAAGCTGGATGCACCGGTGGGCGACGGCATGGCCGCTTGCCTTCTCAATGTCGGCACGGGCTTGCCAGCGCGCACCAAGGAATTCTCCCAAGAAAGGGTCGCTCGATGCCACGGCCCGATTCTCTTTCGTTTTAAACGGCCACATAAGCACCTCCCTCCAATTCCAGAATTCGAATACGACGTTCCGCGTCCGTCATCGGCTTGCGGGACCGGACGGCCAGAGACGTGCCGGAATAGGCCGGGAACGCCTGCACGACGCTGATTTCGCGAAGGTCCACGGCCTTCAGGGTTCGCTTTTCGCCGTGCCATTCGTCGCCGCCTTCAGGCACATTGAAGCCAAAGGACATGCCGCCGATATCATTGCGGGCAGCAAGCGAAGCGATGTCGCGGCCCAACTGGGTATCGGGAAGCTCCAGTTCGAAACGGAGTCCCTTTTGATCCTCTTCGAGGATCAAGCTGCCCGACGCGCTACGGCCCAACACCTTGCCGGGGTCATGATCGACAAGCGCCAGAATGTCAGGGTTGGATTGAAGTGAATCACCAAAAGCACCGGCCTGAATCACTTCGCTGAAATCGCCAATGCGGGTTTCGAGGCCAAACGTCGCAACATAGCCCGTCAATTTACGGCCCTTGGCTGTTACGTCCGTTGCCGCTCGTTTTTCAATAGTCATCAGAAGCTCACCTCCCTGAATGGCTGCACAAGGGCGTCAACGCCGAATGAGATTGCTTGTGGTGGTTTCTCCGCTGCGGCCTCACGAAAGGCAAACCAATGCCCGATTAGCAAAAGCGCCGCATGTTTGACGGGGGGTGAGGCCAGCTTGTCGGCAGGTACGCCGATTTCTGAAATGTAGCCTTCCGCCGCGTTGATGAGTGTCGAGACGTAGGCGTCATCCTCCGGGTAATCTACCCGGAGGTGAGCCTTTGCCTCTGCGAGAGAGACAGACGCCATATTAGGCGACGGCCTTCCATGCGAACGCTTCGGGATGGCGTACAGCCACGTCAGCATCAAGGAACGCATGCAAACGCAGACCGCCCTTAGAAGCGTCAGTGTAGGGGTTGGCGAGAATGTCCACGCCGCTCCAGTAACCAATCATGAGGTTGGCAAATGCGCCGAAGATCAGCGGGTTTTCGCCGCTAATGGTCGGAACCTGATTCGTGGCAACAACGCGCTCATTGTGGAACGTGTCAGCCGTGGAAATCGGGCGCTGCTGACCGTCCTTCAGCTTGCGGGCAACGCCCATCAGCGCCGGGTTGGTCAAGAAGCCCGTGGTGCCGGTCACGTCGTCAATCTGTAGTGCTGCGATCAGGTCCGCTGCAATGTCCGTCAGGTCCGTGGCCGTGGTCGCGCTTTCCGTGATTTGCGTCAGGATGCCAACGGGCTGCTTTGCGGCGGCGGTGCCGTTGATCGCAGCGGAGTCGAGAGCCTGCGCAAGAACGAAAGCCAAGTCCTGACGAAGCACGTTTTCGAGCGCAACGCCGTTCTGAAGAAGGAGGCGGCGGGAAAGGTACATTTCGCCGGAAACCGTCTTCGGAGACAGCGAAACCTTGTCAAAGGTCGCATCGCTCGCCGTGGTGGCCTCGTCTTCGTTGATCCAATAGGCCTGCGGGCCAGAGGTCAAGCGCGGCAGGTCGAGATTGCCGGTCAGACCGGAAATCACAGTAGCGCCGAGAGACTGGACAGCAAGAACCGGGCGAAGACGATCAATCAAGCCGCCCATGTTGGTTGCAACGGTATTGCCAGCGGTGCCAGTCGTGAGCATGGCGCGGTTCTCTTCACCGAAGATAAGAGCCGTAGGAACCATAACGCCGCGCACCTCACGGCCCTTGGACAGTTCGTCATGGACTTCACGTTCAACGCCGGTCAGACTATCGCCATTACCTTCGCGGATGGCCTTGGAAACGGAATAGGAGCGCAGTTCGCGGGCCATGGCGTCACCCTGCGGTGCGGCTTCGTGGCGTTCGAATTCTGCGATGGTTGCTGCGTTTTTGATCTGGCCGTCAAGGGCGCGAATCTCGCCTTCGATTGCGGTAAACTTCGCGGTGTCCGGGTTCTCGCCGAGGGCCTTAAGTTCGTTGAGCTTTGTGGAACGGGTTTCGCGAAGATGATGAATGTTCAAATATAGTCTCCTTTTCTAGTAAGCGCGCAAAGAGCCATGCCGATGCGGAATTGCTCGGTTGGGTAGGCGCAACAATGTCGTGGTTGTTATGGTGCCGCCTCTCCAAGAAACGGCTTCCTTTTCCGTGCTTCGCACGGGCTGCCCGCCCCTCATTCGGGACAGGCTCGCCGGGTCAAGTCTTGTGCTTGCATCCGGTGATTTCAGTTATACTCGGTTTTGCTTTTGCATCAACAGTAAATCGCAAAAATCAACTGTATTTATTTCTTCATGGTTTGCTTGACAAAACACCGTCTCGGATTTTTTCTGGAAGCTCCAATTCCTCGCTGAGGCGGGCAATGAGAGGGCTAGTCGGGTCGAGATGAAATCCTTCATCGAATTTCACTCTACCTTCCGGCAAATCCTCTAACTCATAGTGAATTGGCTCAAACTGCCAGCCATTTGAGTTATCGGAGGTGCAAACAAAGTTTGCTTTTGCATCAGGGCTGTATCCTCCCAACGAATCCAACCCGAAATCGCCCAATCTTATCGAGAAAACTCTTCCCTGTAGCGTCATTACTTTCCTCCTATGCATCTTCCAAAAAACACGCAGGAAGTGAATCGTCTTCCTCATGTCGCGCAGCAGTTTGCAACGCCATGGCGAGTGCGACAAGCCCGTCAATGCGCCCGGAGGCCTTCGACTTATCCAGCTTGCGAGCACCAGAGGGGTCTTTTGTGATGACCGCATTGGCCGCGCACATTCGCATAAGCGGATTTCCTGCGTGGTTTACCTTCTGTTGCGCGACCGCTACTTCCAGCATGTCAACGGCTGGAGACATGTCTTTGTATCCTTGCCCGAACGGCGTTAGCGGCAACTCAATCGAAGCCTTGGCAAGCTCTCGCTTCAGGTCTTCAATGCGCCACCGGTCGAATGCGATTTCCTTGATATCGAACCTCCCAGCCTCATCCGCGATGTATTCCGCCACTAAGGCAGGGTCTATGACCTTGCCCGGCAAGAGGGTGAGCCGCGACGATTCCTGACGCGCCCAAACATCGTAAGGAACGCGGTCATTCTCACTCTTCCCGGCGATATCGAACTCTGGCAGGAAGAAGCGGGGCAATACAGTCGCAGGGCCACCATCATCAGACGGAAACACCAGAACGAAGGCCGTCAAATCGCGCGCCGCCGACAAATCAAGAGCGCCATAGCATTCACGGCCTAGCAACGCCTCTTCGTCAATCGGGCCTAGATCGCAATCGTTCCATTCCCGTGCGGCGATGAACCTCACTGTCCCGTCAATGCGCTGATTCAGAATCTTGTTTCTGAAGTCCGCTTCCTTTGACGGAATCCGCTGCGCCTGCGCTGCCATGCGCTCGACCTGTTCTAGTGCAAGGAAGTCACCTAGAGCCGGGTTAGCTTTGATCCACGTTTCGTAAGACCATGCATCTTCCTCAGGGTCAGTCGTGAACAATGCCAGATGAAAGCTCTCGTCCTCGATCTCGCCGCTTTTGACCTTCAGGCCGTAATCGATCATCTCCGAAAAGAAATGCGTGTCGTCTTTCGCCTGTGTGCTGATCACGACAACAAGCGGTTCGTCACGCGCACCAAGAGCGGAATCCATGGCGTCGAAGAGGTCGCGCTTCACCCAATACCCGGCTTCGTCAGCAAGGAAGAACGATGGCGACAATCCAAGCTTGCTGTCGGCATCGGCGCTCACAGCCTTCAGAACGGAGCCTTCACCGGGATAACCCGCTTCGACTTCGATCTCTTTCGAAAACTTGATGATATTCACCCGCTCCGAAAGCTCGACGTGGGCTTCCAGCATCGCTTTGCATTCCGCCCAGGCCTTACCGGCCTGAATCTTGTCCATTGCACCGAAATACAGTTCGCCGCGCTGCTCGGCTTCAGGGCCTACCAGATGGCAAAGCGCAAGTGCCGCGCTCAGGCCGGTCTTTCCGTTCTTGCGGCCCATAGATAGGACGGCGGTTCGCACAGGGCGGCGTCCATGTTCGTCCGTGGCGTAGATCGGTGCAAGGAACTCGTCTATCTGCCAGTCACGCAACTGCATGTTCTGGCCCGCAAGTTTGCCCTGCGTAATTTTCATGTCATTGACGAATGCGACGACGGCTTCAAGTCTTGTGAGGCCTTCGACCTCCCAAGGAAGCACCTTGCGGTGCTTCGGCTGCCCGCCACTCATGATATCCCCGGTCTTACGGGATGCTTTCGGCTTCGCGCCGGGTCCACGACGGCCCATTAATTCCTCCTTTCATTGTTCATTTTTTCATGACGATTTCCTTTTCGTCGTTCAATATTTGAAACTAAGTCTTTGCGAATGCCCCACGCCGATCCCAAGCACGTTGACTCTCGTCCTTCGAGGCCCCCTAGGGTCACAGCGCGTCACACAGCGTCATTCCAGCCCTCAGGGTCGATGGGGTTGCCATCCACGTCGAAGCCAGCCCACGCACGCCTGAAGCCGGAACTCCTACCTGTCTTGGCCGTGCGTCTGTCCTTCGCATTCGTCTTGCGGTTATGACAGGATGCGCACATGCTGGTAAGGCCGGACAGGGGAGGGAACGCGTCACCTCCCGCGTTGATCGCCTTGTCATGGTCTACGACTTCCGCAATCTCGATAACGCCTCTTGCCCTGCATGGCTCACAGACCGGGCATTCCCTCAGCTTGGCTATGCGCAGCCGTTGCCACTGTGCCGTGTTATACGGCCATCTGCTCATGGCTTCGTGACAGGGCGGGCAGCACCCTGACGCGTAGCGGCAGGGATAACCTTGACCGGGATAGGCTGCTTCGACTTTTGGCCATCGCGGCTGTTGTGTGCAAACACCTGTCTATTGATCTGACCGTACTTCCTCATTGCACTGCCACCCATTCACCGTGTCCAACGGCTTTAGCCAGACCATGGCGCTTCAGGCGCAACAGCACCTCATTGACTTCGTGACGTCCGTAACCCGTCAGCCGTGACAAGATCATAGGCGCTGCCGGTATTGACCGCTTCCGTAGGAGGGCAAGAACCTTTTCGTCTGGCTCCGGCAAACCACTCCAAGCGACCGGCTTTCCTACCAGCGCGTTGATGACCTGCATGTTTTCGGTGTGTGTCCTTTCGTTCATTCGTTTCTCCTCTCGTCTATATGGTTGGTACAAACGGTAGTTACGGTAGTTTGCACAAACCGAAATACCCTTACTACCGATACTATTTAATGTGATGCTAGAAGGACTTAGCTAAACAGTCCTCATATTAGCAATTATGAAACTACCGTAACTACCGTTGCTACTGCATGGTATGGTAGTTTCGTCGTCACGCGCTTTTCGGCTCCAGTCCGCGAAGCACCCATTTGCCGCGCCCGATCCTCGTAACCTTCCGGCTGGTACTCAACCGTTTCAGGCTCTTCGAAACGTCAAGCGGCTTTTCGTGGATGACTGCCGCCAGTTCGCTAGGGCCAATAGGATTGCCATTCATGAACCCAAGTTGCTGCAATATCTTGCCGGTGACGCTCCCGTAGTCCTTCAGGTCGCTATCCTCGCTTTCGGTATCCATTGCCCAAACGCAAGAATCGGCGTCGAATCGAACCCTGAAGTCAAACTCCTGAAAGTCGCGCCCACGGCCATAAAGCCCCAAATCGCCGTTTTCATTCGGGACAAGCAAAATCGTGCCATCTGCCGCACCTGAAATGCCGCCCGTGCCGCTGACACGATCAAAAGGATCGACTGCGCTTGCACTGCCCTTGTTCGTATGGTGGACGATGACGATGCAAACCCGATACTGGTTTGCCAGTTTCGTCAAAGGTCGAACGTCACCATAATCGCGCTCATATGGATCAACCTTGCCCTTGCGCGGCTCTCGAAACATTTTGAGAACGTCCACGATGACTAAGGATGCGTCGGGGTGAGCTATCAGCCACTCCTCCAACTCCTTCAGTCCGCCTTTTTCTGCCGTTGGTATCTGGATTTGGAAATCCAGCGCATCGGTGAATGATTCCGCGCCTTCGATTTCCTGCTTTCCCAAGCGGTCCTGAAGACGGATGAAACCATCTTCTAGCGCGAGATACAGAACGTCACCTTGTTCGGTTCGATGCCCCATGAACGGGATTCCGGCCTCCACGCAACGGGCCAGCTGTAACGATAGCCACGATTTTCCCTGTTTTGGTGGACCGACAAGAAGAAGGCAACCGGCAGGGAACAAGCCCTCCACGATCTGGCGCGGCCTCTCAAATCTCCGCCGCATCAACTGCTTTGCGGTCAGTCTTACTTCTTCAGGTTCATCTTCCTGTTCTGGCTTTGGCTTTGAGTTTCGCGCTGGCGCGCTCAGGGCGGCCCGCCTCTGTCCAATCTTTTCGAAGTTGACCTTCCCTGTCCAACCGGGAGAGTCATCTGCATTTGCTACTTCCATCAGTGGGTGGTGCGGGCTGCAATGCGTTCATCAAGCCAAGCCGTTACCTCTGACCGCACGTATGCTATGCGTCGGGTTGAAATCTGGACAGGTTTCGGGAAATGACCCGTTGCACTCAGAATGCCAAGCTGAACGGCTGAAAACGTGGTTTCGGCGGCTGCCTCTTTTGGTGACATGAGTCGCGGTAGTTCTTTCGTCATATTTTCTCCTCTCTCTGGACGCACGACGTTGTTACCGGACCTCCTTTGGCCGGTGCGAAAATGCGCTGATTGTTTGTGATTGCCGTCACTCGCTGGCGACAACGCGGTTATAACTCCAAGTATTTTCTCCTAGCAACCAAAAACTGCAAAATATGCCAATGTATATTTTTGCGTTTATTGCTTGACGTTTTGACGTCCTCAGAAAAATTTCAGAATTCCGTTGAAAAGACTTTGTTATTTCCGATTGACAGACTTTGATTGGCAATAATCTGACCAGTCCTGCATCAACTTACGACGCTTCGCCAACGCATCTGACCGACGATAAGCGGCCTCCGTCTTGTCCTTGAGCGTGTGAGCAAGCGCTGTTTCAATGACTTCGCGTGGATGATGTGTCTCGTCACCGGCCCAGTCTCGGAACGAGGATCGCAAGCCGTGCAGCGTCTCTGTGCCGCCCGTAGCTGCGCGCAACGCCTTAACCATGGCCGTGTCTGATATTGCCTTACCTTCGCTCTCACCTTCGAACACAAGCTCACCCGTGGCCATTTCCCGCCGCTCTTTAAGAATTTCCAAGGCCCGCGCCGACAAGGGGACGCGATGCTCTTTACCTGCCTTCATCCGTTCCGCTGGAATGATCCATAGAGCGTTTTCCAAATCGATTTCAGACCAGACCGCGCCCCGTGCTTCACCAGAGCGAGCCGCAGTCAGACAAGCGAATTCCGCCGCGACAGACGACACCCCTTTAGCTGCCCGAAGCTTCTTGATGACAGCGGGTAGGGCCTTATAGTCGATTGCCTCATGATGGCCGCGATACAGCTTTTGCCGGGCAGGGAGCAATTCCTTAAGGCCGCCGCGCCAGTCGGCAGGATTGTCGCCGGTATAAAGGCCGCGCGCCTTGGCATGGTCGATCACGGCTGCAATGCGCATCCGGGTCCGGTCGGCTGTCTCGGGCTTCTCTGTCCAAATGGGTTTGAGCGTCTCAACCACGTCATCACGAGTGATGTCGGCCACCGCTTTCTTGTGCAGCGGCGCGGCGTACTTGTCGAGAGTCATGCGCCATGCAGCCTTGTGGCCCTTGCTCTTGGACTCGGTCATCTTCTTTTGGATTACGTCTTCCATGATCGCGGCGAAGGTCGGTCGCACCGCCAGTTCCTCGCCACGCGCCAGACGCTGCCGGATGCTTTCGGCTTTCTCTCTGGCAAGATCAAGAGAGACAGGCGCGGTTCCTTGCCCGTAGCCGCCGAGTCCTATCTCGGTGCGCTTGCCGTCTCGCTTGTAGATGAAGAACCATTGCTTTGAGCCGCCCGCCCGGACACGTAAATAGAGCCCGTCGCCGTCGCTATAAATGCCAGCGCTGGAAAGCTTCTTGATCTTCGTTTCCGTGAGTTTGTTCCGCGCCATTTCCGTATCCCGTTGCCATAACTTAGGGATGGAAAATACGCATAATACGCCGATTTACAAGGGCAATGCATACGTAATTTCAATGTGTTACAAGGATCGGCGGACACCCCATCTGCCATTCAGCCAAAACGACTATGACGATGCGACGAAGCGGGAATGCTCCCGACGTGTAGTCAGGATTTGAAATGGCCAAAAATCGGCATGACAGGAAACCCGCCTTCCGGCGGGTTCCATGCGGTTGTTGATCTCATCAGATTTCCGGGCAGCCCCGTTCGTTTGCGAATGTGATGCGATCTTGGCCGCGGCGGGTGAAACCTTCGACCACGACGCGGCGGGGGGTGACGCGCACGACTTCGGGATCGCGCAGTCCGGCTTCACGAGCGGCGGCGCGGGCTTCACGCTCGCTGCAGCCGCGCATACGGGGCGGGCCGCGGCGGTCCATGTCACGGTCACGGTCGCGGATTACGGGGCGAACGCCGTCGGGCCCGATTCTGAGTTCCATGTCCTGCGCCCCCGCGGGTATCGTTGTGGCGAAGGATGCGAGGGCGAGGCCGATTGCCAGGCCTGTGGTTTTCATAAGCTTGATCATGTTTCCTCCCTCAGCCGGAATCGGCGGAAGCTCGTTTGTTTGCGGGGAGAAAACGCCGTCGTCCCCAGTTTGTTCCTTGCGTATACGCTGGAGAGGGGCGGCGAAGGTGGGTAAAACTCACCCCAGCGGCGGGTCAAAAACATAGAAATCATTAACCACGTTCGTTACAATTTTATCGAATTTGCAGAAGTCGTTCGCATTTTCGCCACGTTATGCACAAGATTAAGCGACTGTTAGGTGCTTCGATGGCAGGGGCAATTTATCGAGGCAAGTGAGGGTGCGGTTCTCCAAGCCAGTAAGCGTGGGCCAATAAGCGTGGGGCAGACGATTTGAATTCTACGGTCAAGAAACTCGGCATCAGCACCAGATCGGGTGCGAAGTGGCTTGCAATTTCCGTGCTTTGCGCCGCGACGGCTTCGTGTTCCACCACCACTGAGACCAAGCCTAAGCCCAAGCGCAGCAAGGAATATTTCTCTGAATCGGAATATGGCGTCAAAGCCAGCCCGCGTGTGGCCGATGGGAAGAGCATTCCCAAGGGCGGCGGGCGAGAGCTGGTCGGCAATGCCTATACGGTCAAGGGCCGTCGTTATTTTCCGAAAGAAGAGCCGGGTTATAACAAGACCGGTCTTGCTTCCTGGTACGGTTCCGCCTTCCACGGCCGCCTGACGGCGAATGGCGAAGTCTACGATAAAGAACACCTTTCCGCCGCACATCCGACATTTCCCCTGCCGAGCTATGCGCGCATCACCAACATGGAAAATGGCTCGTCGGTGCTGGTACGCGTCAACGATCGCGGTCCCTTCCATGAGGGTCGCCTGATCGACGTTTCTAGCAAGACCGCCGATCTTCTCGACATGAAGGCGACGGGTACGGCGAATGTGCGTGTGCAATATGCCGGCCGTGCCCCGCTTGACGGTCACGACATGCCCTATCTGATGGCCTCCTATATTCCGAAGGGCTCGCGCTCGCCGGGCGTCGCTCCGGAAGGGCAGATCGCAACGGGCGTGATGGTGGCTTCGGCTTCTCCGAACTTCGTGCCGGCTCCGGCGTCCAACCCGAATTATGGTAGCTCCACGCAGACGGCGCTGGTCGGCTCCAAGAAGAATGCCGCACTTCAGGCCATGCCACTCGTCAACGGCGTTCAGCCGGCTTTCGAACAATTTGTTATCCTGCCGGAAATCGGCCCATTCCTGGCCGAGCGGCCGGAGGGCAATTTCATGCGTGAGCCGGCAGCACCCGGCGGCAATTATCTGCGCGTGCCGACGCCGTCCTCTAAATATTCGGCGGCCTATTCGGAAGAATCAGCTACGGTTTCCAAGACCGAGCGCGCCTTCGACAGCGTGCTCGTCGATCGTGGTGCGCTCAACGAGCAATCGATACTCGCCCATGTGAAGCGTCAGCAGGCGAAGTCGCGCTGACGGATTGAGAGTAGGCTGCCTTTCGCTTTTATTGCGTGCAGCCGGTTGCAGTACGCAGGACTGGGCGGTTTCATGCGCAAGGCCATTCATCGCTCCTATCGGTCGGTCATCGTGGCGGCCGCTTTTGCATTTTTCAGTGCGGGCGCGGCGCAATCGCAGACGGGTCCCTTCATCGCCAAGGCTGAACAGGCCTATATGATCGATGCCGAGACCGGCACGGTGCTTCTTTCGCAAAACGAAGATCAGTCCTTTCCGCCCGCGTCACTTGCCAAGCTGATGACGGTGGAGGTGGTGCTTAATGCGCTGTCCAAGGGGCAGGTGACGCCGGAGACCGCCTATCCGGTCTCGGAATATGCCTGGCGCACGGGCGGCGCTCCCTCGCGCACTTCCACCATGTTCGCGGCGCTGAAATCCTCCGTCGGCATCAACGATCTCTTGACCGGCATCATTGTGCAGAACGCCAATGACGGCTGCATCATCGTGGCTGAAGGCATGGCCGGTTCGGATGCCGCCTTCGCCAAGCGTATGACGGCGCGGGCGGGTGAACTTGGCATGAACCGCAGCATATTCGCCAATTCAACGGGGCTTCCCGACCCCGGCAACCAGACGACCGCCAGGGATATGGTGCGTCTGGCCCAGCATCTGCACGACACCTATCCCGACCGTTACGCGCTTTTCACCAAGCCCGATTTCGAGTGGAACCGGATTTTCCAGCGCAACAAGAACACGCTGTTGATGCCGGGTAGCGGCATAGATGGTCTGGGGCTCGGTTTTGCCGAAGGCAGCGGTTTTGCCGCCGTCGTTTCAGCCGAACGGGAAGGGCGCCGCGTCTATCTGGCGCTCGCAGGCATTGCAGATGACAAGACACGGCAGGAAGAAGCCCGCCGGGTGGTGGATTGGGGCCTGACAGCCTTCGAAAAACGCCATCTTTTCAGCAAGGATGAAGCGGTCGGCGCCGTCAGCGTCTATGGCGGCGATGTCTCGCATATCGATCTTTCGCCGAAGGAAGATGTCAGCGTGCTGGTGCCGGTGAATAATCCGGAGCGCATTTCCGGCCGCATCGTCTATCGCTGGCCGCTCAATGCGCCGCTGGATATCGGCGCGAATGCCGGAACGCTCAAGATATTTTCGGGTGAACGGCTGCTGCGCGAAGTGCCGCTTTATACAAGGGCGGCTGTGGGCAAGGGTTCACTCACCCAGAACGCGACGGGCGCGCTGAAGGAATTGCTGCTCTTCTGGCTGTGACGGCCATTTTCGCCGGCCTTGTTCCTATGTTTTTGTTCAGGCACTGGTTTTTCCGAAAAGCGCTTCACACATTTCGCTTCGATGCTGTAAACAGGCATCTCGAATTTCAGGAAACCCGTGCAGGACGTGACATTGGCCGAAAAGACCGGATTGTTCATCAGCTTCGAGGGCGGCGAGGGCGCCGGCAAGTCGACGCAGATTCGCACGCTTGCCGAGGCGCTTCGTGGCCGTGGGTTCGAGGTGGTCGTCACGCGTGAGCCGGGTGGTTCGCCAGGCGCGGAGGCCATCAGGCATGTTCTGCTCTCGGGTGCGGCGGAATCCTTCGGCGTGCGCATGGAGGCGATCCTGTTTGCGGCGGCGCGTAACGACCATGTCGAGGAGGTCATTCGCCCGGCACTTGCGCGCGGCGAGATCGTGCTTTGCGACCGCTTCCTTGATTCCTCGCGTGTCTATCAGGGCACGACCGGCAATCTGGAGCCGGAATTCATCGAGACGCTACAACGGATAGCCATCGACGGCGTCGTGCCGGAACTGACGCTGATCTTCGATATAGCTGCCGAAAAGGGCCTGGCGCGTGCCAGAAAACGCGCGGATGAGGGGGTAGCCCCTGACCGGTTCGAAAAAGAAGAAATCGAGACCCACGAGAAGCGGCGCGAAGCCTATCTGGATATTGCGCTGGCCGAACCGCGTCGCTGCCGCATCGTCAATGCCGACCAGCAGGAAGACAAGGTCACGGAAGACGTCATGTCTTTCGTCGAGCCATTGCTCGAGCGTGCGGAAAACGTAGCGGGCGCGGCGAATGAGTGAGGTTCAGGGCGTTCTCGACGGCGCGATCGCGCCGCAGCAGAACACGAAGCTTTTCGGGCATGAGGAGGCCGAGGCGTTCCTTGCGCAGTCCTATCGCTCGGGCAAAGGCCATCACGCCATTCTGATCGAAGGACCGGAGGGGATCGGCAAGGCGACGCTCGCCTTCCGTTTCGCCAATCATGTGCTGACCCATCCCGATCCCGAATCCGCGCCGGATTTTCTTGGCCAACCCGATCCGCAATCGCTCGTCAGCCGGCAGATCACCGCCGGCGCCTCGCATAATCTCCTGCATCTCACCCGTCCGGTGGATGAAAAGACCGGGCGCGTCAAATCCGCGATCACCGTGGACGAGGTGCGGCGGGCAGGGCACTTCTTTTCGCAGACCTCGGGCACAGGCAACTGGCGCATCGTCATCATTGACCCGGCTGATGATCTCAACCGCAATGCCGCGAACGCCATCCTGAAAATACTGGAAGAGCCGCCGAAGCGGGCGCTGTTCCTCGTCCTTTCGCATGCGCCGGGAAAATTGCTGCCGACGATCCGCTCGCGCTGCATGCCGCTTAGGCTCCTGCCGCTTTCCGATGCGGCCATGGTGCAAGCGCTTGATCAACTCGATATCAGCCCTGAAGGCGAAAAGCGCGATGCCCTGCTTGCCGCCTCGAAGGGCAGTGTCGCGCAGGCGCTGAAGCTGATGAATTACGGCGGCTCCGATATTGTCGAGGCCTTTGCCGAGGTCATGTCCGCAGAAGGGCCGGCCGCGCGCAAGCGCATGCACAAGCTTGCCGAGGTTCTGGCACAGAAGGACGGCGACATCGTTCTCGGCTTCTTTATGGAGCATGTGACGGAAGAACTGATGGAGCGGGCCCGGGCGGCGGCAATGGCGGGCGATATCGCGGCGGCGGAAAAACATGCGCGGCTTTCCTCAACGCTTTCGGAGCGTATCACCGTCGCGCAGGCCTATAATCTCGACAAGAAACAGATGGTGCTTTCCATTCTGGAAGATATTCGTTCGGTTTAGGCGCAGGGGTATGAATCATACCCAAAATGGGGAAGTTGTTGTTTCGCTGCTGCGAACAATGGTTTAAGAGCGGTCTATCCAAAAAACAGCCTGTAAAGTCGATAGACCGTCATGACAGACAAGACACCATTCTACATCACCACCGCAATCTCCTACCCCAACGGCAAGCCGCATATCGGCCATGCGTATGAGTTGATTGCGACGGACGCCATGGCACGCTTTCAGCGCCTGGACGGAATGGATGTTTTCTTCCTGACTGGCACGGACGAACACGGCCAGAAGATGCAGCAGACGGCGCGGGCGGAAGGTATTTCGCCGGAAGAGCTGGCGCAGCGCAACTCCGACCAGTTCCGCGAAATGGGCAAGCTGCTCAACGCCTCGAATGACGACTTCATCCGCACCACGGAAGAGCGTCACCACGAGACGTCGCGCAATATCTGGAACCTGATGGCCGATAGCGGCGACATCTACAAGGACAGCTATGCCGGCTGGTATTCCGTGCGCGACGAGGCCTATTATGGCGAAGACGAAACGGAAGTGCGCGTCGATGGTGTCCGTTACGGGCCGCAGGGCACGCCGGTGGAGTGGGTGGAAGAGGAAAGCTATTTCTTCAAGCTCTCCGAATATCAGGACAAGCTGCTGAAGCTCTATGAGGAGAACCCTGATTTCATCGGTCCGGCCGAGCGTCGCAACGAAATCATCTCCTTCGTCAAATCCGGCCTGAAGGACCTGTCGATTTCCCGCACCACCTTTGACTGGGGCATCAAGGTTCCTAACGATCCCAAGCACGTCATGTATGTCTGGGTCGATGCGCTGACCAACTACATCACCGCGACCGGCTACATCGAAGACAAGAACGGCCCGCGCGCCAAATATTGGCCTGCCGACGTGCACATCATCGGCAAGGACATCATCCGCTTCCACGCGGTCTATTGGCCGGCCTTCCTGATGAGCGCGAAGCTACCGCTGCCCAAGCGCGTCTATGCGCATGGCTTCCTGCTCAACAAGGGCGAGAAGATGTCGAAGTCGCTCGGCAACGTCGTTGATCCGGCCAATCTGGTCAGCCATTTTGGCCTCGATCCTATTCGTTATTTCTTCATGCGCGAAGTCTCCTTCGGCCAGGATGGCAGCTATAGCGAAGAGGGTATCGCCACCCGCATCAACGCCGATCTTGCTAACGGCATCGGCAATCTCGCCAGCCGTTCGCTGTCAATGATCGTCAAGAATTGCGACGGGCAGATCCCGACGCCCGGCGAATTCAACGATGAAGACAAAGCGATGCTGGCTTCCGCGGACGGGCTGCTTGCGGTCTGCCGTGAGGAAATGAGCAAGCAGCTCATTCACCGCGCGCTTGCCGCCATCATTGCCGTCGTTTCGGAAACCGACCGCTATTTCGCGTCGCAGGAACCGTGGGCGCTGAAGAAGACCGATCCAGAGCGTATGGGCACCGTGCTTTACGTAACGGCCGAAGTGGTGCGCCAGATCGGCATCCTGCTGCAGCCCTTCATGCCCGATTCCTGCGAGAAGCTGCTCGATCTCGTTGCGGCACCTGCTGACATCAGAGATTTCACAGCGCTCGGCGAGGCCGGTCGTCTGGTTCCGGGCACGCCGCTCGAAGCGCCGAAGCCGGTCTTCCCGCGTTACGTCGCACCGGAAGCGTGAAGGCGTGACCATGCTGATCGATACGCATTGCCATCTGGATTTCCCCGATTTCGAGGCGGAGCGCGACGATATCATCGCCCGCGCCCATGCCTCCGGTGTGAGCCAGATGGTGACGATTTCGACCCGGGTGCGCCGCCTGCCGGAGCTTTTGAAAATCACGGAACACTATCCCTCCGTTTTCTGCTCGGTCGGTACACATCCGAACAATGCCGACGAGGAACTCGACATTTCCGCCGACGACCTGGTGCGGCTTGCGGAAAGTCACGACAAGATCGTGGCGATCGGCGAGGCGGGTCTGGATTATTTCTACGACACGCAGAAGCCGGAAGACCAGAAGACCGGTCTCATCCGCCATATCGAGGCGGCAAGAAGAACGAAGCTCCCGCTCGTCATCCACAGCCGCAGCGCCGATGACGACATGGCCGCTATCCTGCGCGCCGAAAGCGGGAAGGGCGCATTTCCCTTCATCCTGCACTGCTTTTCCGCCGGACCGGAACTGGCGAAAACTGGCGTCGAGCTTGGCGGTTACGTGTCCTTTTCCGGCATCCTGACATTCCCGAAGTCGCAGGATATTCGCGATATCGCCGCTACCGTGCCGCTGGACAGGCTGCTCGTTGAAACCGATGCGCCCTATCTTGCGCCGAAGCGCTGGCGCGGCAAGCGTAACGAACCGTCCTATGTCGTCAACACGGCCGAGGTTCTGGCTGAGGTGCATGGCATCTCGTTCGAGCGCATGGCCGAAATCACCACCGAAAACGCCTTTCGCTGCTTTTCCAAGATGACAAGGGTGTAGGTGTGGCAATCTACCGTCGTCGCTTCACGGTTCTCGGTTGCGCGTCGTCGCCCGGCGTTCCGCGCATCAACGGCGACTGGGGTGCCTGCGATCCTCAAAATCCCAGGAACAGGCGCACGCGCGCGGCCTTCATGGTGGAGCAGATCGGCCCTGATGGCGGCAAGACCACCGTCGTCATCGACACTGGCCCGGATTTTCGCGAGCAGATGATCGCCGCCAAGGTGGAAGCCGTTGATGCCGTGCTTTACACCCACGCCCATGCCGACCATCTGCACGGCATCGATGATCTGCGCATCTATTTCGCTCTTCAGAAAAGCCGTATTCCGATCTATGCCGATCCCGTCACCATGGCGCGCATCCGCGACGGCTTTGCCTATTGCCTGGAGACGCCGCCGGGCAGCAACTATCCGCCGATTGTCAGGCCGCAGCTTATCGCCGATATCAACGAGCCTGTTATCATCGACGGGGCAGGCGGGCCGATCCCCTTCAAGGTGCATATGCAGCAGCATGGCGACGTGCATTCGCTAGGTTTTCGCATCGGCGACGTTGCCTATTGCACCGATGTCAGCGATTTTCCGGCGGAAAGCCTGCCCAAGCTTGCCGGACTCGACGTGCTCGTGATCGATGCCTTGCAGTACCGATATCACCCCAGCCATCTTTCGCTGGAACAGGCGCTCGGCTGGATCGAGGCATTCGCACCCAAGCGGGCGATCTTGACCCACATGCATATTCCGCTCGATTATGACACGGTGATGCGTGAGACGCCGGATCATGTTGAACCGGCTTACGACCAGATGCGTTTCGAGGTTGAGATCGAAGCGCCCTGAGCATGTATCCCGAAATGCGGATTCCGGTTTTGGGCAGTACGTGCTTTGAAACAACAAATTAAGGGCGTGTTGCTCTTTGGCGCCGCCTGAAAAGGAACAGCATGTCGACCAGGCCTTTCCGTGCACCCAGTATGGCGAGCTTCTTCGACAATCTGCGCACCAGCCGGCTGCGGGCAATGTTCCGGCGTGGCGAACTTGGTCTTGTCGCGCTCGCCGTTCTCATCGGCATTGCGGCGGGCCTGCTGGTGGCGCTGATCGGAGCCTTGAGCACGGCGCTGCATATACTGGTCTTCGGTGTGGAGCGGTTGAGCAGCAGCGACCTTTCCGGGCGGATCGTGCTGCTCGGGCCGATTATCGGCGGCGTCCTGCTTGGCCTCATCATTTTCATTCTGTCGAAGACCCGCAAGAAGCCCATGGTGGACCCGATCGAGGCGAATGCGCTGCATGGTGGCCGGCTGTCGCTAACGGATAGCATCATCGTCTGCGTGCAGAACATCGTCTCCAATGGTTTCGGTGCTTCAGTCGGGCTTGAGGCCGGTTATACGCAGATCGCCAGCGGCGTCGCCTCCAAGATCGGCATCAAGCTGAAGCTGAGGCGAGGGGACATGCGCATCCTCGTCGGCTGTGGCGCCGCAGGTGCGATTGCAGCGGCCTTCAACGCACCTCTAACCGGAGCGTTCTACGCCATCGAACTCATCATCGGCACCTATACCGTGGTGACGCTTGCGCCGCTGATCGTCTCTGCGCTGGTGGCCACCACCGTCATCGGGCTTATCGGCGGCCATGGCCTCTCGATAGATATTGTCGATGCCAGCCGTGTAACGCCGGCGGATTATGTGCCGGCCATCTTCCTCGGTGTCGTCTGTGCCGCCATCGGCATCGTGCTGATGCAGGCGGTATCCTTCATCGAGGAAACAGCCCGCAAAAGCGCCATTCCCGGCTGGCTGCGCCCCACCATTGGCGGTGTGGCAGTGGGTGGGCTGGCGCTGATTTCGCCGCAGGTTCTCTCCAGCGGCCATGGCGCGCTGCATCTCAACATCGATGCCGAACTGACGATTTACGGGCTGGCCGGGCTGTTTCTGCTGAAGGCTGCGGCCAGCGCCATTTCCATCGGCTCGAATTTCCGCGGCGGCCTGTTTTTCGCCTCGCTGTTCATGGGGTCGCTGCTCGGCAAGATTTTCGCGCTCTGCGCACCCTATATCGGTTACGGTTCGACGGCTCCCATCGTCTATGCCGTGATCGGCATGAGCGCCTTTGCCGCCGCCATTATCGGCGGGCCGTTGACGATGACGTTTCTGGCGCTGGAATTGACCGGCGATTTCCAGATCACGGCGCTTGTGCTTGCCGCGGTCATCACCACCTCGCTGGTGGTGCGCACCACCTTCGGTTACTCCTTCGCCACCTGGCGTTTTCACCTGCGCGGCGAGAGCATTCGCAGCGCCCATGATATCGGCTGGATCCGTGATCTGACGGTGGGCAAGATGATGCGCGCCGATATCCGCAAGGCCAATGTCAGCATGGGGCTTCCCGCCTTCAAGGAGAAGTTCCCACTCGGCTCGACGCAGCGGGTGATCATGACCCATGATGACGGGCGTTATGCCGGTATCGTGCTCGTGCCGGAAATCTATGCCGATCCGATGGACCGCGACCCCAGCAAGATCAGCCTCGAAACCTATCTGCACTACAAGAACGACATATTGCTGCCGACCATGAATGCACGGCAGGCAGCGGCGGCCTTCGACGCGGCGGAAAGCGAAGCGCTGGTTGTCGTCAACGACAGAATCGAAAACCGGCCCGTCGGCTTGCTTACAGAAAGCCATACGCTGAGGCGTTATAGCGAAGAGCTCGAACTGAGACGCCGGGAGGCTTCTGGAGAATTCTAAATTACATTAGGAATTTCAATTTATGTATTGATATATAAGTGTTATTCCGTTTGTATTTCAGATTTATCCCGAAATTCCACAGATGCATCGTTCAATCGTTGACATCGTCAATATATCCATTATTCTGGATATATGGATAGTATTAGTGCAATAACAGCGCTTGGCGCTCTCGCTCAATCGACCCGGCTGGAGACCTTCCGACGTCTTGTGCAACACGAGCCGGAGGGTATTCCGGCCGGCGAACTCGCGCGTCTCATCGATGTTCCCCAGAACACGATGTCGGCGCATCTCGCCACGCTTGCGCGGGCAGGGCTGGTCAAGAGCGAGCGGCAAAGCCGGTCGATCATCTATCGCGCCGATCTCGAGGGACTGCGCGCGCTGACCCTGTTTCTGCTGAAGGATTGCTGCGGCGGCGCGAGCGAACTTTGCGCTCCGTTGGTCGCCGAACTCACACCCTGCTGCGAACAGCAGGCGGAGGCGTCATGAACGCCATCGGCCTGCGCAATGTCGGCGTCATGGAGGGCGCGACGACGCCGCAAGGAGACTCCGCCTGATGTCTGCCTTCGAACGTTATCTGACCGTCTGGGTATTTCTGTGCATCGTCGTTGGTGTCGCGCTCGGCCATCTGATGCCCGACCTCTTTCAGCTCATCGCCGCGGCCGAGATCGCCAGGGTGAATATTCCGGTCGCGGTCCTGATCTGGCTGATGATCATTCCGATGTTGCTGAAAATCGATTTCCGCTCTCTCTCGCAGGTCGGCGCATTCTGGCGTGGCATCGGCGTGACCCTGTTCATCAACTGGGCCGTCAAGCCGTTCTCGATGGCCATGTTGGGCTGGTTTTTCATCGGCTGGTTGTTCCGCCCGTATCTTTCGGCGGATCAGATCGGTTCCTACATCGCCGGGCTGATCATCCTTGCCGCGGCCCCATGCACCGCTATGGTCTTCGTCTGGAGCAACCTCACACGCGGTGAGCCGCTGTTCACGCTGTCGCAGGTCGCACTCAACGATGCGATCATGGTCGTGGCGTTTGCCCCGATCGTCGGCCTGTTGCTCGGCCTTTCGGCCATCACCGTTCCGTGGGACACGCTCATTCTCTCCGTGGCGCTTTATATTGTCGTGCCCGTCATTATCGCGCAGACAATAAGGAGCAGGCTCGTGGCGGCTGGCACGTCAGGAACGCTGGATCGTTTTCTCTCAACGTTCCAGCCGATCTCGCTGATGGCGCTGCTTGCGACACTGGTTCTTCTTTTCGCCTTTCAGGGCGAGCAGATCATCGCCCAGCCGGCCGTCATCGGCCTGCTCGCCATCCCGATCCTGATCCAGGTCTATCTGAATTCCGGGCTTGCCTATCTCCTCAATCGGATGGCTGGTGAAAGGCACTGCGTTGCCGGTCCTTCAGCCCTGATCGGCGCCAGTAACTTTTTCGAACTTGCGGTCGCAGCCGCAATCAGCCTGTTCGGCCTTCAGTCGGGCGCTGCACTTGCAACCGTCGTCGGCGTCCTCATCGAAGTCCCGGTCATGCTTTCTGTCGTCTGGATCGTGAACCGCTCTAAGGGCTGGTATGAGGCTGCGCCTGCCGTTTCCCGAACGATAATGACCGAAAGGCAATGAGTATGAATGCCACGATTTTTCACAATCCGTCGTGTGGAACGTCTCGCAATACGCTGGCGCTGATCCGGGCAGCAGGAATCGAGCCGACCGTGGTAGAGTACCTGCGGGAACCGCCGACGCGTGAACAGCTCGCAAAAATGATTGCCGATGCTGGTCTGACAGTACGCGAAGCCATACGCGAGAAGGGGACCCCCTATGCCGCGCTCCGTCTCGATAATCCGGACTTAACCGATGATCAGCTGCTCGATGCGATGATAGAAACGCCGATCCTTATCAACCGGCCCTTCGTCATCACACCGCTGGGCACCCGGCTTGCCCGCCCCTCGGAGGTCGTTCTGGATATTCTACCCGCGACGTTGAAGGGGCCATTCTTTAAAGAGGATGGCGAGCAGGTCCTCGACAATGAAGGAAAGCGCATTGCGTGACACATTTCCCGCACTGCAGGCGCAACACCTGCACGAAATTGACGAGCAAGCTCTGCGTCCGGCATTTTCGACCCACAAGCCGCGCATCCTGATCCTTTACGGGTCTCTGCGCGAGGTTTCTTATAGTCGCCTGCTTGCATTCGAAGCGGGTCGGTTGCTCGAACGGCTCGGTGGGGAGGTTCGGATATTCGACCCGAAAGGCCTGCCTTTGCCCGATGAGGCACCGGCGAGCCATCCCAAGGTGCAGGAACTGCGTGAACTCGCGCAATGGTCGGAAGGCCAGGTCTGGGTAAGCCCGGAGCGCCACGGCGCGATGACCGGAGTCATGAAATCGCAGATCGACTGGATTCCGCTCGCGGCCGGATCGATCCGGCCGACACAGGGCAAGACGCTCGCCGTCATGGAAGTTTCAGGCGGCAGCCAGTCCTTCAACGCCGTGAACCAGATGCGGATTCTCGGCCGGTGGATGCGAATGATCACCATTCCCAACCAATCCTCTGTGGCCCGGGCGTTTCAGGAATTCGACGCGGATGGCCGGATGAAGCCTTCGTCCTATTATGACCGGGTCGTGGATGTCTGCGAGGAGCTGGTGAAATTCACATTGCTGACGCGTGACGCTTCCGACTATCTCACGGATCGTTACAGTGAACGCAAGGAACAGGCGGCTGAGCTTGAAAAGCGTGTTTCGCTGAAATCGATCTAAGTGTCAGTTGCGGGATACGTAGGGTGCTTGAACAAGCGATAGTCACGCAAATCCGGGATTTCATAAACGAATAAGTTCCATAATCTATCTTATGCGATGTAATTGGGGAATTTCGTGAACATCTGGAAGGGATCGTTCATGAAAAATTTCGTGTCTGTTCTCATTAAGCCGCTTGCGATGCGCTTCGGCGCATTAGCGGCGTCGGCCTTGTCCGGCGCTATGGCGGTCGATCCGTCGCTCTCTGCTAAGTTCGAGGCTTGGGTTGTCGCTGGTCTGCTCCTTCTCGCGGATTTCGTGTTCGCGGGAAAGCAGGCTCCTAAGCCCAAGCGCAAGCGCGTGTCGAAACCCAAAACACAGGAGGTTCGTTAATTCCTGAATTTCCTCATTCCCGCGATCGCTGGTATCGCCGGGAGTGCTCTCAAGAATAAGGCCGCAAAAAAACAGGCCAACCAGCAATACGCCAATGACATGGCTGCTGCCGAGCAGCAGCGTGAATGGCAGTTGGAGGACCGGACGGAAGAACGGGCTTACAACCGGACCGAGTTGGAGGAAAGTCGGGCGTATGACCGCGCTCAACTTGATGAGGCTCGGGCGTACAGCCGCACCGTTCTCGGCAATCTTGTCGAGGATGCGACGAAAGCGGGGTTTAACCCGCTGACGCTCGTTCGCAGTGGTGCGGCTTCGAACTATAACGCCGGGGCGGGCTTTGCTCCGCTGTCGTCCACTCCTTTGACTGCGTCTCCATCCCCTGCCCGTCAAGCGCCTGTTCGGCAGGCGGTTGGTGGATCGGTCGCCGCTGATGCGGTCGGCGCTGTTGGGGATTTCATGTCCAACTTTGACCCGTTCGCGGATAGCAAGCGCGAACAGGAATACCGGCTGGTTGAAAGCCAGATTGCAGCGCTCAACGCGTCTGCTTTGTCCGGTGTTGCGCGTGGTGTCGGTTCGTTCGCCCAGGGCGATTTCGAACGGCGGCCGTCCGGCGCGGGCGCAAGCCTTGCGTCTCGGTCGAGTTCCTTCACGAAGTCCGGCGGCAATAAGCCGGGTGAAGGTACGTTGGTCGGTGGGGATGATCCTACCGTTTCTAGCATGGGGCTGAATGATGGCCGTAAAGGCTGGTTTCATGCCCCGTGGTTTCCGGATGCTGAAACTACGGAAACTATCTACGGCGATAACGAGATTTTCTCGACTATCGGCGGTGCTGTTAAGTTTCTAGGCGATGCTGCGTATTCGGCATACCGAAACGCAAAGACGGCCAATGATGCCTATGGCACGGGGCGTTATCATCGTGCGAAAGCAACGAAGCCCGACCCGAAGTATCGCAAGAAGTATTTCGATGAGATCAGAGAAATGGTGCCGAGTTTATCCCGCGCTAGATGAAGAAAGCGGCGATAATACCGGCTGCGATACTTATGCCGAAAGCGAGGGCGAAGCCCTTTACGGTCCAAATGAATATTTTGGCAAGTAAATCAAGGGCCTGAGACTGAACAGGGGTCATTTTATGCCTTCTCCAAAGAAACGGTGTCGCACCTGTAGGCGTGCGGCGGTGACGGTAAAGAAAGTTTTCAAAAGGTTCAAGAAAGGAACCCAAAATGGCAGGACCAAATTCAATCACAAATAGCCGCACGCGGACGGAGCCTTTGGTGGCTCCCCGCACGATGCGCAAGCATTCTGCGAGGGGTATCACGTCCCTCCCCGCTGGCAAGTGCGTGCCGATTGCGGCTTTCCCGCTTTTGCGCGAAGACGCTGTCCGCTCTGGCCGCCTCCGTTTTTCCTTCGAGATGATGGAAACGGCGGAAGTGCTCATGAACGCGATTAACGTGCGCGTCATGGCCTATTTTGTGCCGATGCTGGCTCTCGAACGCTTCAACGGTTCGATGGACCAGCTGAACCTGTCGTATGAAGGCAAGCCGCCGCTCGAAGGCGAGATGGTTGTCGCCTTCATTGAGCAGGTGGCGTTCGGTGCGCACGGCTCGAACGACATTTACCGCTATCTAGGCCTACATGGCCGTGCGGACCAGATGGTGAATTCCTCGTATATCGAGGCCTATAACCAAATCTGGAACTTCCGTGCGAAGAACCGTTCGCCGGATTTGGCGCTCCGCACGCGTCTTGATGCAACGCTGGCTCCGGCCTTCTGGTCGCATGAGCGTTTCAGCCATATCGTTCCCGATTTCGATCAGGCTGTTATCGACGGCGAGGTGCCGCTCAACATTGCGTCTCAGCAGTTGCGGCTTTCGGGTATCGGCTATTACGACAAGCACGGCACACCGCTCACAAATGCGACGATACAGGAGGCGGGCGGCAACGCCGTATATCCGACTGCGTATCTCGTTCAGGGCGCAGAAGAACCGCTCCTTGCCGGTGCTGCGAAGCTCGCTATGCGGCATTCCGTTGCTGCCGCTGGCCCGGACATTTGGGCCGAACTTGAGGAGAACGGCATTTCCGTGTCGCTTTCCAATATCGAGATGGCCCGCAAAACACAGGCGTTTGCCCGCCTTCGCCAGCAGTATAATCAGCACGATGATTACATCATCAATTTGCTGATGGATGCCATTTCCATTCCCGATCAGGCGTTCAAGCAGCCAATGCTGCTCTCCGATCGCAAGACGATTTTCGGCATGTCCAAGCGTTATGCTTCGGATGCCGGCAACCTGACGGAAAGTGTGGTCAACGGCATGACGGGTCTCGATATGTCGATCCAGATGCCGCGCATCAACACGGGCGGCATCATCATGGTCGTGGCGGAGATCACTCCCGACCAGCTTTTCGAGCGGCAGGAAGATCCATGGCTTAATAGCCTGTCGGTCGATGATTTGCCGCAGTATCTGCGTGATACGCTCGATCCCGAAAAGGTCGATGTGGTGAAAAACAGCCGCATCGACACGTCTCATTCCACGCCGAACTCCACGTTCGGTTATGAGCCGCTCAATGGTCGCTGGATCATCGACACACCCCGCGTCGGTGGGCGGTTCTACCGCCCCACGGTTAACACCGGCTTCGATGAAGACCGGCAGCGCATTTGGGCTGTCGAGACGATCAATCCCACGCTTTCGACGGATTTCTACCTGTGCACGAACATGCACACGAAACCGTTTGTCGTCACCAATCAGGACCCCTTCGAAGTCGTCACGCAGGGCGATGTTTTCATCGAAGGAAACACCGTGTTCGGCGGCCATCTGGTTGAGGCCACGGACGATTACGAAAAGGTGCTTGCGGTCGCTCCGCAGGGACGCATTGAAAAGGAGGCTTGATCAATGGTCGTAAAGCTCAATTCTCTCGCTCGCTGGTCGGCGCTTGCGCCCGATACCGCGATTGTCTTCTCCGGCTCGGACATCGCCGAGCGTCGTGTGCGCATCGATTTTAATCTCGAGGCCGTCACGTCATTCTTCATCCGCGTGGATGATGAGGAGCGGTTTCTCTGCACCCTCCCCGAAGGGCAGGAAACGGTGGAGTTCAACGCGGCGGGGACCTTCCGCGTGTACGCCGAGAAAGGTTCCGGCGTGGTCCAGTATGTCAGTGCGGACCTTGAACCCACGTTCTCTGAGGTTGTCGATCCGGTGGTCTTCACCAAGATCGCAAACCGGCGGCATCGCAATCCGGAACTCGAAGAAATGATGTTCCGCATGAACCAGAATTTGGAGCGTCGCCTCGCGCAGCAGGCGGACGAATTCGAAGCCGCGCTCGCGCGTCGGCGTATGGAGGAAGAAAATGGCAGACCTGCAGAAACCGTCGTCTCCAACGCTCCGGGAACGGTTGCTGGCGCTGGTAGCGAACAGATACCAGCACAAGGCGCAGCCGGTGAAGAACCCGGCGAAACTGCCCCTGCCCCGAATGGAGGCGAACAATAGGGCGGCCCCGGAGGGGGATCAGCCGGAGCGGGCGGTACCGCCTGACGGCGACAAATACGCCGCGGAACTGAGGGGGGTGATCGATAGATCATTCCTTCTCAGCGAACGGCACAAGGGTCAGCACAATCGTGCTGATCGCTCTCGGGGGCATCCTACTTTGCTCGAATTTGAGCGAAAGCTAATTAAGCGTTTCGCAAAACTTGGCGTGCCAATGTTCGCACATTGCGTTTATCGCGATGATGTGGAGCAGCAACGATTGTACGTTAAGGGCCTGAGCAAAGCGAAACCGGGGCAGTCGGCCCACAATCACGGCTTTGCCGTTGATATCGTGCACGGCACGAAAGCGTGGGACCTCACGCGGAAGCAGTGGGACCTTGTCGGACATATCGGCAAGGAAGTCGCGGCCTCGATGGGCGTCCAGGTCGTATGGGGCGGTGACTGGTCGTTTTACGATCCAGCCCATTGGGAACTCGCCAATTGGCGAGATATTGGCCGCTCCCTGTAACCAAGCCTCTTTGGCGAATGAAAAGCGCACCCGCCGTCAACTCGGCGGGCGCGTAGCCGTGCCTCCCTCCCTCGATCCCAAGATCACGGGAGGGAGGGAGGCGCGGCGGAAACACCACCCTTGGTAATAGGTGCATTTAGTGACAGGACACGAAAACGCATGTGTTTGAACCCGGTAAAAATTAGCGATGTCGGCGTCGTGGCCTGTCGCGAATGCTGGCAATGTCGGGAAACCAAAGTTGACGATTGGGTTGGCCGAAACATTGCCGAAAGTAAGACTGCAACTGCCTCGCATGTCGTAACCCTGACCTATGGGCAGGATCGCACAACGGGCGATATCGATCATATCCGTGCTGCGGTTCTGACTTACTCCGATGTGCAAAAATACCTGAAGTATCTCCGCGCCGATGGGTTTCCCGTTCGGTATTTCGTCGTAGGCGAATACGGCTCCATGAAGGGCCGCGCGCATTGGCACATTATTCTCTACTGGCAGGGGCCTGTCCCCGACCATCAGTTGAGAGAAAACTTCATGGAAAAACATTGGCCGCATGGCTGGTCCTATTGGGACAAGTCCACGCCGGAGGCGGTGCGCTATGCGTGCAAGTACCTTCTGAAAGACGCTGCTGACGAAGAACAGCAAGGATGGGGGCCGATGGTTTCCAAGAAGCCGCCGCTTGGGCATGAGTATTTCAAGCGCCTTGCGCATGAATATCTCGATGCGGGCCTGTCCCCGCAGACGCTCATGTACGGCTTCCCCGATGTGCGCCGTGTCCCCCGGACACTTCGCGCCAAAACGCATAAGCAGTTTCGGGAAGCGGCCAAGCCGGTTCAGTTCCACATGACCGGAAAAACGGCGGAAAACTTCCTGCAATATTTCATCGACATTTGGGATGAAAAGCATGGTGATCTCCCTCCCCGCAGTGAGATCATTTGGGACTTCCTCGATACCGGAGCTACGCCCGTGTACGATGAGTTCCTTTATTCAGAGCACCGCTCTAAGGGGCCTGTCCCCGTCGCCCCGCCATTCGAAGGGGCAATTGTGCAGTTTTGCGAAAAAGCAAACTGCTACTTCACCGCCACTGCCGGTGTCCGGCTGTGGTTCTCAATCGATCATGAGGGAGATGCCGGATGGCACGTAAAAATAAAGCCAAAAAGTCACAACCCGTACGAGACAGAACGCCTGTGGCGTCTCGCCGGGTTTCAAACTCACGTTCCTACAGTCCCGATAGAACTGTAGGTCCTGCCCTCGCCTTTCAGGTGAGGCGGGTAGCTGAACCGGCCCTGCGGGTTACGGTGAAGCGCAATTCCCCCAGGACGAATTATGTCGATGTGAAAACATCGCTTCGGCCTGTCTCGTCTCTTCCCTCGATATCACGACCGAAGGCGGCGAAGCCAAAGCCGAAGTATGCGCCCGTTAGGAAGCCGGTCGTAAAAACGGCACACCCTCCCCGCCAAGTATCACAGCTGTCCTTAGCTCCAAGCACACCTGAGCCTGACGCAAGGAAGTCGTCTGAAAAGGCGCGCGATCTACCAGTGTGCAAAAAGCGTCCAGACAGCAAAAAAGCAGCCCGTTCGAAGGGCGGCGGCGGAGGTAGAAAATCCTTTGTGCCGTGGTGTTAATAAAGTGTTGGGAAGTTCATTCTAATGCTTGACGAGTGACCCCAAATCAGTTCACACAGATTATGTAACGTGAGTTACTCAAGTGTATGAATATACACTGTCACTAAACCTCTGAAATTCCACAATCTATCTTATGCGATTATTGTATCACGATAGATTGCGTTTCTGTGGCTGATCGGATTGCACCTATTTGACGATCTATCGCCAATCACATGGATTAAATGCTTCCCTGCGGTGTTCTTCTGAGTGCGACCACGTACTCACAAAGGAACCTCCGCCGTGAAATACACCTACTCCCTCACTTTCCTGATGGCGGCACTGGCGTGCACTCCGGTCTCCGCCAGCCCGTTCTCGTCTGCTGCCGGACGGTATCGCATCGATCCCGCGTCCCATATCGGGTTTTCAATCGACCAGGTTGCCGGTCCGGGAATCAAGGGTGCAATCCTCGACATAACCGGCCGGTTCGACATCGATCCGGACCAGCCGGCGAAGTCTTACGTGGAAATCAGCCTGAATCCGTCCAGCGTGAAGACGGGGCAAGAGCGGGTGGAAAACTTCCTGAAATCCAGCGCGGTTTTTAATGTCGCCGCCTATCCGCAGATCGTGTTTCGCTCCAACCGGGTCATTCAGGATGGACCGCGCAGCGCGGTGGTCGAAGGCATATTGACCGCCAAAGGCGTATCCCGACCCGAGACCTTTCACGCGACATTTATTGAACAGCAAAAGGGATCGGTCACCTTCCATGTCACTGGCAATATCCCCCGCATGCCCTATGGCATGGGCGTCGGTGTGCCGCTCTATTCGAATATGGTGGCGTTCGACATCAATCTGAAGGGCGTCAGATAAAAAGCGGCAGACGCACCAAAAAGTCAGCGAGGCGGGGAATAAATTCCGCCGGCCGGTGTTTTATCCAGTATCGGCGCCTTGTCCGATCCGTTTCCTCAAAGGACTATCTCATGCGTGCACATCAATTCGTTTTGGCCGGCGCCCTGGCGCTCGCCTCCACTGCCGCCCTTGCCGAGCCTTATGCCGGTGGCGCGGTGATTGAAAAGGCAACGGCCAAGGGCACTATCCTCACCGACACCAAGGGCATGACGCTCTATACATTCGACAATGACGGTGACGCCTCATCGGCTTGCTATGATGGCTGCGCGAAAAAATGGCCACCCCTCACCGCCCTGAAAACCAACAAGGCAGACGGCGACTACAAACCGATCGCCCGCAAGGACGGCACGATGCAGTGGTCGCATGACGGAAAGCCGCTTTATCGCTGGCAGATGGACAAGAAACCCGGCGACATCACAGGCGATGGCGTCGGCGGCGTTTGGCACGTTGCCAAGGAGTAACGGCAATGCCGGACTTTCTGGACGAGATGACAAGTTGCATACCAGCGCTCCGGCGTTATGCGAATGCATTGACGCATGATCGCGACACGGCTGACGATCTCGTCCAGGACTGCCTGGAAAGAGCGATCCGAAAAAAGGCATTGTGGCGACCGCAGGGTCCGTTGCGTCCTTGGTTGTATCGGGTGCTTGTTAATGTCTACCGCAACAATCTGCGCGGCAGCAAACGCCGGCCCCGGCAGATCCCGATTGACGATGCTGCGGAACAACTGGTTGTTCCGGCGGCCCAGACGGGTCGGGTCGCCCTTGCGGAAATGGCACGCGCCATCGAAAAACTGTCCGGCGAACACCGTGAGGCGCTTCTCCTCGTCGTTGTCGAAGGCCTGACCTATGCGGAAGCCGCAGAGATTCTTGAAATTCCCCTTGGCACACTGATGTCCCGGCTGGGGCGGGCCCGAACGGAGCTTGCCCGCATGACCCAGGAAGACCAGCCAAATCTCAAGGTGATAAAATGACCGGCAGCGATCCACAGATAACCGAAGCCGATCTCATCTCCTATGTCGATGGGCAGCTTGAAGACGACAGGCGCGATGCCGTTCGTGCCCACCTCACCTCCAATCCGGCCGACGCACGCAAGGTCAAGATGTGGCAGCAGCAGAATGCGACGCTGACGGCTCTCTATGGTCCTCTCGACACCAATGTCTTGCCCGATCGTCTCGATGTATACCGCATTGAGCGGCGCATGCGATCGGGGCGGGCCGACTGGCGCAACAGGGCGGCGGCAGCCGTCATTGTTCTTGCCGTCGGGCTGACAGGCGGCTGGTTCGGGCGTGGGCTTGTATCCGAGGTTGCCGGACCTGCTTCCATCGTGGCGGATGCAACGCAGGCACATAAGCTGTTTGCTAGCGACGTTCTTCATCCGGTGGAGGTCCGCGCCGATAGCGAAGATGCCCAGAACCTGCCGAAATGGCTCTCGAAGCGGCTGGACCGTAAAATCAATATCCCCGATCTCACTCGTCATGGCCTCTCCCTCGTTGGTGGCCGTGTGCTGCCCGGCTCCGAAGGCCCTGCCGCCCAGCTTATGTACGAAGACAAAGGCGGGCAGCGTGTCACGCTTTACATCGTTGCTGCGGCTGACTCGAGCGACACCGCTATGCGGCGCTCCAGTGTCGGTTCGCTGGAGACAGTGTCCTGGGATGACGAAATGATCCGCTGCGCTCTGGTCGGCAATCTGCCGACGGACCGCATGGACGCCATCGCCAAAGACACCTACCAACAGCTGAGTTAACCGATGCAATATTCTGGCGACAATTCAGAGAGTGCCCCGGCTGTTGGACGCAGCTGGCGCAACACGCCCTCCTCCTTTGCACTGGTGGCGATCGCGTTCCATTGGACTATCGCGATCCTTTTCGTAGCACAGCTCGCATTGGGATATCTGATGAGCCGCGACAGCATCGATCCGGTGCTCCAGTTCGATCTTTTTCAGTACCACAAGTCGATCGGATTTCTGGTGCTGGCGCTCGCAGTGCCGCGTTGCATCTGGTCGGTTTTCAGCCGAAAGCCGCGGGCTGTCGATGGCGAAGGTCCGGTTTCGAGCTTCGCCGCGCGGATCGCTCATGCGGCGTTGCTGTTCCTGACCCTGGCCGTTCCCCTCGCCGGTTGGGCAGTGGCGTCGAGCTCTCCCTTGCAAATCCCCAGCTACGTCTTTGATCTCGTCGTCATTCCGGGATTGCCGATGGAGATTTCAGATCAGGCCGAGGCCTTCTGGAGTGACGTTCACGCCACCCTCGCCTATCTCGCTGCCGTTATCGTCCTTCTGCATGTGATAGCGGCGCTATGGCACCATTTCATTCGTAGAGATCCGACCCTTCGTCGCATGGTTCCCCTTCTGGTAACCTCGAATGCCAGCCATCACGAAATTTCCTCCGGACAATAAAGCCTGCCAATTCGAAGAGTTGCGCAAAAGCTGCAGGCATAACTTGTTTCAGCCGCAGAATGCGGGAGGACTCCCTCTCTGGGCCATCATTTGTTATCGTCGCCCGCGAAGAGCATTGGCGCATCGAGGTAGACTTTGCCTAAGTAAATACCGGTCTCAATCCAGTTTCACCCGTATTGCGGATAGCCACGGGCTGTCGGCGTATGATCATGTTCATCGGGTGGTGGCAAGAGACCGGTCTGGCATTGTTAAAATGTGCCTTGCACAGCCCTGCTGTCTCCGCTCTTCGCCCACCCAGGACATCGCCACGCCGCACCCGCAAGGGTTTTCTCCTGCACCATCTTGGTGGACTTCCAGACGGAAGACCAAGACACAATGTGCAACCTCCTTCGGGTCCAATGGACCATCACGCCAAGAACGGCGCCCCAGCCCTGGCTTGCCTGCAACGGATGCGGTGAGCTGAGGGCATTTCAGGCCAGCGGCAAGATCCGACTCAATGCCAATGGCCGTAAACTCGATGCCTGGCTCATCTACAGATGCCTGATCTGCGACAAAAGCTGGAACCGGCCAATCTTCGAGCGGCAGAATGTTCGCGACATAAGCCCACCTGTTCTGGAGGCACTACAGTCCAACGATCCGCAATGGATAAGAGCCGAAACCTTCAACCTCGAGGCGTTGAGACGCAAGTCG
This sequence comes from Agrobacterium tumefaciens, assembly GCF_005221325.1. Lineage (NCBI taxonomy): Bacteria > Pseudomonadati > Pseudomonadota > Alphaproteobacteria > Hyphomicrobiales > Rhizobiaceae > Agrobacterium > Agrobacterium tumefaciens. The sequence continues at coordinate 1,242,413 of NZ_CP039888.1, read as the reverse complement.
CAGCGTGTCGACGAGTTTCCGGAGTTCGATATCGGGAAAAAGATACGGAACGAACCTCCCTACTGGGCCGCGGCCGAGATCGATCTCGCGGTTCCGTTTCCGGCTGGCATACGCCTCGATCGCCTGCTGGCCTCCGAACTGGGGCTTTCACGCTCGATGCTGCAGAAGCTTCATGAAGGCGGGCAGATACGGGCGCAATCAGGTCTTTTGCGGCGGCGTCTCAGGAACGGCACACGGATCGTGATCGAGTGCCACGACGGGCTTGATCGGGAGCGGTTCTGGAAACCGGCGATGATGGGTCTCTGAGGGCAGCGTGAGGGTCTGCACAGTCAGGCCCTCGCCTACTTAGTCATCGGCAGGGAGTGAAAAGCTCTGGCCATTTCGGGCAAAAACTCTAAGCTCTTGCGTCGGACACGAATTGCCGAGAACCATCAGATTTTCAGTTCAAAACATCAGGGAGAAAGCACACTATGAGCCTGCGTATCAACGATATTGCCCCCGACTTCACCGCCGAGACCACCCAGGGTTCGGTGCGTTTTCACGACTGGATCGGCGATGGCTGGGCGGTCCTGTTTTCCCATCCGAAAAACTTCACGCCCGTGTGCACGACGGAACTTGGCGCCATGGGCGGCCTGCAGCCGGAATTCGAAAAACGCGGCGTCAAGATCATCGGCATTTCTGTCGATCCGGTTGAAAGTCATGAAAAATGGAAGAACGATATCCGCACCGCGACCGGCTTTAATGTCGAATATCCGCTGATCGGCGACAAGGACCTGAAGGTGGCGAAGCTCTATGACATGCTGCCGGCGGGTGCAGGCGACAGTTCCGAAGGCCGCACGCCCGCCGATAACGCCACCGTGCGCTCCGTCTTCGTCATCGGCCCGGACAAGAAGATCAAGCTGGTCCTCACCTACCCGATGACCACCGGCCGCAATTTCCATGAAATTCTCCGCGCCATCGATTCCATCCAGCTCACCTCCAAACACCAGGTGGCGACCCCCGCCAACTGGAAGCAGGGAGAGGATGTCATCATCACCGCCGCCGTCTCCAACGAAGATGCGATTGCCCGTTTCGGCTCCTATGACACGGTTCTTCCCTATCTGCGCAAGACCAAGCAGCCCGGCTGATCTGAGACCTGTGATGGGGCGGTGAAAACATCATCGCCCCCGTCATGGCACTTCTCATGGCTTTATGATGCCGCCATGATAGTCAAGCCGGTACGTCTCGACATGTCCCCGGTAAATGCGCTCGACGCCGGTGAAGGACTCGAATTCACCCGCATTCGTATCGACATAGACCAGATTCTCCACCGGATGAGTAAAGCCGCCGAGAAAGCGGCCTTCCCGATAGAGCGTGGATAGCGACCGCTGAATAACCATACCGGCCGTCGTGCCGTCGATCATATCGGGCCTGAGGATACGGCCGTAATAACTCATCGCCCACACCGCCGTTCCCTGATGCCAGACGACCTCCTGGCCGATGAAATCGGTTCCTCCGAAATAGCTGTCGATATAGTGCCAGTCTCCATCTCTATAACCGAGATCGTGCGACCCCTGACGCGTGGGGGTCGAAGATTTATCGCCGCCGCCGACATATGTTGCGGCCTTGGCTTGCACGATAAACTCCTCCAGCATTGACCCTCTCCACGATTTAGAACATAAAGTGAACATAGACGGTTTTAGCGATCGTCGCAAGCATCCTCCTGTGCGCCGTCGAGCCACTATTTCAGCGCTGACGGGCTTGGTAATTACGGCGTTTGCCCTTAAAAGCATCGCAGGAATTACCCCAAAAGAGTGTCCATGCCGCAAAACCCGCAAATCTATGTCGATGCCGACGCCTGCCCCGTGAAGCCGGAAATCCTCAAGGTGGCGGAGCGGCATGGGCTGGAAGTAACCTTTGTCGCCAATTCCGGCCTGCGCCCTTCGCGCGACCCGATGGTGAAAAACGTCATCGTATCTGCGGGTTTCGATGCGGCCGATGACTGGATTGCCGAGCATGCCGGCGAAAACGATATCGTCATCACCGCCGATGTGCCTCTCGCCGGCCGCTGCGTCGCCAAAGGTGCGCTGGTGACGGGACCGACGGGTCGTGTTTTCGATCCGTCGAATATCGGCATGGCGACGGCGATGCGTGATCTTGGCGCGCATCTGCGTGAAACCGGGGAAAGCAAGGGATATAACGCGGCCTTTTCACCGCGTGACCGCTCGGCCTTTCTGGAGACGCTTGACCGTTTCTGCCGCCGTGTCAAAAAATGACGCTGCAAACAGAAAGGTGTCGTCCATGACCCCCGCCAGTCCGAAAAACCCAGCCAAGAGCCCCGTTAGTCCCAAGAGCAATAGCTATCGCCGTCATCGGCCTTTCGTCATTGCCTTTCTCGTCTGGGTCGTCAGCCTTGGCCTGGCGCTGGCATTCGCGCCTTCAATCGCCATAGAGATAGCCGCAGTTCTGTTTTTTTTGACCTATCTGATGCTGGTTGCCTTTCGCCTGCCGAAGCTGACGGCGCAGCAACTGAAGGCCCATGCCGACAGTGACGATCTGCCTGCGGTCGCCATCATCGCGGTGACGCTGCTTGCGGTCGGTGTTGCCGTGGTGTCGCTGTTTCAGGCGCTCAACCACACGGGTGAAACGGTCTGGACGCTGCTCATCGCCTTTGCCTCGGTGATCTTCGGCTGGCTGACGATCCACACCATGACCGCCCTGCATTACGCCCATCTCTACTGGCGGCCGGCCATGGTGGATGGCAAACCTCAGCGTCGCGGCGGCATGGATTTTCCGGCGACGAAGGAACCTTGCGGTTACGACTTCCTCTATTTCGCCGTGGTGATCGGCATGACGGCGCAGACCTCGGATGTCGGGGTAACCACCACCGCCATGCGCAAGGTGACGCTGCTGCACTCCATCGTTTCTTTTTTCTTCAACACGGTTCTGGTCGCTGCGGCGGTCAATGCCGCGGTCTCGCTTGCGGGCTGAACCGGAAATTTTTCTTAAGGGAATAGCTTCATGAACATCATTTCGCAGAATACGGCCTTTGGCGGCATGCAGGGCGTTTTTTCGCACCAATCCGAAACGCTCAAAAGCGAGATGACCTTTGCGGTCTATGTGCCGCCGAAGGCGATCCATGAGCCCTGCCCGGTCGTGTGGTATCTCTCCGGCCTCACCTGCACCCACGCCAATGTCATGGAAAAGGGCGAATATCGCCGCATGGCGTCCGAACTCGGGCTTATCATCGTGTGCCCGGATACCAGCCCGCGCGGCAATGATGTGCCGGATGAGTTGACCAACTGGCAGATGGGCAAAGGCGCCGGTTTTTATCTCGATGCCACCGAGGAGCCGTGGTCGGAGCACTACCAGATGTACAGCTATGTGACGGAAGAGCTGCCTGCCCTGATCGGCCAGCATTTCCGCGCGGATATGAGCCGCCAGTCCATTTTCGGCCATTCGATGGGCGGTCACGGTGCGATGACCATTGCGCTGAAGAACCCCGAGCGCTTCAAGAGCTGCTCGGCCTTTGCACCGATCGTCGCCCCCTCTTCCGCCGACTGGTCGGAACCGGCGCTGGAAAAATATCTCGGTGCTGACAGGGCCGCTTGGCGCCAATATGACGCCTGCTCGCTGGTCGAGGATGGCGCACGGTTTCCCGAATTCCTGATCGATCAGGGCAAGGCCGATAGTTTCCTGGAAAAAGGCCTGCGCCCCTGGCTGTTCGAAGAGGCGATCAAGGGCACGGATATCGGCCTGACGCTGCGCATGCATGATCGTTACGACCACTCCTATTATTTCATTTCCACTTTCATGGATGACCATCTGAAGTGGCATGCAGAGCGGCTTGGCTAAAGATGGAGAAACAGGCCGGCGGCGCCCCATAAGCGCCGCCGTTCAGTCCTGATCCGGCATCAAGGGATGCGGGCGATGACCTTGATCTCGAAATCGAAGCCGGCGAGCCAGTTGACGCCGATGGCGGTCCAGTTCGGATAAGGCGATTTGCTGAAAATCTCCTGTTTGACAGCCATGATCGTTCCGAACTGGTTTTCCGGGTCCGTATGGAACGTCGTTACGTCAACGATGTCGTCAAAGGTGCACCCCGCCGCCTCGAGCGTGGCCTTGAGATTTTCGAAAGCCAGCCTGACCTGCTGTTCAAAGTCTGGCTCGGGAGTTCCATCGGCACGGCTGCCGACCTGGCCGGAAACGAAAAGAAGGTCACCGGATCGAATGGCGGCCGAATAGCCGTGTTCTTCGTAAAGCGCGTGCCTGTTGGCCGGGAAAATTGCGTCGCGTTCAGTCATTTAGCATCTCTCTTTTGGCTGAGTGGCAGTGGACGAGCGAAGCGCTGCTTCCAAAGCTTCGAACGTCATTTGACATACGTTACGTATGCGAGATAGTGACGTAACCAGCGTATTTCAATTCAGATACGCAATGTATGTGAAATTCACTGCATTGAGATGCGATTTTTTGGAGCGTGAGATTTCCAAGACAAGAGGCGGATGAGTAGCTGCCTCCCACCTTCCCTGCTGTTTATGGAAAAAGAGCCGTTGCAAGCGTCGTCGGGCCGGGCCGGTTCAGTCTGAATTCGTGGATCACCCGTTCAGCGACGCCGTAGGCGAGTTCCTGTTCGATAGACTGATTGTCGAAGCTGACAACGGTGGCGGTGAATCTGGCCTCGGCGATCACCTCGCCCGTCGCTACAGCTGCGGCACGGACGACGACCTTGGCCGATGCCCGCTCTCCGAACAGGAAGGGCGCGCGTGTGACGGATGCGAGACGGATGGTCAGCACCACGCGTGGCCTGGTCTCGCCCCGCGCCGTTATCTTGATCGCATTCTGGACTTGCGCATGAATGGACTGCATCAGCGCTGGCGCGACATCCGGGCGTGCGGCGACAAATGCGCCACGCACATCGTAAAGCAGCCGGTCGGTGTTTGTCGCTTCCGGTTCCAGCCTGAAAGACATGAGCACGAAAGACGCCAGCACTAGAATGCCAAGGCGTTTCAGCGTGGTGGTCATGATCAGCGGCTCCCCTTACGTGAGGTAACCGCATGTTCGTTGATCAGGGTTAGAAAAGCGTTAAGAGGTGCTCTTCAGCGACTCCAGAACGTTGAGGGCGGCACGCATGTCGATGAGCCTGACGGCGCGGCGTTCCAGCGCTTCTTCGTCCTCGCCCCATTGCTCGGCGGTCCAGTCCTCGTCCAGATGAGCGAGCGCCCAGGCTTCTTCCAGCGTCAGCTCGCTTTCCGCCAATGCCAGCGCCAGAATGGCCGAGCCGGTCAGAGATGTCATGGTGTGCAGCGCGGCAAGCGCAATCGGCGTATCGTATTTCTTCAGCGTCACAGCGAAAGCCGCAATGGCTTCGCGCGGTTGGTCACGATGCATGACGCCTTCGACGAGGATGAAGCGCGCGCCGAGTACATTGGCGGCCCAGTCCAGAACCGGATCCCAATGGTCCGTCTGTCGTGCAACCAGCGCTTCCGGATCGCCAGCACGATAGCAGAGGAGATCGGACGAGGAAAAACGGAGAATGTCCTCGAAAACCGCCTGTGTATCGTTGGCGATACCATCGATGGCGGTATTCACATGCCGCGACACGGGCATCACGACCGGGTTCACCACTTCTTTTTGCGCATCCCATTCGTCGCGGAGCAGTTCGGCCAGCGCCCGCGAGGGTGCGACCAGCGGCTTCTTGGCGGGCGTGCGCAGCGGCTTGCCGTCGAGGAGGATGGTGAAACCGCCCTCTTCCACCTCAGCAACGGTGACATCCTTATAAAATCGCTTCGGCAAAGGTTTCTGCATCTGGATCTGCGCGCGCAGGATCGGGTCAGGGTGGCTGAGGCCCTCCGAAAGGTCGTTCAGGAGATCACGCATGGCACATCCTCGTCAGTCGGATAGAAAAAGTCATTCAGAAATATCTGCCGGAACATAGGCCGGAATTTCGTTCGGGTGGTTGACCACTGCATCGGCGCCCGCCTTCCAGAGGTCCTCGATCGAAGCATACCCCCAGGCGACGCCGATGGCTTTTGCGCCGGCCGCTTTCGCCATCTGCATGTCATAGATCGCGTCACCGATGACGACAGTATCGGCCGGAACCATGCCGGTTTCGTGGCAACATTCCGTCACCATGGCCGGGTGCGGCTTGGAGGGGCAATCATCCGCCGTGCGCGAGACGATGAAGTGATCGGCGAAGCCATGGCTTTCGAGAATTTGGGTGAGGCCGCGCCGACCCTTGCCCGTGACGGCGCCGATCAGCACGTCATCCCGCTTCGAAAGCATATCGATCAGCGGAGCGATACCATCAAAAAGTGGTGTCGCATTCTCGAAACGCTCCTTCAAGGGCTGGTAGTTCTCTTTGTAACGCAGCGCCATGGCCGCCGCTTCGTCGTCTACGTGGGCCCTGCCCAGCATGCGGGCGATGGCGATATCCAGTGTCAGCCCGATGATCGCCTTAGTCTGCGAAATATCAGGCCGCGGCTTTCCAAAATCGGCAAAGGTCTCGGACATGACGGCATGGATCAGGCCGGCGCTGTCCACCAGCGTGCCATCGCAATCGAAAAGGACGAGTTTCATCTGCTATCAGTCTTCCCTATCGCCATCTGCCACGTCGAGGCCGAGCAGGTTCCAGGTCTGCACCATATGCGGCGGCAAGGGTGCGCTGACGCGAAGCCGGCCGCCGTTCGGATGCGGTATGTCGATATGGCGGGCATGCAGGTGCAGGCGCTTCTGTACGCCGCCCGGAAAATCCCAGTTGGGATCGTCGATATAATATTTCGGATCGCCGATGATCGGATGCCCCATATGCAGCGCGTGAACGCGAAGCTGGTGCGTACGGCCGGTATAAGGTTCCATCTCCAGCCAGGCGAGGTTCTGCGCGGCGGTGTCGATGACACGGTAATAAGAAATGGCGTGGTCGGCCCCCTCCTCGCCGTGTTTGGCGATACGCATGCGGTCGCCGTCGGGGGTCTGTTCCTTGACCAGCCAGGTGGAAATCTTGTCCTGATGTTTGCGCGGCACGCCACGAACAAGCGCCCAATAGGTCTTCTTGGTATCGCGCTCGCGGAAAGCGGCCGTCAGCTTCTGCGCGGCACCACGGGTGCGGGCAACCACCAGCACGCCTGACGTGTCGCGGTCCAGACGGTGCACCAGACGCGGCTTTTCGCCCTTCGGGCTGGTCCACGCTTCCAGAAGCCCGTCGATGTGGCGGTTGACGCCGGAACCACCCTGCACGGCAATGCCAGCGGGCTTGTTGAACACGAGAACCTTGTCATCCTCATGCAGCAGCATGCGCGCCAGAAGCTCGGCATCATCAGAATGTTTGAGATCCCTCGATCCGATCGGACCGGTTTTGGTCTTCATATCGGAATCGACAGGCGGCACACGCACCATCTGTCCCGGCTGCACCCGCGCATCCGTTTTTACCCGACCACCATCCACCCGCACCTGGCCCGAGCGCAGCAGCTTCTGCAGCTGCCCGAAACCGAGCCCCGGATAGTGAATCTTGAACCAGCGATCGAGGCGCATACCGGCCTCGTCGGCCTCGACCTTGATATGCTCGATACCTGCCATGAAATTTCCAGTCTTTCTGTCTTGATCGCGCGCTCTGTTCGTCGGCGCGCCGTTTGGTTCAAGCCTTTAGAACAAGTTGCGGCCCAAGGCCAGCCCGGCGAAAACCGCAGCGATGGAAACCACAAGGCTTGCAAGGATGTAAACGGCCGAAAGGCCGAGTGCACCCCGCTCGAAAAGCGCCACCGCATCCAGCGAGAAGGACGAGAATGTGGTGAACCCGCCAAGCACGCCGGTGACGAGAAACAGGCGCATTTCCATGGATGCGTTCAACCGCCGCGCCACAAGTTCGACCAGCAGACCGATCAGGAAAGACCCGACGATATTGACCGCAAGCGTTCCCCAGGGGAAATTCGGCCCCGCCAGCCGCATGCTCCAGACGCCGACCAGATAACGGAATACGGAACCGATTGCGCCGCCCGTGGCGACAAGAGCGATATTGATCATGGGGATGGTGTCTCCGGAAATTGCCGGACCGGGCAATCCCAAGCATTTCTAGACCAAGGGAACCAAGGGCGAAACCCCCTTGCCCGGCGCTGTCAGCCATTAAAATACGATTAAATTGCAGCGTCGCGGTTTAGCCTTCCAACAAGATGAGAGTGCTAATATTCGGTTTTCAGGGTCGCGAAGATGGCCGGGGGTTGGATGACACAGGTTCTTTCTGTTTCCGCAAATACGGCAGCCTATGCGCTGGAAGCGGTGAAGCCATCGCAGCGCGTTCCGCGCAAAACCGAAATCGAAGACGCTATTCACGAATTGGCGCGTCAGGCCGAACGTGGAGAGGACTTCCAGCTTCGCGGCATGATGACCGTCATCAAGCCACCGGCCCTGACACTCTATTTCCTCACTGTTGCCAGTCAGCGCCAGGAACCGCAGGCGACGCTGGAGCAGGCCGTCGAGGCCTATGAGGAAAACAACTCCCCACAGAAATCCAAAAATGATCTTCTAGATCAAATTGATAGATAGATATTTTAATTTTCTTTCTGAGTTTCTATACTTGTAAAGCCGACCCCCGCGTTCAGTCTGGTGTCAGCTTTATTTTCTAGATATTTTCGACCGAGTTCTGGAAAATCGTGATGGTTAAGTGCCATCGCCTTTTCCATCACGGCGCTGAAAAACAAATACAATATATGAGACATCTTGCGGCTACCGGACCTGTCACGCGTTCCGGTAGCCGTTTTTCATCGGTCAATTATGCTGATGATCGTTGCCGCCCTTGGCTGCGCCTGCGGAGAGCACGATCTCGACCTTGCCAGCCTTTTCGAAGACCAGCGTCACCGGCACCTTGTCGCCTTCGGCAAAGGGTTTCTTCACATTGAAGAACATCATGTGCAGGCCGCCGGGCTTCAGCTCCACCGTCCGGCCGGCGGGAATGACGATACCGTCATCAAGCTTGCGCATTTTCATGACGTCGTTGACCATGGCCATCTCGTGGATTTCAGCACGGCCGGCGGCAGAGGATTCGACGCCGACCAGCTTGTCGTCGCTGTCGCCGGTGTTCTTGATGGTCACGTAACCGCCGCCTACCGGCTGGCCCGGAAGCATGGCCTTGGTCGTGCCGCCGGACACTTCGAGACTACCGGCCTTCACGACATCCATATCCATGGCCATGGCGGAATGGTCGTGCCCGTCCGCATGCGCCTTGGCAGCGACCTTGATGGTCGGTGCTGGGCTTTTCAGCGAATGCGGATCGACGCCGGCGGCTGCGACCTCATCCCAGGAGACCTTGCCCTTGTCGCCGCAAAGCTGCGTCACCTTGAAAGGCAGGTCCTGCCCGACTTCGATGCCGGAGATTTTACCCTGCACGGCGAAGGTGTCATAGAATTCGTCCGGCAGGTTGCCGCCCTTCCAGCGGACTTCGACAGCGCCGCTGGTGATGTCCTTGCCGTGGTTCTTGTAGGTCTTCTGGTAGTCGCCCTTGATGATTTCCAGTTCCCAGCCGGCCTTGGGCTGCGGCTTGGCGGAAATGAAGCCTTCCGGCAGCTTGATCTGCACTTCCGTGGTGGCAAGCCCGCCATCGCAGCCATGCGGCACCTGAAGGGCGGCAACGATGGTGCTGTCCTGTTCGGCCGAACCGTCCACGAAAGTGGCATGGGCAAAAGCCGGCGCGGTCGAAACCGATGCAGCGAAGAGAGTGCAGGTGATGATCTTGGTGGTTTTCATTTGTTTGTCCCTGCGACTGCACCCCTTGGGGCTCCGCAGCCGCTCCGTGCCGCTGGCAGGCGGCGATGATCCCGTAACGTGAAAAATCAGGCGGACAGGGACGGCGGGCCGCGCGCGGTCGGTTTCCGGATCGTCAGGACGGAGCGGAAGCTCCATTCGGCGGACAGGCGATTATCGAGCCAGGCGAATTCGGTCTTCAGCCAGCCTTCCGTATCGGGCATCGGCAGAAGAATGGACGATGCCAGCAGGCAGGCCTCGCAGAAGAGGATAGCGTCGCCCGAATGGGCCGGGCCGTCTTTGGCATGGGAAGCATTCACCCCGCCCGCGTGACCGAGGCAGATCTCAGCAAAGGTGCCATCCGGCAGCCGATAGCTCTCGTCGAGAACGACCTGCGGGCTTACGGCAAGCGCGGGCTTGTGGGCAAAACCGAGCGACAACATCAGGGTCGTACAGAAAATGCGAAGCATCTTCTCCATCCCTGTCAGCCGTCGTTTTCGATTTGCGTCCATGTCCTAGGCGATATCCCGCTTTCCTGTCGATTTCAAAGGGGAATTTTGCCGCAGGCTTGATACTTGCAAGGGAACAATCGGCGTGAGGTGGCATTTTCCCGGTGGAAACATCGTTTTAAAGGAGGCCGACATGCCAGCCAAATCGAAAGCCCAGCAGAAAGCGGCGGGTGCGGCACTCGCCGCCAAACGTGGCGAAGTGAAAAAATCGAGTTTACAAGGCGCTTCAAAAAGCATGGAGAAGTCCATGACAGAAAAGGAACTTGAGGATTTTGCGTCGACGAAACGCAAGGGCTTGCCGGAGAAAAAATCCGATTAGCAGCACGCTCTTTAAGCAGGCTGAATTCCGGTCGCTGAAACGCCTCTCGAAACCTGGAGACGAGACGGCTCAGATGATGATGGCGCAGATGGAGCAAGAATCTGTTCAGATGCGTCATTTGGTCCTTGCCAATAGCGGGGCTTCGAAGATAATGAGCGTCGCATCATCGTTGGGAGAAGCCGCTTCACTGCGGTGCCGAAGGAGCAACCGCCCCGGAAACTCTCAGGCAAAAGGACCAGTGGTGACGACGGAACTCTGGAGAGAAGCCACCTTGATCTAAAGGACGGCTCGCCGAAGGGATAACAATCTCAGGCGACAAGGACAGAGGGGGCTCTTGAACCGGCGCTTCGCGCCATGACCTGAGCCCGCGCGATATCTCGCGCAACCCTGGAGGCGTCCTTGGACGATACCGCCGCGCTGAAAACAACGCCGCTGCATTCCCTGCACATTTCGCTTGGCGCCCGCATGGTGCCCTTTGCCGGTTACGACATGCCCGTGCAATATCCGGCCGGCGTGCTGAAGGAACATCTTCAGACCCGCACCTCCGCCGGTGTGTTCGACGTGTCTCACATGGGCCAGGTGATCCTGAAGGCGAAGTCCGGCAACAATGACGACGCCGCACTTGCGCTTGAAAAGCTGGTGCCGGTCGACATTCTCGGTCTCAAGGAAGGTCGCCAGCGTTACGGTTTCTTTACCGACGAAAACGGCTGCATTCTTGATGATCTGATGATCACCAATCGCGGCGACCATCTTTTCGTCGTCGTAAATGCATCCTGCAAGGACGCCGATGTCGCCTATATGAAGGCGCATCTTTCCGATACCTGCGAGATCACCCTTCTCGATGACCGCGCCCTGATCGCGCTGCAGGGACCGCGCGCCGAAGCGGTGCTGGCAGAACTGTGGGCCGGCGTTTCCGAGATGAAGTTCATGGACGTGCAGGAAGTACCGCTGCATGACGTGCCCTGCATCGTTTCCCGTTCCGGTTATTCCGGCGAGGACGGCTTTGAAATTTCCGTGCCGGCAGACAAGGCCGAAGAGATCGCCAAGGCCCTGCTCGAACATCCCGATTGCGAAGCCATCGGGCTTGGCGCACGCGACAGCCTGCGTCTGGAAGCCGGCCTTTGTCTCTACGGCAACGACATCGACACCACGACCTCCCCCATCGAAGCCTCGCTCGAATGGGCGATCCAGAAGGCGCGCCGCGCCGGTGGCGATCGCGAAGGCGGTTTTCCGGGTGCGGAACGCATTCTTGGCGAACTCAAGGACGGAACATCGCGCCGCCGTGTTGGCCTGAAGCCTGAAGGCAAGGCGCCGGTGCGCGGTCATTCGAAGCTTTTTGCGGATGCAGAAGGCAAGACGGAAATAGGTGAAGTCACCTCGGGCGGTTTTGGCCCTTCGGTCGAAGGCCCCGTTGCCATGGGATACGTGCCCGTTTCTCACGCTGCTCCCGGTACGGCGATCTTCGCGGAAGTGCGCGGCAAATACCTGCCCGTCACCGTCGCCGCCCTGCCCTTCATCAAGCCCACCTACAAACGCTAATCCTCATTCCATCTCCGGAGAGAACACGATGCTGAAATTTACCGCAGAACACGAATGGCTGAAGTTCGAAGGCGATATCGCCACCGTTGGCATTACCAGCCACGCCGCTGAACAGCTCGGCGATCTCGTCTTCGTCGAATTGCCGGAAGTGGGCGCAACCTTTGCCAAGGATGGCGATGCTGCAACCGTTGAATCCGTCAAGGCTGCCTCCGACGTTTATTGTCCGCTGGATGGCGAAGTGGTCGAAATCAACCAGGCGATCGTTGACGATCCCTCGCTCGTCAATTCCGATCCGCAGGGTGCCGGCTGGTTCTTCAAGCTGAAGCTTTCCAACGTGGCGGATGCCGATACGCTGCTCGACGAAGCAGCCTACAAGGAGCTGATCGCGTAATGACGACGCCCACGGAATTCCATTTCACCGACTATCAGCCCTATGATTTCGCCAACCGGCGTCACATTGGGCCGTCGCCGTCGGAAATGGCGGAGATGCTGAAGGTCGTCGGCTATAAAAGCCTCGACGCCCTGATCGACGCCACCGTTCCTTCCTCGATCCGCCAGAAGGTGCCGCTCACCTGGGGTGCGGCGCTGACCGAACGTGAGGCGCTCGATCGTCTTCGCGAGACGGCGAACAAGAACCAGGTCCTGACCTCGCTGATCGGCCAGGGCTATTATGGCACCATCACGCCGCCGGTCATCCAGCGCAACATTCTGGAAAACCCCGCCTGGTACACGGCCTATACGCCCTACCAGCCGGAAATCAGCCAGGGCCGTCTTGAAGCGCTGCTGAATTACCAGACCATGGTTTGCGATCTGACCGGCCTCGATGTCGCCAATGCATCGCTGCTCGATGAAGCGACCGCAGCTGCCGAAGCCATGGCCATGTGCCAGCGCGTCGCCAAGTCCAAGGCAACCGCCTTCTTCGTGGACGCCAATTGCCACCCGCAGACAATCGCACTGATCGAGACCCGTGCGGCCCCACTCGGCTGGAAGGTGATTGTCGGTAATCCGTTCACCGATCTCGATCCCGTCGACGTGTTCGGTGCGATCTTCCAGTATCCCGGCACCCACGGCCATGTCAGCGATTTCTCCGGCCTGATTTCCCGCTTGCACCAGACGGGCGCGATTGCGGCCGTCGCCGCCGACCTTCTGGCGCTGACGCTGTTGAAGTCTCCGGGCGAAATGGGTGCGGATATCGCCATCGGCACCTCGCAGCGCTTCGGTGTTCCCGTTGGTTACGGCGGTCCGCATGCAGCCTATATGGCCGTCAAGGACGCGCATAAGCGCTCCATGCCTGGCCGTCTGGTCGGCGTTTCCGTCGATGCGCGCGGCAACCGCGCCTATCGCCTGTCGCTGCAGACCCGCGAGCAACATATCCGCCGCGAGAAGGCGACGTCGAACATCTGCACGGCGCAGGTGCTGCTCGCCGTCATGGCCTCCATGTATGGCGTCTTCCACGGCCCGCAGGGCATCAAGGCGATTGCCCAGCAGACCCACCAGAAGGCTGTCCTGATGGCCAAGGGTCTGGAAAAGCTCGGCTACACCATCGAGCCGGAAACCTTCTTCGACACGATCACCGTCGAAGTCGGCCATATGCAGGGTGTCATCCTGCGTTCGGCTGTTGCGGAAGGCGTGAACCTGCGCAAGGTCGGCGCGACCAAGATCGGCATGAGCCTCGACGAGCGCACGCGCCCGGCAACGCTGGAAGCCGTCTGGCGCGCTTTCGGCGGCAATTTCTCGATCTCGGATTTTGAGCCGGAATATCGCCTGCCGAAGGAACTGCTGCGTACCAGCCAGTACATGACGCATCCGATCTTCCACATGAACCGTGCCGAAAGCGAGATGACCCGTTACATCCGCCGTCTTTCGGACCGCGATCTGGCACTCGACCGCTCGATGATCCCGCTCGGTTCGTGCACCATGAAACTGAATGCCACGGCGGAAATGCTGCCGATCACCTGGCCGGAATTTTCCGATATCCACCCCTTCGTACCGGCCAATCAGGCGCTCGGTTACAAGGAGATGATCGACGATCTCTCGGAAAAGCTTTGCTCGGTTACCGGTTACGACGCCTTCTCCATGCAGCCGAATTCCGGCGCGCAAGGGGAATATGCGGGGCTTCTCACCATCCGCAACTATCATCTCGCCAATGGCGGCACACATCGTGACGTCTGCCTCATCCCCACCTCGGCGCATGGCACCAACCCGGCCTCGGCGCAGATGGTCGGCATGAAAGTGGTGCCGGTGAAGGTGCGGGATAACGGTGACATCGATATCGATGATTTCCGCGCAAAAGCAGAGCAGTATGCGGAAAACCTCTCGTGCTGCATGATCACCTATCCGTCCACCCACGGCGTGTTTGAGGAGACGGTTCGCGAGATTTGCGAGATCACCCACAAGCATGGTGGTCAGGTCTATCTCGACGGTGCCAACATGAACGCCATGGTCGGCCTTGCCCGTCCTGGCGATATCGGTTCGGACGTTTCGCATCTCAACCTGCACAAGACCTTCTGCATTCCGCATGGCGGCGGCGGTCCGGGCATGGGGCCGATCGGCGTCAAGGCGCATCTGGCGCCTCACCTGCCCGGCCATCCGGCGACGGATGGACGCGAGGGTGCTGTGTCTGCGGCTCCTTTCGGCTCACCGTCGATCCTGCCGATCTCCTGGAGCTATTGCCTGATGATGGGCGGCGAAGGGCTGACGCAGGCGACCAAGGTGGCGATCCTCAACGCCAACTATATCGCTGAACGGCTGAAGGGCGCTTATGACGTGCTCTACAAGTCCGAGACCGGTCGCGTGGCACATGAATGCATCATCGATACCCGACCGCTCGCGGACAGCTGCGGTGTGACGGTGGACGATGTGGCCAAGCGCCTCGTCGATTGCGGCTTCCACGCGCCGACCATGAGCTGGCCGGTTGCCGGCACGCTGATGATCGAGCCGACGGAATCCGAGACCAAGGCGGAAATCGACCGTTTTTGTGATGCGATGCTGGCGATCCGCGAGGAAGCCCGCGATATCGAAGAAGGTCGTGCGGACAAGCTCAACAATCCGCTGAAGAACGCGCCGCACACGGTGGAAGACCTGGTCGGCGAATGGGATCGCCCCTATAGCCGTGAAAAGGGCTGCTTCCCGCCCGGCGCCTTCCGCATCGACAAATACTGGTCGCCGGTCAACCGCATCGACAATGTCTATGGCGACCGCAACCTCATCTGCACCTGCCCGCCGATGGAAGCTTACGCCGAAGCGGCCGAATAAGGCACCTGCGCAACACCATAATGAGGCCCGGAGCGATCCGGGCCTTTTTATTGCGGTCAGCTTTGCGACCATGCAGTCGCCATCCGCACACGATTGATCCGCCCACGTTCCATGCTAAACAGGGCAACGCAGTTAAGGGGATGGAGCAGGTATGCGTCTGATTTGCCTGAATGGTTGGGGCGGAAAGCTTCATGACGAACTCGTTCCCTATATTGCCTTATCCGACCCCGATATTTTATGCCTGCAGGAGGTGGTGCACACGCCTGCCGCCACACAGGACTGGCTGAGCTATCGCGATCACGGCATCGAACTACCGCAGCGGGCGAACTTCTTTCGCGAGGTCGCCGAGGCCTTGCCGGACCATGTGGCGATATTCTGCCCCGCGGCGCAGGGTGACCTCTGGCACGGCGAGACGCGATACCCTTCCCAGTGGGGGCTCGCCACCTTCGTTCGCAAATCCATCGCCATCATTGCGCAGGCACAGGGTTTCGTGCACGGCGTCTTCTCGGCTGATGGATATGGCGATCATCCGCGATCACGCACGGGCCATGCCATCAGGGTTTTCGATTTCACGACCGCTCAACCTGTCGTCATTGCCCATATGCATGGGCTGCGCGACCTCGACGGCAAACATGATATGCCTGCCCGGTTGGAGCAGGCAAAACGCCTTGTGCAACTCGTCAAGAACATTGCAGAGGATGGTGACCGGGTCATCGTCTGCGGCGATTTCAACGTTCTGCCTGACAGCAAGACCTTCGCCGTGTTGAATGAGCTCAATCTTGTCGAACTCGTCACGACCCGTGGTTTCACCGATACCCGGACCTCGCATTATACCAAACCAAACAGATATGCGGATTACCTGCTGGTCAATCCGGTTGTGAAGGTCGGTCACTTCGATGTCGTGAGACAGCCTGAGGTCTCGGATCATTGCCCATTGCTGCTTGAATTCAGCTGAAGGGCCGAGCGCCACATTAAGGCGGCTCGTCAGCGCACCAGCCGGATGTCGCTCGTCACCACCGTCTTGCCGGTCCTGCCGTCCTTGTCGGTGGTGCGCAGCCGCAGGCCGTTGGTTCCAACCTTTTCAATGGTCATGGCGGCAATGCGGTCGCCGTTGATATCACGGTTCCATCGGACCGTCAGGTTGATTGCGTTACCTTGCCTTGTGCCGGAAAGCGCTGATGGCCGGCCGGAAGGGCCGGTATAGGCGCCACTATAGCGTCCACCCTTTTCCGACAGATCGGCGGCGATCGCGCGCCTGACCACCAGAAGGCCGCGGCAAGTGCCCGACATGTTGAGCGACGATGTCCCTGCGTTGGAATTCAGCGTGCAACTCACATTGATCGGTGGCGCGCCGATCCGGGTTATCACCGTTCCCTTACCCGCCCATGTGCCTTTCAGCGAGGAAAGGAATGCGCGTTCATCCGCATGTGCGGGCTGTGCGGCGAGCAATCCGGCCGAAAATAGAAGTGCAAAAGCCTTGGTCTTCATGGCGAGTATCCGTTTTTTCCTTGAAGACTAACTCGCCAGTACCGTTAAACGTTCCTCCAGCCTATTCTGCAACGATCAAAAACATCCCAGATTTATCTTTGTGTCGTGCCAATGCAACCAAATGCGGGCACAGATGTTTCTCGCCAGCCTCGATCAATTTCCCATTCCCTCTTGCATATTTTTCGGAGCATATTTCATGACGACTATCGGCGTTTCTGCACCGCATGGCGGCCTTCCTTCCGGCGGTTTGCCGCGTAGCGGCGGCATCTCAGACCGCACGCTTTTTGCCCTTGCAGCGCTGAATTTTTTCCTCGCCGATGCCCGTGACGGTCTCGGGCCGTTTCTGGATGCATTTCTGGCGACGCAGGGCTGGTCTTCGCTCTCGCTGGGTATGATCGCCACGGTCGGCGGCCTCGTCGGCCTGCTTGCCACACCGCTCTGCGGTGCGCTGGTGGATGGCACGACGTGGAAGAGGATGCTGATCGCCATCCCCGTCATTCTCGTGACCATCGGCGCGCTGATCACGCTGATCTTTCCGGACGCGTGGATCGTCTGGACCGGCCAGATCATGACGGCTGTGGTCGGCGCCGTGGTCGGTCCGGCCCTTGCCGGCCTCACACTCGGCCTTGTCGGCGAGCGCCTGTTTTCGCATCAGATCTCGCGCAACGAGTTCTGGAACCACGGCGGTAATTTCGCGTCGCTTTTCGCGACTTATGTGGTCGTCACCTTCTTCGGCATGAACGGGATCATCGGCCTGATGCTGCTGACCGCCGCAGGCGCTCTGGTTGCCACGACGGCCATTGATCCTGCGCGGATAGACCACAAGGTTGCGCGTGGCCTTGCCGAAGACAAGGGAGAGCCCGGGCCATCCGGCATCAAGGTGTTGCTGCACGAGCGCGGGCTGATCTTTCTCGCCATCATTCTGCTGGTCTTCCATTTCGGCAACGCGCCGATGGGCCGGCTGATCGCGCAGGATTTCGCCATCGAACTGCAGACACCTTTCCGCACCACCGCGATCATTACCGGTGTCGCGCAATTTGCCATGATTTTCGTCGCCGCCATGGCGCCATGGCTGATACGCCGTTTCGGTCTTTCGACCGTATTTATCGTCGCGCTCGTCGCCCTGCCCATCCGTGGCCTTCTCGCCTCGGCCTTTACGGATTTCTGGGTCATCTTTCCGGTGCAGTTTCTTGATGGCGTTGGCGCAGGCCTGCTCGGCATCGTCACTCCCGTCGCGGTGGAAAGAATCCTGAAGGGGACCGGCCGTTTTAATGTCGGCCTTGCCAGCGTCATGATGGTCCAGGGCATCGGCGCATCATTCAGCAATGTCGTTGCAGGCTGGCTGGTAACGAATGGCGGTTATTCGCTGTCGCATCTTGTCGGCGGTGGCATCGCGGCGATTGCGATCGGGCTTTTCCTTGTCTATCGCAACGAAATCGCGCCGAAACAGGATGATGACGGCGTTTCTCAATAGCGGCATTGAAGGCGCAAACAAAAAGGAGGCCTGACGGCCTCCTTAAATCTCATCGTCTGTCAGGCATTCAGCCGACGAAAGCGCGTTCGATCACGAACTCGGCGGGCTTATTGTTGGCGCCTTCGTTAAGGCCAGCCTTTTCAAGCAGTTCCTTGGTGTCCTTCAACATCGCCGAGGAACCGCAGATCATGCCGCGATCGATTGCTGGATCGAGTGCCGGCACACCGAGATCGGCAAACAGCTTGCCGTTTTCGATCAGTGTGGTGATACGGCCCTTGAAGGGATAATCCTCACGCGTGACCGTCGCATAGTGCTTGAGCTTATCGCCGACGATCTCGTTCAGGAATTCATGGTTGCGGATTTCCTCGACCAGATCGAAGCCGTATTTCAGCTCGGCCACGTCACGGCAGGTGTGGGTGAGGATGACTTCTTCGAACTTTTCATAGGTCTCGGGATCGCGGATGAGGCTCGCGAAAGGGGCGATGCCGGTTCCGGTCGAGAACATGTAGAGACGCCTGCCCGGTGTCAGCGCATCCAGAACCAGCGTACCCGTCGGCTTCTTGCGCATCAGCACGGTATCGCCGGGCTTGATCGCCTGAAGATGCGAGGTCAGCGGGCCGTCCGGAACCTTGATCGAGAAGAATTCCAGTTCCTCGTCCCAGGCCGGGCTGGCGATGGAATAGGCGCGGTATACAGGTTTTTCACCCACCATCAGCCCGATCATGGCGAACTCGCCGGAGCGGAAACGAAAACCGGCCGGGCGCGTCATGCGGAAACGGAACAGGTGATCCGTATAGTGCTCCACCGACAAAACCGTCTCGGCGTAAACACCATCAGGTATCTTGATCGCAAAATCTTCCGTCTTGGCTGGCGCGTTCATTTCAGGTTCCGTCCATTCTCATTCGGTAAGCGACATTCTCCAACCCGGCAATTATACCATTTTTACCGAGGTTTGAAGGCATGAGAATGTCACAACTGCTATGTGCTCAGGAAATATGTATCAAAAAATCATATTTCCGCGCAACGTGTCACGCCGACGCACGCCGGCGCCAGCTATAGGCCTCACCGCCCACCGCCGGCCGGGCCGTCGGCTGGTAATAGACCGGGATTTCCGGCAGGCGATTTTCGGACAGGCGGCGGATCGCCGTCTCGTTCGTCACCGCAAAGCTGGTAAAGCCGGTGCGCAACATCAGCGGCACCTGGTCGATCAGCACATCGCCAACCGCCCTCACCTCGCCGGTAAAACCGAGGCGGCTGCGCAGCAAGGACGCGTGGCTGAAACCACGGCCGTCATTGAAAGCGGGAAAGCTGATGGCGACAAAGTCGAGACGGTCGAGATATGGCTGCAGCTTGAGAACATCGTCGGCCGGCGTGATAAACACGCCAAGGCCGATATCGTTGCTTTCAGCGGCACGGACAAGGAAATCGGCGAACGGCACCACGGGCTTTTGCTCGCCCGTTGCCTTCACTTCTTCCGTTTCGATCACCCAGGGATCGTTTTCCACAAAGCCGTCGCGGGTCCAGATTTTCGTCATATCCATCTCCTCAGGCGGCTTCGGCGGCAGAACCGTAGAGCGCATTCTTGAAAGGCTGCGGTCCAACACGGCGATAGACTTCAAGGAAGTTCTCTTCCTTCGAAAGGCGCAGGCCCAGATAGGTATCGACGATGGTTTCCACCGCGTCGGTCACTTTTTCCGGCTCGAAGCCGCGACCGATGATCTCACCAATCGAGGTGTTTTCATCGCCCGATCCGCCAAGCGTGATCTGGTAGAGTTCCGCACCCTTTTTCTCCACGCCCAGCAGGCCGATATGGCCGACATGGTGGTGGCCGCAGGCATTGATGCAGCCCGAAATCTTGATCTTCAGTTCACCGATTTCCGCCTGACGCTCCGGTGAACCGAAACGGGTGGAAATCTCCTGCGCCACCGGAATGGAGCGCGCATTGGCGAGCGCGCAATAGTCCAGCCCGGGACAGGCAATGATATCGGTGATCAGCCCGGCATTGGCGGTGGCAAGACCCGCCCCCACCAGCGCCCGATAGACCGGCTCGAGATCGGCCAACGCCACATGCGGCAGGATGATGTTCTGCTCGTGGCTGATACGGATTTCATCAAAGGCATATTCGGCAGCAATATCGGCGACGAGTTCCATCTGCTCGTCTGTCGCGTCGCCCGGAATGCCGCCGATGGGCTTCAGCGAAATCGTCACCATGCCGTAATCGGGGTGCTTGTGCGGCGCGACGTTCTGCTCGACAAAACGTGCAAAACCTTCATCGGCCCGCTTCCACCGCGCCAGACTTTCCCAGCCTTCGGGGCGATCCGTCAGCGCCGGCGGCGCGAAATAGGCGGTGATGGCAGCGATATCCGCATCAGGCAGCTTCAACTCGGTGTTTTTCAGTTCCGCGAATTCCACCTCAACTTGGCGGGCCAGTTCTTCCGCACCGGTCTCATGCACGAGGATCTTGATGCGCGCCTTGTATTTGTTATCGCGGCGGCCGTGCAGGTTATAAACGCGCATGACGGCCGTGGTGTACGACAAAAGGTCCTCTTCCGGCAGGAAGTCACGAATCTTCTTGGCGATCATCGGCGTGCGGCCCTGCCCGCCGCCGACATAAACGGCAAAACCGATCTCGCCCTTGTCGTTCTTTTTCAGATGCAGGCCGATATCATGAACCTGAATGGCGGCACGATCGCGCTCTGCACCCGTCACCGCGATCTTGAACTTGCGCGGCAGGAAGGAGAACTCGGGATGCACGGAAGACCATTGACGCAGGATTTCCGCATAGGGACGCGGATCTGCGACTTCGTCTGCGGCAGCACCCGCGAAATGATCAGCGGTCACGTTGCGAATGCAGTTGCCGGAGGTCTGCAGCGCGTGCATTTCCACGCTTGCCAGTTCGGATAGGATATCCGGCGTATCCGAAAGCTTCGGCCAATTATATTGGATGTTCTGGCGGGTGGTGAAATGGCCATAACCCCGGTCATATTTGCGGGCGATATGGGCCAGCATCCGCATCTGCTTGGAATTCAGCGTACCGTAGGGAATGGCGACGCGCAGCATATAGGCGTGCAGCTGAAGGTAGACACCATTCATCAGGCGCAGCGGCTTGAATGCTTCCTCGGCCAGCTCGCCGGACAACCGGCGCTCGACCTGATCGCGAAACTGCGCCACGCGGCCTTCAACAAATGCGTGATCGAACTCGTCGTAACGGTACATATTCTTCCTCAGACTGCGATAAATGCTGCATCGGCCGGCTTGTAGCCGGTGGCATAGTGCATGGTCGGGCCGGCAGCGCGGATGCGCTCGCGAAGCCGCGTGGGCCAAAGCTTGCCGTTCTCTTCCACGACATCGACGATATTGACGTCAACGACCCTGTTGGCGGAAAAATCGCGCTTGCCGATTTCTTCGAACGAGGCCACCGCCTCCGCATGACGAGCGACGATTGCATCCTGCAGATTCTCGGTCCACTCGCCATTGGCGTCGAGCCAGACGGCAATGCCGTCGCTCAGGCGATTGGCGGTCAAAACCTTGTCAACCATTCACATACTCCCGTTTGAGGCCCGCTGGCTTGGCTGCAAGCGCAAGCGCCTCGGATCTGTCAAAATTGGCGCCCGCCACTGCGTCACCGATGATGACCATGACCGGACCGGTCAGCTCATCACGATATTCGAGGTCGGGCAGATCGTTCAATGTGCCATGTAGCAGGCGGCGATCCGCGCGGCTGGCATTTTCGATGACGGCAACGGTGGTTTCAACGCCAAGGCCCGCATCGATCAGCCGCTTGGCCACCGAAGCGGCAACGCTGCGGCCCATATAGACGGAAATGGTGGCTCCGGAAACGGCAAGACGCGCCCAGTCCGGCAGGACGTCGCCGGTCAGATCGTGACCGGTGGTGAAAATCAGCGACGAAGCGACCCCGCGCAGCGTCAGCGGCAATTCGAAATCCGCAGCCGCAGCAAAGGCGGAGGTGATGCCCGGCACGATTTCATAAGCGATGCCGGCCTCGCGCAGCGCCGCCATCTCCTCACCGGCGCGGCCATAGACCAGCGGATCACCGGATTTGAGGCGCACGACACGTTTGCCTTCCTGGCCGAGACGCACCAGCAAGCGATTGATATCGTTTTGCGACTTGCTGTGGCAGCCCTTGCGCTTGCCGACGGAGAGCCTTTCGGCATCGCGGCGGCCCATATCGACAATCGCCTGCGGCACCAGGGCGTCATAAACGATCACGTCGGCTTCCATCAACACGCGTTGCGCGCGCAGCGTCAGCAGGTCCTCCGCACCGGGGCCTGCGCCGACCAGCCAGACGCGGCCTTCGCTACGTTCGGGCGATTGCAGCAGACGATCAACCGCCTGACGGGCGGACGGCGTATCGCCGACCGCGACCGCATCCGCAACCGCGCCGGAGAAGAAACGCCGCCAGAAATTGCGCCGCAGGGCACCCTTCGGCACATTTTCCTCGGCCGCATCACGATATTGCACCGCAAGACGTGCGAGCTTGCCGAGCGATGGCGACAGCATCTGGTCGATGCGTGCGCGGATCATCTGGGCAAGAACAGGTCCTGCCCCTTCGGTGCCGATAGCGATGGCGACAGGCGCGCGGGCAACAAGCGCCGGGGTGAAGAAATCGCAAAATTCCGGCTGATCCACGGCATTGGCGGGAATTTTCAAGGCGCGCGAGGTGGAGACGATTTCGCGATCCAGCATCTCGTCGCCGGTGGCGGCAAACACCAGCGTCGCACCGTCAATCAGCCGGCGCGTGAAACCCAAAGCCCGGTGATCGATGCCGTTTTCGCGGAGATAGCGTGCATAGTCCGCTTCCGGCCGGTCGGCATAGGCAACGATATGCGCATTGGTATTGGCGAGTAGCCTTACCTTCGCGAAGGCCTCATCGCCATTTCCGAAAACCGCAACCTGCCGGCCCTCGACCCGGAAGAAAGCGGGGAAGGTTGAAAGGCGGTCGCCAGCAGCGGAAAAATCATGTTCGTTGTGCATTGGGCATTTATCCCGCATTGCGGCGCAAGATTGAAGAAACAGAAATTCAAGCCTTTCCGGCACCTGGATTTTTATTTCTCGAAGACCCCGGTTTTGGAGGAAAACAAACCGTCAATGATTTTTCGAACCTTGGCGGGGCCTCAGAATCCCCTCGGAATCCCTTGACAAAGCGGATATCCACGCCGAACAAGGAACGACAATCACCTGTCGATTTCTCCATGCGAAAACCGCTTTCCTTAAAGCGGCACGAAGGATCAGACCCTTGACCAGCCAGCCGCTCGCCGCCCGCCTCCTCGATGTCATCGAACACGAAATCCTGCCCCTGACGGTCCGCGGCGTCAGCCTCGGCAACAAGGTTTTTGGGGCGGCGATCCTGCGCAAATCGGACCTGTCGCTTGTCGTTGCCGAGACCAATAATGAGCTGGAAAATCCGCTCTGGCACGGCGAAGTGCATACGCTGAAGCGATTTTACGAGCTGGGCGAAAAGCCGAATACCAAGGACCTGATTTTCCTCTCCACCCACGAACCCTGCACCATGTGCATGTCCGCCATCACCTGGGCCGGCTTCGATAATTTCTATTCCTTCTTCAGCCACGAGGATTCGCGCGACGCTTTCGCGATCCCGCATGACCTGAAAATCCTCAAGGAAGTTTTCGGGCTGGAACCGGGCGGTTATCGTCGCAACAATGCCTTCTGGAATTCTTTCTTCATCGCGGACCTCGTAGAAGGCGAAGACGATCCGCTGAAAAGCGCGCTGAAGGCGCAGACGGCCCGCATCAAGGCTGCTTATGACGATCTTTCCACCAGCTACCAATCATCAAAGAGCGACAACGATATTCCGCTGAATTAAAGCATTTCAGGAAAACTGCGTAGCGGTTTTCCGTCCGGACAATGCGTAAAACTAAAACGAAGGTTTAGACACGATGGAAGCCTCGAAGGATATTTCCCGCCTGATCGAGATCATGGAAGCGCTGCGTCAGCCGGAAACCGGCTGTCCCTGGGATGTCGTGCAGACCTTCGAGACCATCAAGCCCTATACGATCGAAGAGGCCTATGAGGTTGCCGACGCCATCGAGCGCAAGGATATGGACGATCTTTGCGATGAACTGGGCGATCTTCTCCTGCAGGTGGTTTTCCATGCCCGCATTGCCGAGGAACGGGGTGAATTCGCCTTTGGTGACGTGGTGCATGCCGTTACCTCGAAGATGATCCGCCGCCATCCGCATGTCTTCGATGTCTCCGATGCCGATACGCCTGACAGCGTCAAGCTGCAGTGGGACCAGATCAAGGCCGAGGAAAAACGCGAGCGCGCAGAGCGCCGCGCCCGTCGGGGCATCACCGAAGATTTCAAGGCCGGGTTTCTGGGCGGCGTGCAGCGCAGCCAGCCGGCGCTGACAGAGGCTTTGAAATTGCAGGAACAGGCCGCCCGTGTCGGTTTCGACTGGTCGGACCCGGCTCCCATCCTCGACAAGATCGAGGAGGAAATCGCTGAACTGCGGGAGGCGCTGGCGGAGGGAAAGCCGGAGAAAGTCTCTGACGAACTCGGCGATCTGATCTTTGCGCTGGTCAATATCGGCCGCCACGTCAAAGCCGATCCGGAAAATGCCCTGCGTGGCACCAATACGAAATTCCGCAGGCGTTTCAATCACATCGAGACTTCGCTCAGCGACAATGGCGAAACGTTGAAAGAGGCGAGCCTCGAGAGGATGGAAGATTTGTGGCAAGCGGCGAAGCGGATCGAGCGATCGCTTGATACGGTTTCGTCCTGACCACTCGGGATATGCGTTAAAAGCAGGAGCGCTAAGCGCTTCGAGGATTATCTATGGAGGGCGAAAACCTCACCTTCGTCATGCTCGGGCCTGTCCCGAGCATCTGCTGCCTATCGATTTTGAATACCGTGGCAGATCCTCGGGACAAGCCCGAAGATGACGCCGAATATGACGGAAACTTACCATCATCGAAGCGCTCAGCGCTCCCAGTCTTCCCGCTCGCGGACGGTCGTCTTTCCGAGCTTCCGTTCGAGTTCGACGGCCTGTGCTTCCGACAGGCGCACATCCAGCGCAACCGATCCGTCTTCATGATCTTCACGATTATCGACGATGGAATTGCTGTAGACCCAGGAGATCAGCGGCAATTGCTCGACGGAAAGTACCACGGTTGTTTCCGTCAGCACACCAGAGAGACGCTTTGAAATCTCGTCCATCAGGGCATCGACGCCCTCGCCGGTGATTGCGGAAACGGCGCGTATATCCGAGCGGCCTTCGGCGCGCTGCATGATGGCATCGTGCGCTTCCGGCTCCAGACGATCGACCTTGTTCCAGACCTCGATGATGCGCTTTTCGGCTTCCTTCTCGTCGATGCCGAGATCACCCAGAATGCGCAGCACATCTGCCGACTGGGCGGCATTATCAGGATCGGACATGTCACGCACATGCAGAACAAGATCGGCTTCCAGCACCTCTTCCAGCGTCGCGCGGAAAGCGGCGACAAGATGTGTCGGCAGGTCGGAGATGAAACCGACCGTATCCGACAGGATGACGGTTCGGCCATGCGGCAATTTCATCCGACGCAAGGTCGGGTCGAGTGTGGCGAACAGCATGTCTTCCGCCAGAACACCCGCCCCGGTGATGCGGTTGAACAGCGTGGATTTGCCGGCGTTGGTATAGCCAACCAGCGCAACGATCGGATGCGGCACCTTGCGGCGCTTGGCGCGGTGAAGCTGGCGGGTGCGCACCACCTGCTCCAGCTCCTTTTCGAGTTTCACGATGCGATCCTGCAGCAACCGTCTATCGGCCTCGATCTGGGTTTCACCCGGACCGCCCATAAAGCCCGCACCACCGCGCTGGCGTTCAAGGTGGGTCCAGCTTCTGACGAGGCGGCCCTTCTGGTAGTTCAGATGCGCAAGATCGACCTGCAGCGTGCCTTCCTTGGTAGAAGCACGCCGGCCGAAGATTTCAAGGATCAGGCCGGTGCGGTCGATGACCTTGGCGTTCCACTGCTTTTCGAGATTGCGCTGCTGCACCGGCGTCAGCGGATGGTCGACAATCACCAGGCCGGAATCGGTCTCATCCAGAAGATGACCGATTTCCTCGATCTTGCCCGTTCCGAACAGGGTCGCGGGGCGCGGCTGGTTGACCGAAACGACGAGCCCCTGGGTCACCTCGAGATCGATGGCAAGCGCCAGACCCTTCGCTTCCTCAAGCTTGGCTTCGACGGATCGACCGGGAGCTGCCGGGGCTGACGCCGCGTCACGACTTTCGCGCGGCTGCTTGAGAACGGGTACAAGAACGACCGCGCGCATGTCGTCGCGGCGCTTTTCCTGCTCCGGAATGATCGATTCGTTCGAGGTGTCGCGTGTTGAAATGGGTTCGGCCTTATCCAGAAAGAATGTTACGGCCGACCGCATCCGCGCGGGCGGCCATGGGAGTTAACCTGAGGGAACGGGAAATGTTCCCGATCCGCATCAGTCTATGTCGAATATCCGTCAGGGAGCCTGATCAGGCTGCGCCTTCTTCGCTCTCGAACATCTGCATCGGCTGGCCGGGCATGATGGTGGAGATTGCATGCTTGTAGACCAGCTGCGAGTGACCATCGCGGCGCAGAAGCACGCAGAAATTGTCGAAGGAGGTGACAACGCCCGTCAGCTTGACGCCGTTGATCAGGAAAATCGTGAGCGAAATCTTTTGCTTACGAACGGTATTGAGGAAGAGATCCTGAAGGTTTTGAGAACGTTCCTCCATGGCGCCGCTTCTTTCTTTTTTGCCGGCAGGGATACCGGAAAATAATCAATCAATAATAAGCCGGCCGAGTCTTGTCCCCCGCTTGGCCGACCTCAAACTCTGGTATCAAATCATGTTCCGTTCCGCAACGGCGAAAACGGCCTGAGC
Source organism: Agrobacterium tumefaciens (assembly GCF_005221325.1). Classification (NCBI taxonomy): domain Bacteria; kingdom Pseudomonadati; phylum Pseudomonadota; class Alphaproteobacteria; order Hyphomicrobiales; family Rhizobiaceae; genus Agrobacterium; species Agrobacterium tumefaciens. Next base: position 1,215,239 of record NZ_CP039888.1, on the reverse strand, counting down.
AGTACGAGTATTGACCCGCATTTTCAATTCGGGACAGTCAAAAATATTGTATCGAAACACGGAAAAGTTGTTCCACGTCCCGCACCGCATCGGCGGAGGCAAACAGCACGACGCGATCCTTCGCCTTGATCTTCGTGCTGCCATCCGGGCGGATCACCACACCGTCGCGATAGATCGCGCCAATGCGTACGCCTTCGGGCATATCGATGTCGCGGAAGGACTGGCCGACCAGCGGCGATGTTTCAAGCGCTTCCGCCTCGATCACCTCCGCCGAACCGCGCTGGACGGCATAAACCGAGCGGATGCGGCCTTTGCGTACATGCTGCAGCACGCGGGAGATCGTGACGGCGCGGGGGTTGATATAGGCGTCGAGCCCGAGCGAGCGGGCGACATCATGGAAGGAGGTACTGTTCAGCAGCGCCAGATTCGACTTGCAGCCGAGCTGCTTGGCGATCACGGCGGCGAGAATGTTGGTCTGGTCGTTATTGGTGAGCGTGACGATAAGATCGGCATCCTGGATGTCGGCCTGCATCAGAATTTTCTGATCGAGGGCCGAGCCATGCATGACAATGGTATTACGCAGCTGTTCGGACGCGGCAATCGCCTTGTCCCGATCGGCCTCGATGATCTTCACCCGCGTTTTCGGCTGCATTTCCTCGATCTTGTGCGCGACGAAATGGCCGATATTGCCCGCGCCTGCAATGACGATTCGCTGCGCTTCCTGCTCCTCGTGACCGAAGAGGCTCAATGTGCGGCGGGCATGCTGGCGCTGGCAGATGACATAGGCAAGGTCGCCTACCCGCAGCTGCTCGGAGGAATGCGCCACCTTGAGAATGCCGTCACGATAGACACCCACCACAGTGGCGATGAGGTCCGGAAACAGATTGGAGAGCTGCTGTAGCGGCGTGTTGATGACAGGGCAATCTTCCATGCATTCGATGGCCAGCATGTAGATCGTATCTTCGGCAAAGCGCACCACGTCGGTAGCGCCCGGAAAGGCAATGCGCCGCAGCACCATCTTGCCGACTTCGACTTCCGGGGAAATCGTGACATCGATGGACATGTTCTCGCGGCTGAAGAGATCGGCATATTCCGGCTTCAGATAGCTCTGGTCGCGAATGCGGGCAATCTTGGTCGGCACGCTGAAGAGTGCATGCGCCACTTCGCAGGCGACGATATTGATCTCGTCGTGCAGGGTCACGGCTATGATCATATCCGCCTGATCCGCACCGGCCTTGGCCAGCATGTCCGGATGGGCGCCGTGACCGACATAACCGCGCACATCCAGCGTCTCGGTAATGGCGGTGATGAGCGGCGCGGCCGTATCGATCACCGATACCTCATTGTCCTCCCGCGACAATTGCTCGGCGATACCGTAACCCACCTGCCCTGCGCCGCAAATGATGACTTTCATGCTGTCTCTCTGACGGAATAATCGGTTGCGGACGAAGTGCGTTCGTCCCTTATACGCCGAGAGATTTCAGTTTGCGATGCAGCGCCGACCGTTCCATGCCGACAAATTCCGCCGTGCGCGAAATATTGCCGCCGAAGCGGTTGATCTGGGCCATCAGGTAGTCCCGTTCGAACATTTCACGCGCTTCACGCAGCGGTAGCGTCATGATGTGCTGGTCGCCCTGCGCCGAAATCTTCGGCAGCATGTCGCCAATATCCGAAGGCAGCATGTCAGCCGAGATCGGCGCTTCGCCACCTTCGGGACGGGCGAGGATCATCAGCCGCTCGATATTGTTGCGCAGCTGGCGGATATTGCCCGGCCAGTCATGCGTCTGGAGAACGGCCATGGCGTCGTCACCGATCTTGCGCGGGCGGATGCCGGCCTGTTCGGAAATCTGCCGCATGAACATGTCGACGAGGAAAGGAATATCCTCGCGCCGTTCGGAAAGCGCCGGCACCTTGACCGGCACGACGGCGAGCCGGTGGTAGAGATCCTCGCGGAACTGACCTTCGGCGATCAGGCTTTCGAGGTGATGGGCGGTGGAGGAGATGATGCGCACATCCACCTTCACCCGCTTGCCGCCGCCGACACGTTCGAATTGCTGATCGACCAGCACACGCAGGATCTTGTTCTGTGTCTCGCGCGGCATTTCACCGACTTCATCGAGATAAAGTACGCCGCGATGGGCTTCTTCCAGCGCACCCACCTTGCGGGGCTGTCCCGGCAGGCCTTCCGTCCCGAAAAGCGCGATCTCCATACGATCAGGCGTAATCGTCGCGGCGTTCAGCGCCACGAAGGGTCCGCTCGCGCGCGAGGACTTCTTGTGGACCATGCGTGCCACCAGTTCCTTGCCGGAACCGGAGGGTCCAAGGATCATGATGCGGCTATTGGTGGGCGCAACCCTGTCGATGGTCTGGCGAAGCTGCGACACCGCAAGTGACGCGCCGACGAGTTCGACCGCGTCACCCGTACGCTTCTTGAGCTCCTGAACCTCGCGCTTCAGCTTGGAATTTTCCAGAGCCCGCTCGGCAATCAGGATCAGGCGGTCGGCCTTGAAGGGCTTTTCGATGAAATCGAAGGCCCCGCGCTTGATGGCGTTGACGGCGGTTTCGATATTGCCGTGACCGGAAATCATGACGACGGGAATTTCCGGGTGGCGACTCTTGATCTCGTCCAGCAGTGCCAGACCGTCGAGCTTCGAGCCCTGCATCCAGATGTCGAGGAAGATCAGGCGCGGCACACGCTCGGAAATGGCGGCCAGCGCGCTGTCGCTGTCGAAGGCCATACGCGTCTCGTGGCCCTCATCGGAGAGAATGCCCGCTACGATTTCGCGAATGTCCGCCTCGTCATCCACGACCAAAATATCAGACGCCATATGCTGCTTCCTTGTTATTTTCGCCGCCGACCGCCTCGATATAGGGCAGCAGCACTCGGATCATGGCGCCATGGCCATGGTCGAATTCGGCAGGGGCATCGTGGAGTTCCAGATACCCGCCATGTTCCTCAATGATCTTCTTGACGATGGCCAGCCCAAGGCCCGTGCCTTTGTCCCGCATCGTCATATAGGGTTCGAGAATGCGGTGACGGTTCTCGACAGGAAGGCCGCGGCCATTGTCGATGATGTCAGCCACGAAACGCGAATTCGCTTCGTCGAAAGAGGCGCGCACCAGGATTTTACCCGGCCGCTTTTCGCCTTCCACCGCCTCGATGGCTTCCGTCGCATTCTTGATGAGATTGCCGAAGGCCTGGCCCAGCATGCGGGCATCGAACATGCCTTCTAGCGGGATGTCGCCCAGTTCGGTTGAAAACTTCGTGTCGGCGGCGCTGATTTCCCGAAGGAACGCCGCATCCTTCAGGATCGCCCGCAGGTCCGACTTTTCCTTCGTTGGCTTCGGCATGCGCGCAAAGGCCGAGAACTCATCCACCATCCGGCCGATATCACCGACCTGCCGGACGATGGTGTCCGTACACTGGTCGAAGATGGCGCGGTCGTTTTCGTCGATCTGCTTGCCGAAACGGCGCTTGATACGCTCTGCGGAAAGCTGGATCGGCGTCAGCGGGTTCTTGATTTCATGCGCAATCCGTCGTGCCACATCCGACCATGCGGTGGAGCGCTGGGCGATGACGAGATCGGTAATGTCGTCGAGAGTGATGACGTAGCTGTCGCGGCCGTCGCGGGCGTCCTCACGGGTCACCTGCACATTCAGCGTCCGTTCCTTGCCGCGCCGCATGATATTGATCTGCTTGCGGAAGTTGCCGCGCGCCCAGGTGTTCGCCTCGGTCACGACCTGGTCGATCTCAGGCGCGATCTCGGAAAGCTGCGCGCCCATCAACTGGTCGAAATTCAGCGCCAGGAATTCCTCGCCGGACGGGTTGACGATGGTGATCCTGCGGTTCTCATCAATGCCAATGACAGCGGCGGTCACACCCGACAGCACGGCTTCGATGAAGCGGCGGCGGTCGTCAATATCGTCCTTCGCCTCGATGATCTGCTCCTGCTGGCTGCGCAGTTCTGAGACCATCTTGTTGAAGGTGCGCGACAGGCGCCCGACGTCGCCATCGACGGCGCGAACGGGAACCAGCACATGCATGTTGCCGGTGGCGACACTGTCGGCGGCGCTGATGAGAAGACGGATCGGCCGCACGATCCGGTCGGCGACCGCGATTGCCGTCCAGATGGCGACCAGAAGCACGATCAGCGCAAAACCAAGATAAAGGATCGCAAAGGCGATCTGCAGCGGCGCTCGGCCCGCCTCCATATTCTTGTATTCCGCGCGGTTCTCCTCCATCAGCCGCATTGCGGTCATCACCTTGGGATCGACCGCGCGTACGGTGTAGAGGAACGTGCCGCTGATGCCCTCTAGCTTAATAATGGCGCCAACGAGGTTAGTAATACCCGGCGGAATAAGGGTCGGTTGACCGGCGGCGGCTTTTTCGAGCGCGTCGTGCGGAATAGCCGGAAGCGGTTTTTCCGTTTTGATATCGGCCTGCGCAACCGCGTCGCCGTCCTCCTGCACCAGAAACGCGCCGAGCAGGCCGCGGCCCTTGGCCTGACGCGTCATCAAATCGACGAAGCCGGTACGATCGAGATAAAAAAGTGCGCGGTTGCGGTCGAGGTCGGTAGCCATCGACAGGGTCTGGCCCTGCAGATAGCCGGCATTTTCCATCATATAGGCCTGGGCGATATTGCCTGATGACTCGACGATCGACTGGGTCCGGATCGAAAACCAGCGGTCGAGGCCAACATTCAACGTCAGGCTGGCGAAGATCGCCACGAGAACGGCCGGCGTTATCGCCACGATGGAGAAAAGCACGACAATGCGGACGTGCAGCCGCGCCGCCGCCCTGCCCTTTTTGCGCGCCTTCAGCAGCCGGTTGATTTCGCGGCCGATGAGGAAGATCAGGCCGATCACGAAGATCGAATTGATCACCACCGAGGCAATGACGACATTGGTCGTCGGTGCAATCGGCGTCACGCCCATAAGCACGAAGAGGGTAATGATGGCACAGACAAGGGCAACGCCGGCGAGCACCAGCCCTGGCAGGGCGAAAGACATCCTGCGATCGGCAACCACCATTCCCGCTGCCTCTTCGGCAACGTCGTGTTCGGCGGCGGGTTTCCGCATGCACTACTCCCAATTGCTGGCCAGCCAGCACCACAGTCCTGAAGTCAGGCAGGACTCGCCTCCCTCTGGCGAATCTCTGTCCTTCCTAGTGTTTTCCAAGCAACACAATGTGGCGAAAATGCAACGACAACTGCGGCCTTGTCAACATTCTCAGCTGGGGCGGGAACTACGATAGACGGAAACACCGAGCTCGCGGATTTTCTTGCGCAGCGTATTGCGGTTGAGACCAAGAAGATCGGCGGCCTTGATCTGGTTGCCGCGGGTTGCCGTCAAGGCGGCGAGAATCAGCGGATATTCGAGTTCGCGGAGCACGCGGTCATAAAGGCCGGGCGGCGGCAGGCCATCGCCGAAGCTGGCGAAATAATCCCGCATGTTTTCCTCGACCGCCTGCGAAATGGTGAGCGAACCGGTGCGGACCGCCATCTTGTCCAGCGGGCTATCGGGAACATCCGACTGCAATTCCTGCTCGATGATCTCGCGGGTGATGACTTCCTGAGGATAAAGCGCCATCAGGCGGCGGATCAGGTTTTCCAGCTCGCGCACGTTGCCCGGCCAGGCATAGGCCTTCATCACCTCCAGCGCCTCGGTCTCGAAACGCTTGCCTTCCAGCCCTTCTTTCTCACCCGTCTGGATGAAATGGCGGACGAGATCAGGAATATCCTCGGCGCGATCGCGCAGCGGCGGCAGGCGCAGCGGTACGACGTTGAGGCGATAATAAAGGTCCTCACGGAAGAGACCCTGATTGATCGACTGCTTCAGGTCCTTGTTGGTGGCGGCAACGATACGGACATCGGTACGGATCGGCGTGCGGCCGCCCACCGTCGTATATTCGCCCTGCTGCAGGACGCGCAGCAGGCGTGTCTGGGCATCCATCGGCATATCGCCAATTTCATCGAGGAACAGCGTGCCGCCCTCGGCCTGCTCGAAACGGCCGGTCGAGCGGTTCTGCGCGCCGGTGAAGGCGCCCTTCTCATGGCCGAACAGTTCCGATTCGATCAGGTCGCGCGGGATGGCTGCCATATTGATGGCAACGAAAGGACCGTTGCGGCGCTTGCCGTAATCATGCAGCGCGCGCGCCACCAGCTCCTTACCCGTACCGGATTCACCCGTGATCATCAGCGTCAGGTCGGTCTGCATCAGACGGGCGAGAACGCGGTAGATTTCCTGCATCGCCGCGGAGCGGCCGACGAGCGGCATGCCGTCCTGCATGTCGTCATCCAGCTTGGCCGGCTTGCGCTTCGGCTCCGACAGGGCGCGGCCGATGATGGCGATCAGCTCCGTCAGGTCGAAGGGCTTGGGCAGATAATCGTAAGCCCCCTTCTCGGAGGCCTTGATGGCCGTCATGAAGGTGTTCTGCGCGCTCATGACGAGAACCGGCAGGTCCGGACGGGCCTTCTTGATGCGCGGCAGAAGATCGAAGGCGTTTTCATCCGGCATCACGACATCGGTCACGACAAGATCGCCCTCACCCGCCGACACCCAGCGCCAGAGCGTTGCGGCATTGGAGGTGATGCGCACGTCGTAACCGGCGCGGCTGAGCGCCTGGTTCAACACCGTGCGGATTGCGGCATCATCATCGGCGACGAGGATCGTAGCTGTCATCTGTCATTTCCTGTCGTGTTCGGCAAAGAGCTGTCGTCAAGCGCCACTTCCGGCGAGACGGGCATCAATACGCGGAAAGTCGTGCGGTGGTTCTGGCTGTCGCATTCGACAATGCCGCCATGGGCGCCGATCAGCTTGGCGACAAGTGCCAGCCCGAGGCCCGAACCATTCGTCTTGGTGGTGATGAAGGGATCGAAGAGATGCGGCAGAAGATCGGCCGGAACACCCGGGCCATTATCATGCACGCAGAACTCAAGCGGCAACGAGATGCGCTCGCGGCTGCCGGCGACCGACATACGCATGCCGGGGCGATAGGCCGTCGTCAGCAGAATCTCGCCGTCAGACTGGTTGCCCACGGCCTCGGCCGCATTCTTCACCAGATTGAGGAAGACCTGCACCAGTTGATCGCGATTGGCATAGACCGGCGGCAGCGACGGGTCGTAATTCTCTGATATCTTGATGTTGCGGGCAAAACCCGCCTTGGCGATGGCCTTCACATGATCGAGCACGGAATGGATATTGACCGGCACGCGGTCCACCGGACGCTCGTCGGAAAAGACTTCCATGCGGTCGACCAGCGAGACGATACGGTCGGTCTCGTCACAGATAAGCCGCGTCAGCGCCCGGTCCTCATCGGGAACGGAGGACTCCAGCAGCTGGGCAGCGCCGCGAATGCCTGACAGAGGGTTCTTGATCTCATGCGCCAGCATTGAGGCAAGGCCTGTGACTGAGCGGGCGGCGGCGCGGTGGGTCAATTGCCGGTCGATCTTGTCGGCCATCGACCGCTCCTGGAAGACGACGACAACCGAACCCGGCTCGCTGACGACAGGCGCGACATAAAGATCGACGAGCTTGTCCTGGCCGAGCCGGGGCGAACTCAGATCGACGCGATATTCGTTGACCGGCGCGCGGCGCTCCCGCACCTGATCGATCAGCGCCAGAAGCGGGCTTCCGAAGGGAATGAAGGTGGAAACGCGGTAGCGGGCAAGGTGGGAAGCGCTCGCCCCGAAAAAGGCTTCCGCCTCCCAATTGGCGAACGCGATGAAACCCTCGCCATCCACTAGAATAACCGGGTTCTGCACCGCATTCAGAACCGCCATGGCGAGCGGGTTTGCATCTGCCGGGCTGTGTTTATCAGCGCTCATGCGGCCTTCCTTGCGGCTTCTTCGCCCGCATTTTCGCTAAGGGCGGAGCGCAGCAGATCCGCCACCTCCCCCGTGTCACGCGATGTCATGATTTTAGCCTTTTCGGGCGTGGCGATGTCAGGAGCGGAACGGTCGAGATACCAGCCCAGATGTTTGCGGGCATGCCGCAGACCGGGTTCCCTTCCGTAAAATTCCAGCATCATCTCGTAATGTTCGATGGCGATGGCGGGAATATCGTCACGGTGCGGCGCTGGATATCCGGCGAGCACAGCCGGCAGCCAGGGCTGCCCCTGTGCGCCGCGACCGACCATGACGGCATCCGCACCGGAACGGCGCAGGATTTCGCGTGCATCCTCGGAGGTTTCCACATCGCCATTGGCGATCAGAGGCAGGGAAATCACCTCGCGCACGGCGCGGATGGCGTCCCAATCCGCCCGTCCCTCATAAAACTGCATGCGGGTGCGGCCGTGAATGGTGATGAGCTGCACGCCTGCCGCTTCGGCGCGGCGGGCGATCTCCGGCGCATTGATGGTGTTTTCGTCCCAGCCGAGCCGCATCTTCAGCGTCACCGGTACATCGACAGCGCCAACCGTCGCCTCGATCAACGACAGGGCGTGATCGGGATCGCGCATCAGCGCCGAGCCGGAGTAAACGCCCGTCACCTTCTTGGCCGGGCAACCCATATTGATATCGATGATTCCAGCGCCGTTATCGGCGGCAATCTTCGCCGCCTCGGCCATGAAACGCGCCTCGCGCCCGGCAAGCTGCACCATATGCGGGACCATGCCAGCATTCTTCAGCCGGGCCCAGGATTCTCCCCTGTTAGCGACGAGTTCGCGGCTTGCCACCATTTCCGTCACGACCAAACCCGCGCCAAAACGCCAGGCCAGCTGCCGGAACGGCAAATCCGTCACGCCCGACATGGGCGCCAGCACCGCACGATTACGGATCGTGACTGAGCCGATGCTAAACGGTTCTGACAACTCCGGAAGGGACAAATGATGATCTTTCATGCAGAAGGGTTATTTGCATTATTTTTAGACAGTGTTTGCGCGGTTGCCAAGCACTTTTAGCGGGCTGCATCTTTTATTTGCTGGGCGGCTGCCTGCCTGTTTTGCTATCGGCAGCAATTTGTGCAGGTTTAAAGGTGCGATGACGATCGATCCTGCGACATGCAGGGGTAAATGCACGTCTTATCGGGCTGGCCATCCGGGTTTTGAAACGCTAGAGCAGGACTGTCAACCGCTAAGGGTTGCGCACAAAGCATATGACCAATGCAGGAAAGTACTATGAAATTCGGCATCGTCATCGTCGCCGCCGGACGCGGCGAAAGGGCAGGCTCCCCCGAGGAAGGGCCAAAGCAATATCGCCCGATCGGCGGCAGGGCCGTGATCGAGCATACATTGACGACCTTCCTCGGCTGGAACGATGCCTGCCCGATCGTGGTCGTCAGCCATGCCGACGATGCGGCACTGCTGTCGCCTATCCTTGGGCGGCTTGATGCTGGCGAGCGGATCACCACGGTAACGGGCGGCGCAACGCGCCAGCAATCGGTTCTGGCCGGGTTGGAGGCGTTCTCCTCGCACGACCTTACCCATGTGATGATCCATGATGCCGTGCGGCCTTTCGTCGCCGCGGACATGCTGGAGCGCATCGTCGCGCTGCATCTGGGTGGCGCATCGGGCGTTCTGCCTGCCCTGCCCGTCACCGATACGCTGAAGCGCGGTGCGGGCGATCGCGTAGAGGAAACGGTTTCCCGGCAGGGGCTTTACGCGGCGCAGACACCGCAGAGTTTCAGCTACAGCGACATTCTCGCCGCGCATCGTGCCGCTGGGGCTTCAGGCAAAACGGATTTCACCGATGATGCATCGATTGCCGAATGGGCGGGATTAACGGTGACGCTGACCGAAGGTTCGGTCGATAATGTGAAACTCACTCTCAAGCGGGATATCGCCATGGCCGATGAAAAGCTCTCCCACGCATTGCCCGACGTGCGAACCGGCAATGGTTACGACGTGCACCAGCTGGAGGCCGGCGACGGCGTGACGCTCTGCGGCATCTTCATCGAACATGACCAGAGGCTGAAAGGCCATTCGGATGCCGATGTGGCGCTGCATGCGCTGACGGATGCGCTGCTGGCCACCTGCGGTGCGGGCGATATCGGCGATCATTTCCCGCCGTCCGATCCGCAATGGAAGGGCGCGGCCTCGCGCATCTTCCTTGAACATGCGGCGAAGGTCGTGCGCGACAATGGCGGCACGATCATGAATGCCGATGTCTCGCTGATTGCCGAAGCGCCGCGCATCGGCCCGCATCGCCAGGCCATGCGGGAGGCGCTTTCGGACATGCTCGGCATTGCGCTGGAGCGCTGCTCGGTGAAGGCGACGACCAATGAGACAATCGGTTTCGTCGGCCGCCGGGAAGGCATCGCCGCCATCGCCACCGCCACCGTTGTCTACCAAGGCAGGCCGCTATGAGCCTTTTCCCCGGAGACATCGAAGAACTGGCGCGGCGGATCATCATTGATTTCACCGCCCGTGGCTTGATGGTCTCGACAGCGGAAAGCTGCACCGGAGGGCTGATCGCCGGCGCGCTGACCGAGATTGCCGGCTCCTCGGCCGTCGTCGACCGTGGTTTCGTCACCTATACCAATGACGCCAAGCGAGACATGCTGGGGGTCGGCATAGAGACGCTGGCAACATTCGGTGCGGTCTCCCGGCAGACCGCGCTGCAAATGGCGCATGGCGCCCTCTTCCGCTCGCGCGCGGATTTCGCCGTGGCGGTGACAGGAATTGCCGGTCCGGGCGGCGGCTCAGCCGAAAAACCGGTGGGGCTGGTGCATCTGGCCGCCAAGGCGCGCAACGGCCACTTCCTGCATCACGAGATGCGTTACGGAGATATCGGCCGAACCGAAATCCGGCTTGCGACTGTCAGAACCGCGTTTGAGATGCTGATTGCGCTCAATCAGGCCGGATCGGTGTAAATCTTGTCGGCGCGGGTCTCGAAGGCTTCCGCGAACATGCGGAACGCCCGATCGAACATCGAGCCCATGACCGCGCCGAGCAGGCGGTTCTTGAATTCATAATCGATGAAGAAATGAATAGCTGCGCCGCCATTTTCGGCCGCTTCGAAACGCCAGCGATTGTCGAGATATTTGAACGGGCCGTCGATATATTTCACGTCGATGGCGCGCTCTGCGGGGTTCAACAACACCTGCGTGGTGAAGGTCTCGCGAATGGCCTTGTAGCCCACGGTCATATCCGCCACCAGCAGCACCTTGCCATCCCGCTCCTTGCGCGAGCGAACGGTGAGCCCTTCGCAAAGCGGCAGAAACTGCGGATATTTCTCCACATCGGCGACGAGGTCGTACATGCGGTCGGGCGAGTGTTTGACAAGGCGATGCGTTTCGAACTGTGGCATGAGCGGCAGTTAATCCTCGATAACAAGAAGATCAAGAAGGCGGCGGATCTGTTTTCGGCTTTTCAGCTGGAATATCGGCACGTTGGGGCCATGAAGCGCAAAATTCTCCTCGAAGACCGGAGTATGGCGGCGTTCGAAATTCCAGATATAGCGCAGGAAATCGAGGTCTATTCTTTCCGGGCAACCCACCGCCATTTCGGGCCGGGCCTTGCCATAACCCTTCACGATCCGGCTGATCGCACCCCACAGGCAAAGCCAACGCGGCATGCGGACCCATAGCACGATATCCGTTCTTGGCAGACGCAAGTCGAAGGATGACGGATTGCTGCCATCCATCAGCCATCGGTCTTCGGTGACGATGGCCGCGATCCTCTGCCGCTGCTCTTCGCGCGGGCGCAACTGCCAGCCGGGCAACCAGAAAATATCGCGGTCCATGGAGATATAGCGAAGCCGGAAGGCAGCCGCGAGCTTTTGCGACAGTGTCGATTTCCCCCCGCCGGAGCAGCCGACGACCATGATGCGGCGTGCCGACGCGATGATGTCAGCTGCGTCCTTGACGTTTTCAAGATAGTTCGGCATCGAATAAACCTCATTCTCGTCGCCGTGCATTGTCCAATAAAGCGGGCAATATTCTGCAACGGCAGGACGCGAGCGCCCGACGTTACGGAAATTTAACTATTGCAACCCCCTCGCAGGGATTGCTATTTATTTGCGACTAATATTACACCCATGGGATGCAACGGCGCTGGAACCTCCCATTTTCACCGCGCTTATTCATCCTTGGGTTCACACCCGATACATAACCGCTTTGAGCCACTGAGTGAGCCGATGGACGATTTTTCCAACATCATCAACCTTCTCGAATCCGCCAAGCAACTCGCATCGATGAACGAAATGCCGATGCTTGCCTATCTCATCGACGTCGCGAAATGCGAGGCGAGAGAGAACAAGCCGGTTTTGCGAAAGCGCAAACGCGGCGAATCGACCGTCAAGGAAGACTGTTAATTGCCGTCTCCCGCAGCCGAGCGATAAAGCCGGCTGGTCCAATCTTCAAGACGATGCCATAATCATGCAATGAAACCGGCCGCTTTTTCGAGGCGGCCATTTCTTTGCACACTGGAAACGACAGCGTCATGACGTCCGCATCCGCCGATATCAGAACCTACAGGCAGGAAAGACCGAAGGAGCGGCATAGCTTCGTGCAGATCGTTCTTCCCGTCTCCGGCCGCCTGCGGATCGATGTGGCCGGACGGCAAGATGAGCTCTCCACCGGGCGCGGCGTCTTCATCCATCGCGATGCGCCGCACACGCAGGAAGCGACTGGCGTCAATCACTCGCTGGTGGTCGATCTCGATGAAAGTGCCGTTTCGGAACGAACGCTCGAAAAATTTTCCCGCACACCCTTTCTCGATATTGCCCCGGACACACGGCAATTGATCGCCTATATGCGCGGCCTCATCGGAACGGATGGACGCCGCGACGATGTCGCCGGCCTGTGGGCGCCGCTTCTTGTCGACAGCCTTGCCGATGAAAGAGCCGATATCCGGGAGCGCCTTCGCTGGCTTGGCGCGGTCGTTAGGGCGGAACCTTTCTTCCCCTGGACCATCGACATGCTGGCGGCCTGCGCGTCGATCAGCGAAAGCCGCCTTCATGCGCTGTTTGTCGAGGAATTCGGTCTCTCGCCTCACCGCTGGCTGGTGGGGCTTCGCATGGACAAGGTCTGCGCCCTGCTCGACGATTCCAGCCTGCCGATCGCCGAAATCGCGCTCAGGTCCGGTTTTTCCGACCAGACGGCGTTGACGCGCGCCATGCGCAATATCGTGGGCGAAACACCGGCCGCCTATCGCCGGAACCGCGGCATCCACTAGAACCGCTGGCAATTCATCAGGAGTTTTTGTCAAGACAGCCGCAAAGGCCTGTGGCACATCGCGGGCACATATGAATGCGGATGTGACGGACATGAACAGGACAGGTCTCGGTGTTTTTTACGGCATGCTGGCGGGTGCGCTCTGGGGCGGCATCTTTCTCGCTCCGAAACTCGTGCCGGATTTTTCCGCGCTGCAACTCTCGACGGCGCGTTATCTCACCTACGGGCTGATTTCCCTCATCATTATTGGACCGCGCCTCAAACGCGTATCGGCCCATTTCGGTGCGCGCGAATGGATCGCGCTCGGCTGGCTGAGCATGATTGGCAACATCGCCTATTACGTCTTCATCTCGACAGCGGTGAAGCTGAGCGGTGTCGCCTTCACCTCCATCATCATCGGTTTCCTGCCGGTTGCCGTCACCATCATCGGCAGTCGCGACCATGGTGCGGTGTCGCTCAAGCAGTTGTGGCCGTCGCTCGCTTTCGGGGCGATCGGCATTGTCGGCATTTCCTGGCAGTCGCTGACGGAAAACGATACGGGACTGGATATGTCCCGCGTCATAGGGCTTGCCTGTGCGCTGGGAGCGCTCGCGTCATGGACAGCTTTCGCAGTCGGCAATGCCCGCTGGCTGTCCCGCCTTCACGACGTCAGCGCCGATGACTGGAACATGATGACGGGCGTTGTGACAGGCGGGCTTGCGCTGGTGCTGGCCATTCCGGCCTTTGCCTTCGGCGGGGAAAGCCACAGTTCAGGGGACTGGCTTCACTTCGCGACCATTGCCGCCGGCCTCGGTTTCACCGCCTCCATTCTCGGTAATGCCCTCTGGAACAGAATGAGCCGCATGCTACCGCTCACAATGGTCGGGCAGATGATCCTGTTCGAAACGCTGTTTGCGTTGCTTTACGGGTTTCTGTGGGAAGGTCGCGGGCCGACCATTGTCGAGATCATGGCGATCTGTTCGGTGGTGCTGAGCGTGATCTTGTGCATGCGGGCGCATCGGCCGGCGAAGGTCGTGGTGTGATTGGGTTGAAGGCCTGCAACAGGCGGCTGAACCATTTCACAAGCCTCGCCTCCCACTCACGTCATCCTCTGGCCTGTCCCGAGGATCCCATCACGTATCGTACAACCGATAGGTCGCAGATGCTCGGGACAAGCCCGAGCATGACGGTGGAGAGAGCTCATATCGCCCGATCCAGCAACCTATGTCGCGGAACTTTTGTCCCTTACTCAGCAGCAGCCAACAGCTTCTTTTCGCGGGCCGCACGCAGGCGCTCAAAATCGTCGCCGGCATGGTGGGAAGAACGTGTCAGCGGGCTGGAGGAGACCATCAGGAAGCCCTTGGTATAGGCAACCGTCTCGTAGGACTTGAATTCCTCCGGCGTGACGTAAGCCTCGACCTTGTGGTGCTTGCGGGTTGGCTGCAGATATTGGCCGATAGTCAGGAAATCCACGTCGGCGCTGCGCAGATCGTCCATCAGCTGCAGCACTTCATTACGCTCTTCACCAAGGCCGACCATGATGCCGGATTTGGTGAACATGGTAGGATCGAGTTCCTTCACCCGCTGCAACAGGCGCACGGAGTGGAAATAACGCGCGCCGGGGCGGACCGTGAGATAATTGCCCGGAACGGTTTCCATGTTGTGGTTGAAAACGTCAGGCTTGGCGGCCACGACACGTTCCAGCGCGCCGGGCTTCTTCAGGAAGTCGGGGGTCAGGATTTCGATGGTCGTATTGGGAGATGCCGCACGGATTGCCCAGATGACCTTCTCGAAATGTTCAGCACCGCCATCGGCAAGATCGTCGCGGTCGACCGAGGTGATGACGACGTGGGAAAGGCCCATCTGTTTGACAGCCTTGGCGACGTTTTCAGGCTCGTTCATGTCAAGCGCGTTGGGCTTGCCGGTCGCGACGTTGCAGAAAGCGCAGGCGCGGGTGCAGATTTCACCCATGATCATGAAGGTCGCGTGTTTCTTGTCCCAGCACTCGCCGATATTCGGACAGCCGGCTTCCTCGCACACCGTGACGAGCTTGTGGCTGCGCACCAGCTCGCGCGTCTCGTGATAGCCCTTGGAGGTCGGCGCCTTGACGCGGATCCATTCCGGCTTGCGCATGACCTCGGTATCGGGCCGATGCGCCTTTTCCGGGTGGCGAATGCGCTTTTCGTCGGACGACGTCCTGTCGAGAATAGTGACCATTAAAAACCTGCTTCCATCGCCTGTAGCGATCTAAACACCTGTTGGCCGGATGCTTTAGAACAATTCCAGAAAAAGCGTAAGCCCTTTCCGGTCATGCAGCCCGTTAGCGCCGCACCAGCTTTGCTACAAACAGCAACAGGCTGGCGCCAAGGAAAGACGTCACGAAGTAACCGAGCCTGCTATCCTGCACGAAAACATCAAGGGTGCCAAGGACGGCGACGGCGACAACCGAACCGACAATGCCCAGAATGATGTTCATGAAAATGCCGAAGCGCATGTCCATGAGCTTGCCCGCAAGCCAGCCGGCGAGACCGCCGATGATGATTGCTGCAATCCAGCCTACACTTTCCATTCCCACGCTCCCTGAAAGAACAGTTCCCTTGAGGAACCGGCGTTGAGACATATGGGACACCCGGCAAGGTTAGACAATGCCGGGCATCACGCGGCACTTATGCGTTCAGAACACGTCCGTAGGCGTCGAGCACGCTTTCCTTCATCGATTCCGAAATGGTCGGATGCGGGAAGATCGTGTGCATCAAATCTTCTTCGGTCGTCTCGAGATTCATGGCGACGACGAAGCCCTGAATAAGCTCTGTCACTTCCGCGCCGACCATGTGCGCGCCGAGCAGCTCACCCGTCTTCTTGTCGAAGATGGTCTTGACCATGCCCTGGTCTTCACCGAGCGCAACCGCCTTGCCGTTCGCCGCAAACGAGAAGCGGCCGACGCGGATGTCTCGGCCCTGCTCCTTCGCCTTGGCTTCGGTGAGACCGACCGAGGCGACCTGCGGGTTGCAATAGGTGCAGCCGGGGATTTTGAGCTTGTCCATCGGGTGGACATTCGGCAGACCGGCGATCTTTTCGACGCAGATCACGGCCTCATGCTCGGCCTTGTGGGCGAGCAGCGGCGGGCCGGCAACATCACCGATAGCATAGACGCCGGGCACATTGGTCTTGCCGTAACCGTCGATGACGATGAAGCCGCGATCGGTCTTCACGCCCACAGCCTCAAGGCCGATGCCTTCGATATTGGCGACGACGCCGACGGCGGAAATCATCCGGTCGGCAGTGATCTTCTCGGAAGAACCGTCCTTCTTCTCCAGCGTCGCAGTGACGGAGTTTGCAGCCTTCTCGACCTTGGAAACCTTGGTTTCCAGATGAATCTTGATGCCCTGCTTTTCCAGCTGCTTCTTGGCGAAGGCGGAGATTTCCGCATCTTCGACCGGCATGACCTGGCTCATGATTTCGACGACGGTGACGTCAACGCCCATGGTGCGGTAGAAGCTGGCGAATTCGATGCCGATGGCGCCCGAACCCATGACGAGCAGCGACTTCGGCAGCTCTTCCGGCTTCATTGCCTCGAAATAGGTCCAGATCAGCTTGCCATCCGGCTCGATGCCGGGCAGCGCGCGCGGACGGGCGCCGGTGGCGACGATGATGTGCTTGGCAGTGTAAGTGCCTTCGCCCAGCGTGTTCTTCGGCACGGGACCCTGCGGCTGAACGACCGGCTTCGTGGATTTGCCAACGACGATTTCGCCCGGCTTAGTGATCTTGGCTTCACCCCAGATGATATCGACCTTGTTCTTCTTGAACAGGAAACCGACGCCATTATTCATGCGCGCAGCAATGCCGCGCGAGCGGGCCACGATTGCCTTCACGTCAGGCTTGATCGAGCCTTCCAGCGTCAGGCCGTAATCCTTGGCGTGGGTGGCGGTGTGCATGACATCAGCGGTGCGCAGCAGGGCCTTGGTGGGAATGCAGCCCCAGTTGGAGCAGATGCCGGCAAGGTGCTCGCGCTCGACAACGGCGACCTTCATGCCGAGCTGGGCGGCACGGATTGCGGCAATATAACCGCCCGGTCCCGAACCGATGATGATGACGTCATAAGATTGAGCCATTGGAAATCCTGCCTTGTCTTGTTCGGATGACGGCATGCCGTCCCGAAACGAGAATAATTGTCAAAGTCCGAGCATCATGCGAACGACGGGCTCCAGCCCGCGGCCGATGGCTCGTGTGTTTTCAGCATCGAGATGAACGCCATCCACCGGCGTCGTGCGGGCAACCGACCCGGCATCGAAAAAGCCGCAATCGAGTTCGTCGGCAAGGTCCCTGTAGACGGAAGCCAGCATCGCCGATTCATCGATAGCATCACGAAAGATCGCGCCCATGAACGGATTGGCCGTTTCGCATAATTGCGGCGGCGCGACGATCAGAACGTCAGGCGCTTCCCAGTCCGGCACCTGCCAGACGTGGTTGCGAACCAGTTTCACCAATCGCTCGACACCCTTCATGGCGACAATGGCCGAGCCGTGGATCGCCGGTTTCATGTCGTTGGTGCCGAGCATGATGATGACGAGATCAAGCGGCGCATGGCTGTGCAGAAGCGTCGGCAGCAACCTCGCGCCATTACGGTCGCAATCGGCGGTGTGGTCGTCATAGGCGGTGGTGCGGCCACCCAGCCCCTCGTGGATCACATGCGCCTCAGGCCCGAGCGCCTTTTGCAAGACGCTCGGCCATAGATCGTCATGGCTGTGCCGGCCACCCGTTTCCGCATTTGATCCCCATGTGAGGGAATCGCCAAAGCAGAGGACCGACTTCGCCATATTATTCTCCGATCAAACCAGCATGCCCATCGGGTTTTCGATGTAGCGCTTGAAGGCGCCGATCAGTTCGGCTCCGAGCGCGCCATCGACGCAGCGGTGGTCGGTGGAGAGCGTGACCGTCATGACATTGGCGACCTTGATCTCGCCGTTCTTAACGACAGCGCGCTGTTCGCCCGCGCCGACAGCCAGGATGGTGGCATGCGGCGGGTTGATAACGGCGGAGAAGCTCTTGACGCCCATCATGCCCATGTTGGACACGGCCGTCGTGCCGCCCTGATATTCCTCGGGCTTCAGCTTGCGCTCTTTCGCGCGCTTGCCGTAGTCCTTCATCTCGTTGGAGATGGTGGAGAGCGACTTTTCTTCCGCCTTGCGGATGATCGGCGTGATCAGGCCACCCGGAATGGAAACGGCAACGCCGACATCCGAATGCTTGTGCTTGACCATGTTGCTTTCCGTCCAGGAGACGTTGGCGTCAGGCACATCACGCAGCGCAAGAGCAAGCGCCTTGATGACCATGTCGTTGACCGACAGCTTGTAGGCCGGCTTGCCGTCCTTTTCAGGAGCAGCGGCGTTGAGCTGGGCGCGCAACGCCAGAAGCGTATCCAGTTCGCAATCCACGGAGACGTAGAAATGCGGAACCGTCTGCTTGGATTCGACCAGGCGCTTGGCGATGACCTTGCGCATGCCGTCATGCGGCACAAGCTCGTAGGAGCCGGGTTCGAACAGCTTGAGAACGGCTTCGTCCGACTGACCCTTGGCGAGCGCCGGAGCCGGTGCGCCTGCGGATGCTGCGGCAGCAGATGCAGCCTTCGCACCGCCGGAAGCGGCAGCCTTTTCCACGTCGGTCTTGATGATGCGGCCATGCGGGCCGGAACCGGAGACGGCCGAAAGGTCGAGACCGGCTTCCTTGGCCAGACGGCGGGCAAGGGGCGATGCGAAAATGCGCTCGCCGGACTTCGCAACCGGGGCCGGCGTGGAAGGTGCCGCTGCCTGATCGGCCGCCGGCTTTTCAGCCTTGACTGGCGCAGCTTCTTCCTTCGTCGCTTCGGCCTTTGCAGCTTCCTGCTTCGGGGCTTCCGCCTTGGCCGGTGCGGCATCGCCGCCCTTCGCCGCCTCGGCCACATCTTCGCCTTCTGCAGCGAGGATGGCGATCAGGGCATTGACCTTGACCGCTTCGGTGCCGGCGGCAACGACGAGCTTGGCAACCGTGCCTTCATCGACGGCTTCCACTTCCATGGTCGCCTTGTCGGTCTCGATCTCGGCGATCACGTCACCGGGTGCGACCTTGTCGCCTTCCTTGACCAGCCACTTGGCCAGATTGCCCTCTTCCATCGTTGGAGAAAGGGCAGGCATGGTGATGTTTATCGGCATCGAAACGCCTCCCCTTACTTGTAGCAGACGGTTTTGACGGCCTGGACGACTTCATCGACGTTGGGCAAAGCCAGCTTTTCGAGGTTCGCCGCGTAAGGCATCGGAACGTCCTTGCCGGCAATCGTCAGGATCGGCGCATCGAGATAGTCGAAAGCGGCGCGCATGACCTGGTTGGCAATGAAGTCACCGACCGATGACTGCGGGAAGCCTTCCTCGACCGTGACCAGACGACCGGTCTTCTTGACCGATTCGATGACGGTGGGCAGATCCATCGGACGGATGGTGCGCAGGTCGATCAGTTCGACATCGATGCCAAGCTTTTCGAGTTCCGCAACCGCCTTGATCGCATAGGTCATGCCGATACCGAAGGAAACGATGGTCGCATCCTTGCCCTTGCGGTGAATGCGCGCCTTGCCGATCGGCAGAACGAAATCATCGAGCTTCGGCACTTCGAAGCTTTGGCCGTAGAGAATTTCGTTCTCAAGGAAGATGACCGGGTTCGGATCGCGGATAGCCGCCTTGAGCAGGCCCTTGGCGTCGGCTGCCGTGTAGGGCATGACAACTTTGAGGCCCGGAATATGGCTGTACCATGCGGCGTAACATTGCGAATGCTGTGCGCCAACGCGGGCAGCAGCACCGGACGGACCACGGAACACCATCGGTGCACCCATCTGACCGCCCGACATGTAAAGCGTCTTAGCCGCCGAGTTGACAATCTGGTCGATCGCCTGCATGGCGAAGTTGAAGGTCATGAATTCGACGATGGGCTTGAGGCCCGTCATCGCAGCGCCGACGCCGATACCGGCAAAACCATGCTCGGTGATCGGGGTATCGATAACACGGCGCTCGCCGAATTCCTGCAACAACCCTTGGGTGATCTTGTAGGCGCCCTGATATTCGGCGACTTCTTCACCCATGACGAAAACTTTTTCGTCGGCGCGCATTTCTTCGGCCATGGCGTCGCGCAGCGCTTCACGCACTGTCGTCATCACCATTTCCGTACCGGCAGGAACATCCGGATCGGCCGCAACGTCGATCTTAGGTGCTGCCGGAACCTTGGCGGCTTCCTTGGCAGCGCTCGGCTCTTCGGCAGCTTCACGGGTCTTGCCGCCGGCGGCATCAGAACCGGAATTTGCAGCTTCAGCCTTTGGCTCTTCCTTCTTGGCGGAGGAAGAGATGTCGTCGGCGCTTTCACCATCCTGAAGGAGAACGGCGATTGCCGTGTTGACCTTCACACCTTCGGTGCCGGCATCGATCAAGAGCTTGCCGATCACGCCTTCATCCACGGCTTCCACTTCCATGGTCGCCTTGTCGGTCTCGATTTCGGCAATCACGTCGCCGGAGGTGACCTTGTCGCCTTCCTTTTTAAGCCACTTGGAAAGCGTGCCTTCCTCCATGGTCGGGGAAAGGGCGGGCATAAGAATTTCTACAGGCATTGGTTTCCCTTTCCCGATCAGAGCAGAATGTCGGTGTAAAGCTCGGATACATCCGGCTCTGGGTCGTTCTGGGCGAAGTCGGCGCTGTCGGCGACGATATCACGGACATCCTTGTCGATGGCCTTGAGTTCGTCTTCGCTTGCCCAGCCCTGCTCCAGAAGCCGTGCCTTGACCTGCTCGATCGGGTCATGTTCGGAGCGCATCTTCTGCACTTCATCCTTGGAACGGTATTTCGCCGGGTCGGACATGGAGTGACCTCGGTAACGGTAGGTCAGCATTTCCAGAATGATCGGACCCTTGCCGGAACGGCAATGTTCCAGCGCCTGATCGGCGGCGGCCTTGACGGCGCGCACATCCATGCCATCCACCTGAACGCCGGGGATACCGAACGACTGGCCGCGCAGCGAATAGTTCGACTGGGCGGTGGCGCGGGCGGTCGAGGTGCCCATGGCGTAACGGTTGTTCTCGACGATATAGATGATCGGCAGTTTCCAGAGAGCGGCCATGTTGAAGCTCTCGTAGACCTGGCCCTGGTTGGCGGCGCCGTCACCGAAATAGGTCACGGAAACATTGTCGTTGCCGCGATAGCGGTTGGCGAAAGCGAGACCGGTTCCAAGCGAAACCTGCGCGCCGACGATGCCGTGACCGCCATAGAAATGTTTCTCCTTGGAGAACATGTGCATGGAGCCGCCCTTGCCTTTCGACAGGCCGCCCTTGCGGCCGGTCAACTCGGCCATTACGCCACGCGCGCTCATGCCGAGTGCAAGCATGTGGCCGTGGTCGCGGTAAGCGGTGATGACCTGATCGCCTTCCTTCTGCGACATCTGCATGCCGACAACAACGGCTTCCTGACCGATATAGAGGTGACAGAAACCACCGATGAAGCCCATGCCGTAGAGCTGGCCGGCCTTTTCTTCGAAACGGCGGATGAGCAGCATTTCACGGTAGGCGTGAAGTTCGTCTTCCTTGGAGAAGTCGGGACTGTTCTTGCCGGTGAATTCGGTTGCAGCCTTTGCCGTGGTCTTGCGGCCGGATACGGTCGCTGGTTTTCGCGGCGCCATTCATCCCTCCCTGAGTTGCCATTTGAATGGATAGAGTGGCGCGCACCATATGCAAGAAAATGCCATGCAGCAATGCTTTAAACGCATGGCACATATTCACGCTAAGATGCTGTGAATAAATCACAAATGTTAAATTAACCTGATTTCGGTTAATTAGAAATATGTGTTCATGATGACGATTTCGTCCGTGCGGGACATATTCAGCTGGTAACGGGAAATTTCATCGATCATGTCCCGCTCCAACGAGCCATCGCTCAACAATTCCACCTGCCGCTCCAGCGCCACACGCGCCTGCGTGAGCTTTTGAAGCTCCGCCGTGCGAGTAATACGCTGCCGCTCCAGCCGCTCCGTCGCCTGAAGGCCGAAGTCGCCATGGATGGAATGATAACCGAAATAGGAAAGAAAAGCGATCGTGATGGCCGGAACGATCAAACGGCCGAATCGTCTCTTTTTATGATGTCTGGTCCACATGCCGGAGAGAAGCCTTAAAACGCACAACGTGATTCTGAGACTAAGCCGGATTGTTTAACTATCCGTTGACCTTAAATTGCGAATGGCGAATGGGCATGAAAAAGCCCGCCGGAGGCAGGCTGAGAATGGCGGTGATGCCGAAGCTCCGGTTCGTCATGCTCGGGCCTGTCCCGAGCATCTGCAACGTGTCGAATTGAGGAGACGTTGCAGATCCTCGGCACAAGGCCGAGGATGATGTCGAATGCGTTGCGAGGCCTGATACCAATCCCATCTAGGACAGCAAAGCGCCCCCGCAAAAAATCCGGGCGAATTACCCGCGCAGGATCGAACGGCCGGCGTAAGCAGCCTGCGGGCCGAGCATTTCTTCGATACGGATCAGCTGGTTGTACTTTGCGAGCCGGTCGGAACGGGCAAGCGAACCGGTCTTGATCTGACCGCAGTTCGTGGCAACCGCGAGGTCGGCGATGGTGGAATCTTCCGTCTCGCCCGAACGGTGCGACATGACGGCGGTGTAACCGGCCTTATGCGCCGTTTCGACCGCATCCAGCGTCTCGGAGAGCGAACCGATCTGGTTGACCTTGACGAGGATGGAGTTGGCGACACCCATCTTGATGCCATCGCGAAGACGCGCCGAGTTGGTGACGAAGAGGTCGTCGCCGACCAGCTGGCACTTGTTGCCGATGAGATCGGTCAGCGCCTTCCAGCCATCCCAGTCGTCTTCAGCCATGCCGTCTTCGACCGAGATGATCGGATATTTCGCGACGAGATCGGCCAGATATTCGGCCTGCTCGATCGGCGAACGGGTCTTGCCTTCGCCTTCATAAACGTAATTGCCGTTCTTGAAGAATTCGGTCGCGGCACAGTCGAGACCGATGAACATGTCGTCGCCCGGACGGTAACCCGCTTTTTCGATCGACTTCATGATGAAATCGAGAGCAGCAGGCGCGCTTTCGAGACCTGGTGCGAAACCGCCCTCGTCACCGACATTGGTATTGTGGCCCTGCGCGGACAGTTCTTTTTTCAGCGTATGGAAGACTTCCGAGCCCATGCGCACGGCTTCGCGGATGTTTTCTGCGCCAACCGGCAGGATCATGAATTCCTGGAAGTCGATAGGGTTGTCGGCATGGGCGCCGCCGTTGATGATGTTCATCATCGGAACCGGCAACAGATGTGCGTTCGGACCACCGACATAACGGTAAAGCGGCAGGCCCGAGGCTTCGGCCGCAGCCTTGGCGACGGCGAGCGAGACGCCGAGGATGGCGTTGGCGCCGATGCGCGACTTGTTCGGCGTGCCGTCAAGCGCGATCATCATCTGGTCGATCTGAATCTGGTTTTCAGCGTCGAAACCGCCGATGGCGTCGAAGATTTCGGTATTGACGGCTTCAACCGCCTTTTCCACGCCCTTGCCGAGATAACGCTTGCCGCCATCGCGCAGCTCAACCGCTTCATGCGCGCCGGTGGAGGCGCCGGACGGAACGGCCGCACGGCCCATGGAGCCGTCTTCGAGGTAAACATCGACTTCAACGGTCGGGTTGCCGCGGCTGTCGAGGATTTCGCGCGCGATGATATCGGTAATGGCAGTCATGGTCTCTCCCTTGGGAATGGAACAGATATTTTCCGTCGCCTGTCTTAGACGATGACGAAGAAATTACAATGACGGCGGACGGCAGAAACGGTCCGCCCGCCATTTAAAATCGATTGGCACAAACCGCGCCGGCCCCTCAGGCTTTGGTGATGGCGTCGAAGGCCAGTAGCTTTTCCAGCAGCTTGGGCATGTCCTTCAGATGCACCATATTGGGACCGTCAGAGGGCGCATTGTCCGGGTCTTCATGGGTCTCGATGAAGAGACCGGCGACACCGACCGCGACCGCCGCACGCGAAAGCGTCTCGACGAATTCACGCTGGCCGCCGGTGGAACCGCCCTGCCCGCCCGGCTGCTGCACCGAATGGGTGGCATCGAAGACGACAGGCGCGCCGAGAGAAGCCATGATCGGCAGCGAACGCATGTCGGAGACGAGCGTATTGTAACCGAAGGAGGCGCCGCGTTCGCAGAGCAGCACATTCGGGTTGCCGCTTTCATTCAGCTTGGCCAGCACGTTCTTCATGTCCCAGGGAGCCAGGAACTGGCCTTTCTTGACATTGATGACGCAGCCGGTCTTTGCGGCGGCGACAAGAAGATCGGTCTGTCGGCTGAGGAAGGCCGGGATCTGCAGCACATCCACCACTTCGGACACGATGGCGCATTGTTCCTCGGTGTGAATATCCGTCAGAACAGGAAAGCCGAATTCCTTCTTGAGATCGGCGAAAATCTCCATCGCGCTGTCAAGGCCGATGCCGCGCTTGCCGGAAAGCGAGGTGCGGTTCGCCTTGTCGAAGGAGGACTTATAGACAAGGCCGATGCCCAGCTTATCGCACAGTTCTTTGAGCACACCCGCGATCGTGAAGGCATGTTCGCGGCTTTCCATCTGGCAGGGGCCGGCAATCAGCGAAAAACGCTCGGTATTGGAGAAGGAAACCTTGCTGGCGCCATCGCCGGCGGTGACTTTGAGATTGTTCGTAACGCTCATCATTTTTCCTCGAAGGCGAAGGCAACGCCCTGACCGGGTACTGCGGGCACCACCAGACGGCCGCCCGCTTCCATGCTGGAGACGCCATTAGCAGCAAGCACCGCCGCTGTCACGGCAAGATCGTTGACGGAGAAAACGATGCCAGCACCTCGCAGCCCTCCATCACCCCGATTTGAAGCATTCAGGTCGATGCCGGCGAAGACCGGCTTTTCGGTCAATCTGATTTGGGCATTGCCGGTTGCGAAAATCATATCTCCACTCGGAGACATCATCGCCTCACAGTCGAAGACCGTTTCGATCAGGTGAGCCGCTCTTGCATCTCCGCCGGGAAGCAGGACGATTTCGCGGAGACCCGTGACGGCATTGGCATGCCGCTCCAGCTCCGTTCGGTCGCCCGGCAAGGCCTTCAGCCGCTGGCAGGCGAACAGGAAAAAATCCGTCGCCGCCCCGCTTGCCGCAAAAGCCAGCCGAAATGCCGCTTCGCTGCGGGAGCCGTCCGGCATCTGAACCGGTCGCGAAAACTCAAAAAGATCACCGACGGAGAGGCCCGCTGCGACGAACCGTTCGTGATTGCCAATAGCGTCGCCTGTTTTGGCGACGAGAGCCGAGAAACCTTCCTGGCCGTGATGTTGTCTGAACGCCTGATCCCTGCCGGTAAAGACGTCACCCTTCTCTATCGAGGCAATATATTTAGCTGGGTCAGCAATCGCCAGCGGCTCGATATAGGTGCCATCCTGAAAGAAAACGCAGGCGTTTTGCGTGCCGAATGGATGGAGAGCCGGCGGCGCGACCGTGAAGCCGAGAGCCTCAAGTCGGCGAGCCGCGATACCGATATCCCGCACGGGCAGCACGAGATGATCGACGCTTTGCTTGTCATCCATGATTTCCGCCCCTTCGGCCTGCATCCGGCGCTGGACCGGGCTGTTGTGGCAGACAAAAGCACGAACGACGCCAGGAATGCAAATCGGCAATCGCGGATATTTCGCGCATTCCGGGGCTAACGCTCACGGAGCGATGTTGGACATATCCACCGATACAGGCGTGTGCAGCGGGTAAAGGACAGTGTCTCCACCATTTCCCGTCTGCCACATCGTCATGGCAAACCTGCCGGAAGGCGCAAGCGGTGTCAGCCTATGGTGCATCACACCGTAACGATAGGTGACGATCTGCATGGGGCCTGCCAGAAAGGCCCGGATGGTGGATTCATCCGGCATCCCGTCCCCACCGGCCTCGCAGACCACGACCAGAGATGGCGACTGGTCGAGCGGCAGGAAAGTCTGGCTGGAGAATGGATGTATTTCCATTTGCGAGATGACCGGAGCGCCAGACATTGCCTTTGCCTGTACGAGTTGAAGCACCGGCGCTTTTGCGTCGCCGGTTCCCTCATAAGCGTGCGTTAGCGACACCAACTGATCGAGTGAAGATATATCGGCGACAGAGCCGAATGGCGCGAAGGCTTCCGCTGTCAGCGGCCTGGCGACAACGGGCTTCATCAGGCTGCACCGCTGAAGGCAAGCTGCACTTTCATGCTTCTTGCGCGGTCACCGGCAAGATCGAAAGCCTCACGGGCCTGATCGAACGGCAATGTGGCGCTGATCAAGGGCTTAACGTCGATCAGGCCGCGTCCCATCATGTTCACCGCCTGGGCAAATTCCTCGTGGAAGCGGAACGTTCCGCGCAGTTGCAGCTCTTTGGCAACGATGAGGTTCATCGGGATGGTGAACTCACCGCCAAGACCGAGCTGGACGATCACGCCGCCCGGCCGGAGCACATCCAGCGCCGGGACAAGTGCCGCCTGATTGCCGGAGGCTTCGAACAAGACGTCGAAGGCGCCTTTTTCAAACCGGTATTTTTCAAGCAGGCCGGCATCGCGCATGATGTTGACGGCCTCATCCGCGCCGATGCGTCGCGCCAGATCGAGCGGCGCGTCGGCGACATCGGTAACGACGATATGCGCCGCGCCGGCAAGACGGGCAACGAGCAGGCTCAGCATGCCTATCGGTCCGGCACCGGTTATCAGCACCGTCTTGCCGAGAAGCGATCCGGCCTGACGCGCGGCATGGAGGCACACGGCCAAAGGCTCAGCCATGGCTGCTTCGCCCATCGAAAGCCCTTCGGCAATTGGTACGGGTTGCGTCGAATGAACGGTCACGATTTCACGGAAACCGCCCTGAACATGGGGGGAGCGCATGGCGCTGCCCATGAAGCGCATGTCCAGGCACTGGTTCTGCATGCCCTGAGCGCAATAACGGCAGGTGCCGCAGGGCAGGCTCGGATTGACCGCCACGCGCATGCCGGGCACGAGATGAGAGACGGAACTGCCCACTTCAGCCACCGTACCGGCAAACTCATGACCGAGCGCCATGGGCTCGCGCACGCGCACCGTGCCGAAGCCGCCGTGGTTATAATAATGCAGATCCGACCCGCAAATTCCGCCGACGGCAACAGCCACCCGCACCTCGTCCGCGGCAAGTGGTTGGCCGGCAACGTCTTCTACCCGCAGGTCTTTTGCTGCATGAATGACGACTCCGCGCATGCGCGTCTCCTCCCGTCAATTTCTGTTGGCATCAAGGATGGCGGCGGTTCTAGAGAACCGACAGCATTCCACCGTCGACATAGATTATCTGGCCATTGACGTAGTCGGAGGCCGAGGCAGAGAGGAACACGGCGGTTCCGACGAGTTCCTGCGGTTTGCCCCAGCGTTTCGCCGGCGTGCGTGCCTTCACCCAGGCGTCGAATTCCGGATTGTCGATCAGTGCCTGATTCATGTCGGTCAGCATGTAGCCGGGGCCGATGGCGTTGGCCTGTATGCCATATTGCGCCCATTCCGCCGCCATGGCGCGGGTCAGCATCTTGATACCGCCTTTGGCCACGGTATAGGGCGCCACCGTCGCGCGGGCGAGTTCACTGGTCAGCGAGCCGATATTGACGATCTTGCCATATCTGCGCGGGATCATCCGTTTTGCCGCCTCGCGGCCAATCATGAAGGCGCTTGTGAGGTTGGTGTCGATCACCCGCTGCCAGTCCGCCGTCTCAAGTTCGACCATCGGCTTGCGGAACTGGATGCCGGCATTGTTGACGAGGATGTCGACCTCTATCCCCTGCTCATCAAGCATGGCGAAAGCCTCAATGATTGCGCTTTCGGAGGTGACGTCAAAGGCAACCGCCTCAGCGTCATGACCGGCGCTGCGAAACTCCTGAACCGTTTGCGCGACACGCGACGGATCGGTGCCGTTAATGAGGATGCGCGCCCCCGCGACGGCAAGCCCTTCCGCCATTGCGCGGCCGAGACCGCGTGAAGAGCCGGTAACAAGCGCCGTGCGGCCGGAGAGATCGAAGATGGTCTGATTGGTCATGACGTCCTCCTCACAGCGTGCTGACGCGGACCGTCAGGTCCGGCCGGTCGAAGACCTTGGGCAGCAATTCGGTCCCGAGGCCGGGGCCTTCCATCGGCAAGACGAAGCCGTTTTCGATGACGGGCAGATTTGTCACAAGCTCGCTGTACCAGCCGGTATAAAAAGCGCGCACGGACTCCTGGATCATGGTGTTGGTCTGTGAAAAAGAGGAATGAACGGCTGCGGCATAGGCGACAGGCCCGGTGCAATCATGCGGCGCGTAGGGGCGATGATAGGTGTCGGCCAGTGCGGCGATCTTGCGGCCTTCGGTCAGACCGCCGGTCCAGACGAGGTCAGTCATGACGATGCCGATCGCGCCGGCTTCCAGCATGTCCTTGTAGGGGAAACGGGAACCGAGGGTTTCCGAGGCACAGATCGGCACGCTGGTGGAGGCGGCCAGTTCCGAAAGGGCGGATACCGAATTCATCCGTATCGGATCCTCGTACCATGTCGGATCGAAGGCTTCGAGTTCGCGGGCGATCCTCTTGATCGTCGGCAGGTTCCAGAGGCTGTGAAACTCCACCATGATCTGCATGCGGTCACCCACACGTTTGCGTATCTGCTCGAACGGCAGCAGGGCTGCGCGCAGCTGGTCGCTCGTGATGTAACGCCCGTCGTTTTCGATCGCCGCAGGATCGAACGGCCAGATCTTCATGGCCGAAATGCCCTGCTCCAGCAGATTTTCGGCGAGCGCGCCGGCATCCGTCATGAAAGCCCTGAGATCTTCATAGGGGCCTTCGGCATCGTCGCGAAAATTCCAGGTATCGACCGGCTTGATCTTGTTGGACCGCACGTAACCGTAACCGGCACAGGTATTGTAGACGGGAATACGATCGTGGCAGAGACCACCCAGCATCTGGTGGACCGGCTGATCGCAGACCTTGCCGAAAATATCCCACAGCGCCAGATCGATCGCCGAAGCCGCACGATATTCGGCACCGGTCGAGGCCTGCGCCATCGGCAGATTTACCAATTCGCGGGAATGCGCCTCGATCCGCATCGGGTCGCGGCCAAGCAGGCGGCCGGCCAGAACATCGTGGATATGAGCCTCGACCGCGCCTGCGCCATAGAAGGTTTCACCCAGCCCGATCACCCCGGTATCGGTGTGGATGCGCACCCAAAGCACATTTGAGAACTCTTCGGTCCGCAAAGTTTCGACAGACGTAATCTTCATTAGCTCCTCCGCGCGCCCACCTCGGTCGCATCTCCCGATTGACTGACCAGCCTCCCAGCCAGTCTCGATCCGGACAATAATGTTGCTTGTAAAATTTCACAACATGTTTTATAGCGATTTATGTACTGAGTTTGTTGACCGCGACGGGAGGAGACCGGAGATGGCGCGCAAGCAGACAAAGCCAGAATTGGTAAAAGATGGCGAAAAGCCGAAGCGCGCGAACCGCGTCAACTTCTTCGACCTAGCCTATGAGCGCATTGAGGAACTGCTGATCAATTGCGAGCTCAAGCCCGGCCGGCAATTGACATTGCAGGAGTTGCAGGACGTGACGGGGTTCGGCCGCACGCCGGTTCATAACGCCGTCAGCCGTCTGGCCGCGGATACGTTGCTGGTCGTGCTGCCCCGCCATGGCCTCAGGGTCGCGCCAATCGATCTCGCGCGTGAGCGCCTCTTGCTGCAGCTGCGCCGGGACATGGAACGCTTCGTCATGCGGCTGGCGGTGGAGCGGGCAAGCCTCTCCCACCGCAATCAGATGCTGCACATCGAACGCGCCCTGCGTGAACGGCGGGAGCAGATCACGCTCAGCGAATTCAACCTGCTCGACCGTCGGATCGACCAGATATTGCTGGCGGCGGCGAACGAGCCTTTCCTCGAACATACTCTGCGGCCGCTGCATACGATCTACCGTCGCATCGGCTTCATTCACCACACGGTGACACATGGAAAATCCGACCTGACGCAGACGGTCGATTGCCATCTTTCGGTATTGAATGCCGTCGCGAACCGCCATCTGGACACGGCGCTTGCCGCAACGGATGCCTTGGTCGGCTTTGTCGATTCCATGTTCGATGAAATGGAGACGGGGATAGACCCTCGCCTGCTGGATTGCAGCATCGAACCGATTTTCAAGATTTGAAACAGCGGTGGCATTGGGTGCCCAGCATCCGGCCGTCATGAAGAAAGATTTCTGAAATACATATTTTACAATGACTTATGGCGCTCGGGAGGCGTCACTAAAAAGCTCAGGGAGGAGCATGGATGAGCAATATCGTAAAATCCGTAATTGCAGCCACAATGGCGACGGCGCTTGCGTCCTGGGCAGCGCCTGCGCTGGCAAAGGACAAGATCACTTTCGCCGCCGCGGTTTTTGCGGAAGCCGGACGTGGCGACCGGGTCAAGGCCTGGATCCAGAAGTTCAACGAAAGCCAGGACAAGGTCGAAGTTGAACCCATCGCAATCCCGTTTTCCAGCCTCGCCAACACCGTCTTCACCCAGATGGGCGGCGGTGGCGGACCGGACCTCGTGCGCTTCGACCAGACCGATTTCTTTGCTGCCATTCCATCCGGGCGCCTGCTGCCGCTCGACGATCTGATCACCGACAAGGATCACGAATTCCTGGGGCCGGACCGCTTCATGAAGGTGAAGGACGTCCGTTACGGTCTGCTGTTCGACACGACGGGTTATGCACTGCTGTACAACAAGGACATCCTGCCGGAACCACCGAAGGATTTCGAAAGCTTCCTGTCGGCCGCAAAGGAGAAAACCAAGGACGGCGTGTATGGTTATGCCTATCGTGCCACGATGGCGGAGCGTGCCGGATTCTGGCAGGATCTCTGCAACTACGTCTTCGGATTTGGCGGTCGCTGGAGCGACAAGGACGGCAAGCTCACACTCAATAGTCCCGATGTCATCAAAGGCGTCACTGCCTACAAGCAGGTTTATGATGCGGCTGTGACGCCACGCGGCGCGGACGCGGCCACCTATCGCCGCATGTTCTGGGAAGGCAAGATCGCCATGAACGTCGATAATGGCGGCGTGGCGGCAATCTTCAACCAGAACGCTCCGCAGCTCAATTTCGCCGCAGCACCCTCGCCTTTCCCGGACAAGGCACAGGGCCTCATCATGACCGCTCTGGTGGTCAACGCCAACACGAAGCACAAGGATGCGGCTGGCGCCTTCATCAAATGGGCCTATTCCCCCGAAAACCAGAAAGGCCTTCAGGCCGCGATGGGTACGGGTGTCGGCACCAAGATCGACATGTCTGCTGAAGAGCAGGCGAAGCGGCCATGGCTGAAGGTATACGAAAACCAGATGCAGAATGCCCTTCCGCAGCTTGTGATGGGACATGAGGGCAAGACGCCCGAAATCCAGCAGATCGTGCTCGAGCAGGTGTTGAAGGTGCTTCTCGAAAATGCCGATCCAAAGGAGGCCATGGATCGCGCCCAGTCGCTGGTGGAGCGACGCGTCCTTCGCTGAGATCGTTGCGGAGGCTGTCTGAACAGCCTCCGCAACCACGGCTATTTTTTCCCATCGAGGTCAGTTATGAAACGTGCCCAGCTCGCAAGAGCAAGGCTCGACGGTCATCCGTTGACTCCTTATCTCTTCGCCGCACCGGTCGGCATCTATCTTCTGCTGTTTCAGTTCTATCCGCTGGTCCAGCAATTCTTCATGAGCTTCACCGCCACCGACCTGCTGACGCCCAACGTCAACCCGTTCGTCGGTATTGAGAATTATTCGTTCCTGATCGAAGACGGCGAACTGTGGAAGGTCCTTTGGATCACGGCGATCTATACCGTCGCCTGCGTGATCTTTGCGATCGGCACCGGCCTCGGTTCGGCAATGCTGCTCGATTCACCCTTCTTCGGCCGGGGTATTGCCCGGGCGCTCATCACCGTTCCATGGGCCGCACCATCCGTTGCCGTCGCGCTGGTGTTCACCTGGATATTCAATTCGCAATACGGCATTTTCAACCGGGTTCTCACCGGCCTCGGCCTTCCTTTCGGCGGCGAGAACTGGCTGGACGATCCAAACCTTGCCCTACCGGCTATCCTTCTCACCACCGTCTGGCAGATATTTCCCTTCTCTTCCGTCGTGATTCTTGCGGCTCTGCAGGGCGTGCCGCATGAGCTCAAGGAGGCTGCCGTCATTGATGGCGCGGACCGGCTCAACATCTTCAAGACCGCCACATGGCCGACCATCCAGCCGACCGTGCTGATGCTGACGCTGTTCGTCACCATCTGGTCGCTGCGCCGCTTCGACCTCATCTGGCTGATGACGCAGGGAGGCCCGATCGGCGCGACCAATACGCTCGTCATCGAGCTCTATCGCCAGGGTTTCGTCTATCGCGATCTCGGATCGGCGGCCTCCATCGGCATGATCGGCCTGTCGATCGCGCTTCTTGTCACCGTCATCTATTTCAAGGTCACCCGGATGACTGAACAGGCACAGGGGAAGCGTTGATGAACACCACAGGCAACGCCCACTTTGTTCGCATCCTCGCCGTCCTCTTCATGCTCGGCTTTGCGGCTTTTCCGATCTACTGGATGTTCGTCACGTCGATGACGCCATCATCGGAACTCTTCGCGCCCTTTCCGCGGCTCGTGCCTGATTGGTCGCAGCTTGGAATCTATCTCGAGGTCTTCGATACCATTCCTGTGACGACATGGCTGAAGAACAGCTTTCTGGTCGCCACAGGCACCACCGTTCTCAGCATTCTGCTTGCCGTCCTTCCGGCTTACGCCCTCTCGCGCTTCCGGTTTGCAGGACTTGCGATACTGGGCTTTGCATTGTTTGCGACGCAGATGCTGCCGGAAGCCATGCTGGTCGTGCCGCTCTATTCGATATTCGGCGACCTCAACCTGCTCAATACGATCCCCGGTCTGGTGCTGGCAAACACCGCCTTCGTGGTGCCTGTCATCACCTGGATCATCAAGGGTGCGATCGATGGCATTCCAATCGAGATCGAAGAGGCTGCAAGGGTCGATGGCTGCTCGCGTCTCGATATTGTGCTCGGCATCATCATTCCGCTGATTGCGCCGACGCTCGCTGCCGCTGCCGTCATCTCTTTCTTCCACGGCTGGAACGAATATGTCTTCGCGCAGACCCTGATCAGCAGTGAAAACCTCAGGACGGCTTCCGTCGGGCTCGCCAGTTTCGTGGGCGAACTCTCCACGCCCATCCATTCCGTCATGGCAGTTGGGGTGATCTACACCCTGCCCGCCATCGTCTTTTACCTCTTTGCCCAACGCTACGTGGTCGCCGGAATGACCGCCGGCAGTGTCAAAGGCTGACAGGAAAACCAGATGCCCGCTATTGAACTCAATAATATCTCGAAGAAATTCGGCGCGAAGGAAGTCATTCGCGACATCAATGTCTCGATCGAAGAGGGAGATTTCCTCGTCCTTCTCGGTCCTTCCGGCTGCGGCAAATCCACGCTTCTGCGCATGCTGGCGGGCCTTGAAAGCATTTCCGGCGGGGAAATCCAAATCGGCGGCAGGCGGGTCGATCAATTGCCGCCCGGCGAGCGCGATATCGCCTTCGTGTTTCAATCCTACGCACTTTACCCGCATCTTTCCGTGCGCCGGAACATGTCCTTCCCGCTGTTGATGCAGCAGTTTCGCTGGTGGCACCACCTTCCGATCATCGGCGGCCTGGCGAAACGCCGGATCGAGAAATCATCGACCGTCGTCGAAAAAGTCGCCAGGATCGCAAAAATCCTCGGGCTGACGGAGATGCTCGACCGTTTCCCGCGCACGCTCTCCGGCGGACAGCGCCAGCGCGTCGCCCTCGGGCGGGCCATGGTGCGGGAGCCGGAAGTGTTCCTGATGGACGAACCGCTCTCCAATCTGGACGCCAAGCTTCGAACCTCCATGCGTTCGGAGATTTCGCGGCTGCACCAGGAGATCGGCGGAACCTTCGTCTACGTCACGCATGACCAAGTCGAAGCCATGACCATGGGCACGAAAATCGCCCTGATGCGTGATGGCATCATCCAGCAATTCGGAACGGCGCGCGAAATCTATACCGATCCGGCCAATACCTATGTCGCCCGCTTCATCGGCACGCCGCCGATGAACCTGATCGTCACTGATAAAAAGCCGGATGGCCTCTTCGTCGGCTCCACCCCCATCCGGGTGGATGCGCCACAGTCGGAGACGGCTTCGACCGTGCTCCTGGGCGTCCGGCCAAACGCCCTCTCCCTGACAACGGAGCCGACTGAGGCCTCGCTGCGAGGTGAGGTCGTGATGGTCGAACATATCGGCGCAGATTCGATCATCGCCGTTCGCCTCCTGGACGGCCGCACGGCGCATGACGAGGATGGCGATATGGATGCGGTGATGGTGACCGTTCCCGGATATTGCACGCTTTCACTGCGGCAGGAGGTTTCGCTGACGATCGATCCCAGTCAGGCAATCCTGTTTTCGACGGTGACCGGCGAGCGGATCCGATCGTGATCGTGGCGGATCCGTACTCGCGCAACCTTTTTTCAATCTCCAGAAATATCCGCAGTTGGGAGAATAGACATGTTAAAACGGATCGTTTTTCACGGCGAAAACGCCGCCTGTTTCAGCGATGACTTCAAAAGCTTGGTCGATGGCGGCGCGGAAATCGCCCTGCTGCCGGATCTGCTCGTCACCGACAAGGACCGCGACGCCTACCGCAACGCCGATATCATCGTCGGCGTCAAATTTGATGCATCGCTGCCAACGCCTGAGAGACTGACGCTGTTTCATGTGCCGGGCGCCGGTTATGACGCCGTCAATCTCGCTCTGTTGCCGAAAAGTGCTGTCGTATGCAACTGCTTTGGCCATGATCCTGCGATCGCTGAATATGTGTTTTCAGCCATTCTCAACCGCCATGTTCCGCTGCGGGATGCCGACGACAAATTGCGCGCCGGCCAATGGGCCTACTGGTCGGGTTCGTCCGAGCGCCTGCATGATGAAATTTCCGGAAAGACTATCGGCCTTCTCGGATTCGGCCATATCGGGAAAGCCATCGCCATTCGCGCGAAGGCGTTCGGAATGCAGGTCAGCGTCGCCAATCGCAGCCGCGTGGAACCGTCGGATCTGGTTGACCGCTCCTTCACACTGGATCAGTTGAACGAATTCTGGCTGACCGCAGATTTCATCGTCGTGTCCGTGCCATTAACGGACACGACGCGCGGGATCGTCGATGCGAAGGCTTTCGCAGCGATGAAATCCGATGCCGTCATCATCAATGTCGGGCGCGGCCCGACCATAGACGAAGAGGCGCTTTACGACGCGCTGAAGGGCGGAATGATCGGCGGTGCGGTCATCGATACCTGGTACGCCTATCCGTCGCCAGACGCGCCGACGAAACAACCGTCCGCACTGCCATTCAATGAACTCGATAACATCATCATGACGCCGCACATGTCCGGCTGGACCAGCGGAACGGTGCGGCGGCGTCAGCAGACGATCGCGGAAAACGTCAATCGGCGACTGAAGGGGCAAGACTGCATCAACATCGTCCGCACAGCGTCTGAATAGCAGATCACCGCATGGCCGGGAGGAGCCGGCCGTAAACCAAAGCTCAATCAACCAGGGAGAGAGTGATGAGCATCTTTCAGTCTTTTAAATCCGTTGCTGCCGCGATCGGGGTTTGTGCCGGTATCTTCGCCGGTTTTTCGGCAAATGCACAGAGCGTCGATGACATCGTCAAGCGCGGCTCGGTGAAGATCGGCGTGCTGGTCGGTGCGCCGCCCTTCGGCTCGGTGGATGCGCAGGGAAATCCGGTCGGGTATGATGCCGATGTCGCAACGCTTATCGGCAAATATCTCGGCGTACCGGTCACGATGGTCCAGTTGACGCCACCGTCGCGCATTCCGGCCCTGGAATCCGGTAAGGTGGACTTCCTCGTCGCGACGCTGGCGCCGACGCCGGAGCGCGCCAAGGCGGTGATGTTCACCAATCCCTACAGCGCCTTCCAGGTGGGGATCTATTCCCACAAGGATACCAAGATTGAAAAATGGGAAGACCTGAAGGGCATGACTGTCGGGGTCAATCGCGGATCGAGCGTCGAGCGCGAATTCGTCAACCGCGAGAAGGAACTGGGCCTGACGATCCTGCGCTTTGATGATGACGCGACGACCATGCAGGCTCTTTTCTCGGGTCAGGTGCAAGCGATCGCCGGCCCGGATGCGCAGGCCAACGCGGCCATCAAGCTGCGCGGCGATACGACGACGGAGGTGAAATTCTTCTTCTCCATGCAGCCGAACTCGATGACCGTTCGCAAGGACGCCGCGGACCTGCATCAGTGGCTGAACAATACGATCTATTACATCAAGCAGAATGGAGAGCTGGACGCGATTGCCCGCAAATGGGTCGGCACGCCCCTGCCCGTTCTCCCGACGTTCTGATCGGACGGCAAAACTCCGGCGCGCCCTTCCACAGGCGCGCCGGAACCGCTTATTCGGGAGGAGCCAGCATGAATTTTTCACTTCACTTCGAGGCCGTGTTTGCTGAATCGGATATGATCTGGCGCGGCATCATGTTGACGATAGGCCTGTCGGCAACCGCTATCGTCCTCGGCACAATGATCGCCGTGGCGCTGGTCGCCATGCGCAGTCTCGGAAATGGAGCCATCCGCTTCGGCGTCGATTCCTATGTCGAATTGCTCAGGAACACACCGTTTCTCGTCCAGCTGTTCATGGTCTTCTTCGGGCTGCCGCTCGTGGGCTTTCGCATGTCCGGAACACAGGCGGCGCTCTTTGCCATGACGCTCAACCTTTCGGCCTATGCGACGGAGATCATTCGCGCCGGGGTGGAGTCCATACACCGCTCCCAGGTCGAGGCGGGCCTGTCGCTCTCGCTCAGCCGCCTTCAGGTGTTTCGTTACGTGGTGATGAAACCGGCCTTTGCAAAAATATGGCCGGCGCTGTCCAGCCAGTTCGTGCTGATGCTTCTCGCATCTAGCATCTGCTCCTTCATCTCGGTGCCAGAGCTATCCGGTGCGGCTTCGATCATCGAGCAACGGACGTTTCGCAGCTTTGAGACCTACATCGTCGTGACCGTCATCTACCTGCTTCTGGCGCTGGCGCTGAAAATCATCCTCGCATGGCTCGGTCACTGGCTATTCCGCCGCCGCGTCACGGTCCTGTCCGCGATGACCGTCAAGGAAGGAATTGCCTGATGTCCACATTCGGTTGGCCTGAATTTCTTTTCCTGCTTCGTGCGGCCGGCTGGTCCATCGTCCTGACGGCCATCGCCTTCAGCATCGGCTCGCTGGCTGGCGGCTTCTTCGCCATCATGCGGCTTTCTCAATACGGATCGGTCCGCAGCGTCGCGGCAGGTTACATCACCATCATCCAGTCGATACCGGTGCTGATGATCCTGTTCATGTCCTATTACGGGCTGACGCTGTTCGGGTTCGAGATACCGCCACTACTGGCCGCATCGGTGTCCCTGTCGGTCTATGTCTCGGCCTATCTGGCGGAAATCTGGCGCGGCTCCATTCAGGCGGTGCCTCAGCAGCAATGGGAGGCCTCGGCCTCGCTGGCGCTCACGCGTTTCCAGCAGTATCGCTACGTCATCCTGCCGCAGGCGCTGCGGCTTTCCCTGCCTCCGACGGTGGGTTTCCTTGTCCAACTCGTCAAGAACACCTCCATCGTATCCGTGGTGGGCTTCGTGGAACTTTCACGGGCAGGCCAGCTCGTCAACAATGCGACGTTCAGACCCTTCCAGGTGTTCTTCATCGTCGCCCTTCTTTATTTCGCGATCTGCTTCCCGCTATCGCGCCTCAGCCGCCATCTCGAAAGGGTTCTTCATGTCGGTCGTAACAATTGATCAGGTGCACAAGCGTTATGGCGCCCTTGAAGTTCTGAAGGGTGTATCGCTGACCGTCGAGGCGGGACAGGTCGTTGCCATCATCGGGCGCAGCGGCTCCGGCAAGAGCACGATGCTGCGCTGCATCAATGGTCTCGAAGAGTTTCAGTCCGGCAGTATCACCGCCGCGGGACACAGGGTGGAGCAGGACCAGACCAAGCTCAGACAGCTGCGCAAGGACGTCGGCATCGTCTTCCAGAGCTATAATCTCTTCCCACATCTGACCGTCGGCGAAAACATCATGCTGTCTCCGAAGATAACGCAGGATGTCGCAAAGGCGAATGCCGATGCCCTGGCGCGCAAGGTGCTGGCACAGGTGGGGCTGGCGGAAAAATTCGACGCCTATCCCGACATGTTGTCAGGCGGGCAACAGCAGCGCGTGGCCATTGCCCGATCGCTGGCGATGCGGCCGAAAGTCATGCTGTTCGATGAGGTGACATCCGCTCTCGATCCCGAACTGACGGGAGAAGTGCTTCTCGTCATGGAACAGCTGGCGCGGGAAGGCATGACGATGTTGCTGGTGACCCATGAAATGAGCTTTGCCCGCAGTGTCGCAAATGTGACCGTCTTCATGCATCAGGGCAAGATCTGGGAAATGGGCGCTTCGAAACAGCTGTTCGAGCAACCGCAAACGCCCGAGCTGCAGGCCTTTCTCTCCAATGGCGTGAAATAGCCAGTTGTTCGTTCAGAGAGCCGGTGAGCGAATGCAGTCTCCGAACCTGCGGCGCGCACCGTTTCCGGCTCTGCGGTCGACAATTTCATCGATGGGAATCCGCCACCGGCGTCTATTCACGACGCCGCTGGTGTCATCTGCCTGTTCTCCTTCCGGTTTCGAAGATTGAATCACGATCTGAGATGCATCCTTCACGAAATTTTAGGGGATTGCGGAACACATATGGAACATATAGTGTTCGTTCTGTATTTGTTTCGCGACTTCAACGACGATTCTCAAGGGTGTTTTCCTCATGCTCACGCGCAAACAGCAGGAATTGCTTCTCTTCATTCATGAAAGAATGAAAGAGTCCGGCGTGCCGCCCTCCTTCGATGAAATGAAGGACGCACTCGATCTTGCTTCCAAATCCGGCATCCACCGGCTGATCACCGCGCTTGAAGAGCGCGGGTTCATTCGCCGGCTACCTAACAGGGCGCGAGCGCTGGAAGTCATCAAGCTACCCGAGGCTTACACGCCGGGCGCAAGGCCACAGCGCGGCTTTTCGCCGAGCGTTATCGAAGGCAGCCTTGGAAAACCGAAGGAGCCGGAACAGGCCCCTGCCGCGAAGGCGCCCGCCAATGATTTCGCCGGAGCCGCCACCGTTCCCGTCATGGGTCGTATCGCTGCCGGTGTGCCGATTTCCGCCATCCAGAACAATACCCATGATGTGGCCGTGCCGGTGGATATGCTGGGTTCAGGCGAGCATTACGCGCTCGAGGTCAAAGGCGATTCGATGATCGAGGCCGGCATTTTTGACGGCGATACCGTCATTATCCGCAACGGCAACACGGCCAATCCGGGCGATATCGTCGTGGCGCTGGTGGATGATGAAGAAGCCACGCTGAAGCGCTTCCGCCGGAAGGGCGCTTCCATAGCGCTGGAGGCGGCGAACCCGGCCTATGAGACCCGCATTTTCGGACCGGATCGGGTGAAGATACAGGGCAAGCTGGTGGGGCTGATCCGCAGATATCATTGATGCTGCCGACGGTTTGGATAAAACCGAATCGGTTGAAGAGCGGCATATCTGGCCTGCAAGATGAAGGGCGTGTCATTCTGTTGAATTGATGCGCCTTTTCTTTTTGAAATGGCAAACCCGCTAGTCGCTGCGAAATACCGTCGTTGACGACGTCCCATCCATCAATTGGCGTTATGGGAGTCATGGATTCTTTGCGATATTCCAACGCCCCTTCGCTGGTATAGAAATGCGCGTCCTATCGGGGGAAAACGCCATGTATGATCTTTATATTGCCAACAAGAACTATTCCTCATGGTCGCTGCGGCCCTGGGTTTTGATGCGCACGCTCGGCATCGCCTTTGATGAAAAACTCGTTCCCTTCGGCCAAGGCGTTTCCTTCTCCAGCTTTTCGCCGACCGGCAAGGTGCCCTGCCTTGTCGATGAGGGCGTGACGGTCTGGGAGACGCTGTCGATCGCCGAATATCTGGCTGAGAGACATCAGGGCGTCTGGGCAAGCGACAAGCAGGCACGGGCCTGGTCACGCTCGGCGGCGAGTGAAATGCATGCGGGCTTCTTTTCGCTGCGCAATCTCTACCCCATGTCGGTCGGCGTCCGGGTAAAGCCGAAGGGCGGCGACGTTGGGCTAACGGCCGACATAAAGCGCATCGATGCGCTTTGGAGCGAAGGCCTCACAAAATTCGGCGGACCTTTTCTCGCCGGTCAGAAATTCACGGCGGTCGATGCTTTCTTCTGCCCGGTGGCGTTCCGTTTCCAGACCTATGGCGCCGATCTTTCGCAGGCGGCGAAGGCCTATTGCGACCGGCTGCTTGCCCTGCCTGCCATGCGCGAATGGTACGAGGCCGGAGTGAAGGAAATCTGGCGCGATCTGCCACACGAAGAGGAGATCGGCGGTATTGGCGAATTGATCGCGGACCTGCGGGTAAAGGCCTGACGAACCACGCTGGCGGCACTCATTGCGATGCCGTCAGCAACCGGGTGACGGCTTCAGGCACCTCACGGTCAAAACGGCCACTCTTCCAGTCGAAATAGCGATGTTCGCTCCACGGCCTGTCGGTGCCGCCAGTTGCCGCGCGCATCTGTCCGACGACCCCCGCTTGATCGCTGCCGGCGAAATTTATCTCCACCGAGCCGATGCGCCTTAATGTGTCGCGATTGAGCAGCAACGCGCCCGAGCGGCATTGCGCAAACGAGGTTCTGCGGGAAACGATGACGATATCGGCAATATCACAGGCTTTCCCTGCGAACCGGCCGTCTTCCAGCACTATGATAAATTCGCCACTTCTCGCCCGCGCCACACACCAGATTCCTGTCCTGCAGGTGAAGACTCCAGGCGCAGCATCCCTCAGCGCAGCTATCATCTCCCGCGCCACGGCCTTCATATCCTCGGGCGCGAGCTTCGATTTTGTGCTGAGAGCAACTGTGGTTGTAGGAGCCGCCGTCTTGAGAAGGACCGGTGGAAGCGGTTTCTCAGGCAACAGCAGCGCCCTCTGCCATTGCTCATAAATGAAGCCCTGCGGCCGCGTTTTGGTGGTGTAGACCTTGCCATCGTCCAGAAGCGCCACCAGCTTGCCTTCC
Source organism: Agrobacterium tumefaciens (assembly GCF_005221325.1). Taxonomy (NCBI): domain Bacteria; kingdom Pseudomonadati; phylum Pseudomonadota; class Alphaproteobacteria; order Hyphomicrobiales; family Rhizobiaceae; genus Agrobacterium; species Agrobacterium tumefaciens. The sequence continues at coordinate 1,173,968 of NZ_CP039888.1, read as the reverse complement.
TCATGGATAAGCAGATCAGGCAGACTGCGTTGGGCGACGGCTCCAGAGAGGCCGAAGGCGAGGAGCAGAGGCGGAATTCCAAGAAGCGCCAGCCGGCTGCGCAGCAATGTCAGCAACAGAAAGCCGGCCGAGGCGATGCCTATGAACCAGTCATGCGGCCGCCCGGTCGCAGCGCTGCCGCCCCAGGACGCCACCTCCTGCGCAACCTCGATGACAAGCGCCATGCCGTAACCCATGACCTTCAGGAAGGGCGCATCCAGCCCGAAGGGCATCAACAGCATCGCGATGAGGCCGAAGGGCATGACGATCAGCGACATCAGCGGCATAGCTGCCAGATTGGCGAAAAGTCCATAGGTGGTGACACGCTGGAAATGCTCGACGGAATAGATCGCCGTCGAAAGCCCGCCGATCAGCGATGTGGTGACGACGCCGCCGATGACGGCGCCTGCCGTTCCCGCCACCGTCATCCACACCGATTTGCGCCCGATGAACAGACGCTCCCGGTCGGTGCGCCAGCGGCTCCAGGCGGCATAGGCGGCAACAAGCGCGATCGTCGCGGCAAAGGACATCTGGAAGCTCGGCCCCATGATTTCCGAAGGAGACAGAGCAAGGATGACCAGGGCAGACAGCGCAACATTCCTGAGGCTGAGCGAGGGCTGGTCGAAAAGAACGGCGATCAGCATCACCGACATCATCAGCCAGGCACGTTCGGCAGAGACGGCAAAACCGGAAATCAGATAATAGGCGAGCGTCATCAGCAGCGCCGCAAAGGCCGACATCTTCTTCACCGGCCAGCGCTGGGCAAAGGCCGGGAACAGGCTGAAGGCGAGCCTCAGTCCAACGAAGAATATACCTGATGCCAGCGCCATGTTGAGCCCGGATATGGCGACGATATGGGCAAGGCCGGAAAGCCGCAGGGCTTCCATCGTCCCGGCCGATATGGCCTGTCTCTCATCGGTGACGATGGAGGCGGCAAAAGCGCCGGCGTCACCGCCGATAGTGTTGCGGATGCGCTCGGCAATGGCGGTGCGCAGGCCGTAGAGCCGCATATCGGCCCATTCCAGCCAGTCCTTTTTCGCGCCGATATCAGGGGCAGTGACCGTCTGCGGCGGCTTGTAAAAAAAGCCGGTCGCGCCGATGCCCTTGAAATAGGAGGAGAAGGCAAAATCGTTGAGACCGGGCAAAGCCGGACCGGATGGCGGCGAAAGCCACGCCTTGCCGCGGATGGTCGCACCGAGTGCCGCAGGCTCGCCGCCGCCACGGGCCAGCAAAGAAACCTTTCCCGGCGGGCGTGACACTGTCGGCGTTTCCGTCACGGCCAGTTGCACCACATACCGCCAGTCGCCGCGGGCATCGACCTCCCGGCGTATCACCGTGCCTGATATGGTGGTGGTGACGGGCGTATCCAGCACCACTGTCCCTGCCCGCCGCGTTTCGAATTCGGCAAAAAGCATGCCCAGCAACAACAGCGCGGCGATGCTGCAGGCCGTGGCTGCCAGGGTCACGCGATATCGGGTGGCGACTGCCAGGCCGGCAGCGAGCAAAAAAAGAACGACGAGAAGCGGCAATGAAGGTGCTGCATCCAGTGAAAACCAGAGGATCGCTCCGCAGCCGATGAAAACAGGCACGAAAAGAAAATCATGGCCGAATGCGCGTTCCTCGGCGAGGCAGGCGGTGATTTTCTGGACAATGGCAGTTTGCGGTTTCGGCCTGCTGACAAGGGCCGGCAGATCATATGTCGCGACCTCGCCGGTCCGGCGCAGCGGTGACAGGATATCCGCCGTGCGGGGCAAGCCGCCCTGCATCGTTTCGGCATATCCGAAATGCTGTTTTTCCCCTTGACCAAGCAATCTGCGCCGCGCCCCTGCCGCACTGGAAACAGGTTTGCAGGTGGACGCGCGGGATTGCAATGCTTTCCTTTAACCCTGTGTTGACCGAGATTGAATTGCTATGATGGAGAAAGGGAAAAGGAACACAATTGCGTTTGCCGCAATGCACAATTTGACCTTTGGATAGCTTGGCATCGGCGCCAGGATCATATAGCTAATCGGTAGACGCTTAACCGCGAGGCGTGTCTCAACGCCTCCACCCGCATGTTCTCGGAGGATCAGTATGACGGAAAAAAGCGCTACAGTGACACTTGGCGAAAAGCAGGTGGAACTCCCGGTCAGGGAAGGCACGATTGGACCAAGCGTCGTCGATATCGCCACGCTCTACAAGCACACGGGCTCCTTCACCTACGACCCGGGTTTCACGTCGACGGCCTCCTGCGAATCCAAGATCACCTATATCGACGGTGACGAGGGCGTTCTCCTGCACCGTGGCTTCCCCATCGAGCAGCTGGCTGAACAGGGCGACTTCCTGGAAACCTGCTATCTGCTGCTTTACGGCGAATTGCCGACGGCTGCGCAGAAGAAGGATTTCGACACCCGCGTCACGCGCCACACCATGGTGCATGAGCAGATGAGCCGCTTCTTCACCGGCTATCGCCGCGACGCACACCCGATGGCCGTCATGTGCGGCACGGTCGGCGCGCTCTCGGCCTTCTACCACGACTCGACCGACATCACCGATCCGCACCAGCGCATGGTCGCTTCGCTGCGCATGATCGCGAAGATGCCGACGATCGCAGCCATGGCCTACAAGTACCATATCGGCCAGCCCTTCGTTTACCCGAAGAACGATCTGGATTACGCCTCCAACTTCCTGCACATGTGCTTTGCGGTGCCCTGCGAGGACTACAAGGTGGATCCGGTTCTGGCCCGCGCCATGGACCGCATCTTCATCCTGCATGCCGATCACGAGCAGAACGCCTCCACCTCCACGGTGCGTCTTGCCGGTTCGTCTGGTGCAAATCCGTTCGCCTGTATCGCGGCTGGCATCGCCTGCCTCTGGGGCCCGGCTCACGGCGGCGCCAACGAAGCAGCGCTCAACATGCTGAACGAAATCGGCACGGTTGACCGTATTCCGGAATATATCGCCCGCGCCAAGGACAAGAACGACCCGTTCCGCCTGATGGGCTTTGGCCACCGCGTCTACAAGAACTACGACCCCCGCGCCAAGATCATGCAGAAGACGATGTACGAAGTGCTGGAAGCCACCGGCAATTCCGACGATCCGATCATGCAGGTCGCGCTGGAACTGGAAAAGATCGCCCTTTCCGACCCCTACTTCGTCGAAAAGAAGCTGTACCCGAATGTCGACTTCTATTCGGGCATCACGCTGAAGGCGCTCGGCTTCCCCACGACCATGTTCACCGTTCTCTTCGCTCTTGCCCGCACCGTCGGCTGGATCGCCCAGTGGAACGAAATGATCGAAGATCCGCAGCAGCGCATCGGCCGTCCGCGCCAGCTCTACACGGGCGCCGGCAAGCGCGATTACGTTCCGGTTTCCAAGCGTTAAGCCGCGAAACCCTGTAAGATCAAAGGCCGGCAGGTTTTCACCCGCCGGCCTTTTTGTTGAGCGCCGTCCGAATGGGTTCTCAGTGGCGCGCAGCAACGCCCAGAAACTGCTTGAGCTCGGGCGTTGCGGGATTGGAGAACACCTCTTCCGGCGGTCCGATTTCATGCACCCTGCCCTCATGCATGAAAACGACGCGGGAGCAGACGTCGCGCGCAAATTTCATTTCATGCGTCACCATCAGCAGCGTCATGCCTTCGCCGGCCAGTTCACGCACCACCGCCAGCACCTCCGAGACCAGCTCGGGATCGAGCGCCGATGTGATTTCGTCGCAGAGGAGCGCGATGGGCTGCATGGCGAGCGCACGGGCAATGGCGACACGTTGCTGCTGACCGCCGGACAATTCGTCGGGATAGGCATCGAACTTATGCGCCAGCCCAACGCGTTCCAGCATGTTGCGGGCAACGGCTTCCGCTTCCGGTTTCGGTGTCTTCTTCACAACGGTCTGCGACAGCATGACGTTGCCGCCGACCGTCTGGTGCGGAAAGAGGTTGAACTGCTGGAAGATCATGCCGACCTTCAGCCGCAGAGCTTTCAGATGCAGATCATCCTCGAGAAGTTGCGCGCCGGCGACCGATATGGAGCCGGCCGAAATCGTCTCCAGCCCGTTGATGCAGCGAAGCAGGGTCGACTTGCCCGATCCGCTCTTGCCGATGATGGCGATGACCTCGCCGGGCTCCACATCGAGGTTGATGCCTTTCAGAACCTCGTTGCTGCCATAGCTTTTGCGGACTTCAGTGATTTCGATGAGCGACATTGAGCTTCCTTTCGAGGATCTGGCTGCTCTTCGACAGAGGCCAGCACAGCGCGAAATAGATGAGGGCGACGAGGCCATAAACGGTGAAGGGCTGGAAGGTGGCGTTGGTGACGACCGTGCCGGCCTTGGACAATTCCACGAAGCCGATGATCGAGGTCACGGCCGTTCCCTTGATGACCTGTACGAAGAAACCGACGGTCGGCGGAATGGCCACCCGCATGGCCTGCGGCAGGATGACGTAGCGCATCTGCTGCAGGCGGCCCATGGCAAGGCTTGCCGATGCCTCCCATTGGCCTTTCGCGACAGATTCGACACAGCCGCGCCATATTTCAGTGAGAAAGGCGGCCGCCCACAGGATCAGCGTCAGGCCCGCCGCCAGCCAGGCCGGCACATCGATGCCGACCAGGCCGAGGCCGAAAAAGGCGATGAAAAGCTGCATCAAAAGCGGCGTTCCCTGAAAAAGCTCGACATAATAGCGCGCAAAAACCCGCATCGATTTTTTGCGGGAAATGCGCATGAACAGCAGAAGCAGCGCCACAAGACCGCCGCCGGCAAAGGAAACGAGCGAGAGCAGCACGGTCCAGCGCGTGGCGAGCAGCAGGTTTCTGAGAATATCCCAGGTGGAGAATTCGATCATCGGACACTCCTGCGCGGAAAGATGAGGTTGCCGCCCATGACCAGCACCTGCCTCAACAGAATGGCCAGCACGAGATAGATGATGGTGGAGACCATGTAGGCTTCGAAAGCGCGGAAAGTGCGCGACTGGATGAAGTTGGCGGCGAAAGTCAGGTCCTCGGCGGCGATCTGCGACACGACCGACGAGCCGAGCATGACGATCACCACCTGCGAGGAAAGCGCAGGCCAGATGCGTTGCAAGGAGGGCACCAACACCACATGGCGGAAAGTTTCGAAACGGGTCATGGCAAGGCTTGCCCCGGCCTCGAACTGCCCCTTGGGCGTCGCCTGAATACCGGCGCGAATGATCTCGCAGCTATAGGCTCCGAGATTGACCACCATGGCGATGTTGGCCGCGCTCAGTTCCGACAGCTGCAGGCCAAGCGATGGCAGGCCGAAAAAGATAAAAAACAATTGTATGAGAAATGGCGTATTGCGAATGAGCTCCACATAGGTCGCAACCGGCGGCCGCAACCATTTGGGCCCGAGCGCGCGCACCCAGGCGCAGAATATACCGAGCGCGATGCCAAGAACGCCGCCGATGGCAATCAATTCCAGCGTGATGGCAATGCCCTTGGCGATCTGCGGGTAATAATCGAGAAGCCATCCAAAATCGAATGTGTATTTCACCCGATATATCCTTTCGGGGAGGACAAACCATGCGCCGGACCGGGATCAGACAGGACCGGCGCATGGATTTGCCGGGTTGGTCAGAGATCCTTCGGAAGATCGGTTTTCAGCCACTTCTGCGCGATCGTGTTCAGCGAACCATCAGTCTTTGCAGTCGCGATGATGGCGTTGACCTTTTCCAGCAGCGCCGGCTGTTCCTTGTTGAGGCCGATATAGCAGGGGGAATTCTTGATCAGGAATTTCAGCTCGGGACGCTTCGGCGGGTTCTTGGCAAGAATGGCGGCGGCCACGACATTGCCCGTGGCCACGGCTTCCACCTGACCGGCGAGGAAGGCGGAGATCGTGCCGTTGTTGTCCTCGTAACGCTTGATGGTCGTGTCGGCCGGAGCAACCTTGGTCAGTTCCAGATCCTCGACAGCGCCACGGGTAACGCCGATGGTCTTGCCCGAAAGATCTTCCGCCTTGGCCACAGTAACCGAGTCAGGTGCAAACACGCCGTTGAAGAAAGGCGCATAGGCCGTGGAGAAGTCGATGACTTTTTCACGGTCCGGATTCTTGCCTAGGCTCGATATGACAAGATCGACCTTGTTGGTCTGCAGATAGGGAACGCGGTTGGCGCTGGTGACCGGTACCAGTTCGACCTTCACGCCAAGCTTCTCGCCGATCAGATTGGCAACGTCGATATCATAACCCTGCGGGGCCATATCCGTGCCGACGCTGCCGAAGGGCGGGAAATCCTGCGGGACCGCAACGCGGATCGTGCCGCGCGAGGAAATATCCCCGAGCGCATCGGCAAAAGCTGCGGGCGAAAAACCAAGCGTTGCGGAAATGGCAGCGATGGCGAGCAATGAACGTCTGGACAACATGGGAAACTACTCCTTGGGGCTTGAGGAAAGGGGCTGCAATGAAAGTGAGTTACGAAGCTCATAAAGCGGGTCCGGCCTGCGGGTGAGATCGAGACCGGTTTCGACTTCGTCGAGATGGCGGATAGCGAGTTCGGCGGCGGCATGGAAATCGGTTGCTTTGATCGCCTCGAAGATGCGGCAGTGCCCGTCATGCGATTGCTGCGCATGGAAATCGGACTGGTAGAGCATGGAGATAAGGATGGTTCTGGCCGTGAGGTCTCGGAGTGCTTCGACGATGATGTCGTTTCCGGCGATTTCGGCGATGCGAATGTGAAAATCACCCATCAGGCAGGTCAGGCGCTGGCGATCACCTTTGGCAATCGCCACCTTCTCCTCGTCGAGATGATCGGCAAGCAGGGCAATGCCTTCCGCGCTCACAGTGGAAAGATTGCGCAGAAGTCCATATTCGATGATGCGGCGCGCCTCATAGACCTTGATGGATTCTTCAGCGGAAGGCTCCACCACAAACCAGCCGCGGCGTGGGCTGACAGTGACGATGCCGCGTGTCTCAAGTCGCATCATCGCCTCGCGGATGCGCGTGCGCGACACGCCGAAAAGGCTGGCGAGCTGGTTCTCGCTGAGGCGGGTTCCCGGACGAATGCGGGCGGAAAGAATGCCTGAGATGATGGCGTCTTCTACCGCGCTCTGGGCGCTTTCGGATGTATGGCTATCTTGCATACAAGATTGAAAGCAAGAGCCGTGCCAGACGAAAAATTGGCAGCTCGCGGGCGTCTAATGATCAGCTGCGTGCCGCCCTAACGATCAGTTGCGCTAAAACAGAGCCCTCGCCTGCCTCGATCGGCGGCAGATGTACCTGCCCACGAACCGAAATTCCGGCGCTCGGACAGGAGAAATATGATCAGGCTAAGCGGCTATTTTTGGTCTTCAGGACATCGAGAAGAATGGCTGCGCCGGTTTCGCCGGGAGGCACGTCCGTATGCAGGCGCTGCTGCACCAGCGCATAACCTTCCAGCATCGCCCGCCGTTCGGTGGTATCGGAAGACAGGCGCTCGGCCCAGCGCAGCATCGAGCCTGATCGTACCACCTCGTTGAAATATTCCGGGATGATGGCGTAGTCGGCAATCAGGTTCGGCAGCGCGCCCGTCCAGGTCTTCACCCGTTTGCTCAGCATGGTGAAAATCCAGTCGGTCTTGTAGACAGAGATCGTCGGCACGCCGGCGAGCGCCAGTTCGAGAATGACGGTGCCGGAAGCGGCGATTGCCGCATCGGCCGCCGCGAAGGCATTCCATTTAAATGCGGGGTCGGCGCCGATCTGAGGCCTGATTTCTTCCGGCCATGTTGCAGCCAGTTCCCGGATACGGTTTTCCTGACGTGGCACGGTGGGCAGCAGAAATCGCGTGGGGCCGTTGCGCTCCACGAAGGCTTTTGCCGCTTCCTGAAACGGCTCCATCAGCCGCGTCGTCTCAGTGGAGCGCGATCCCGGCAGGAGAAGGATGGTCTTCAGCTGGCCCGGTTCCGGAAGAAGCCGCTCCGCCCGCTTCTGCCGCACCGCCAGCACTTCGGGATCGACGCTGAGCCGGTGGCCGACGAATGTCGTCGGTGGGCCGCCAAGACGCCGCATGGCCTCGGGCTCGAAGGGCAGCAGAGCCAGAACGTGGTCGACATAGGACAACATCGCGGTGGCGCGATATTCCTTCCACGCCCATACGCTCGGGCAGACATAATTGACGACCGGCAGCTGCGGCAATTGTTTGCGGACTTTTTTCGCGACGCGATGGGTGAAATCCGGGCTGTCGATGATCAGCAGAATATCCGGCTTCGCGGCCACGATGGCCGCGGCGGTCTGGTTGATCCGTGCAATGAGTTTCGGCAGCTTCTTGAGAACCTGCGTGAAGCCCATGATGGAGAGTTCGGAATAGTCGAACAGCGAGGTGAGCCCCTGCGCCTCCAGCGCTTCGCCGCCAACGCCCACCAGTTCGACGGAGCCCGCAAATCGGGCTTTGAGCGAGCGGATCAGATCCGCGCCCAAAAGATCGCCGGATACTTCGCCGGCAATCACCGCCACTTTTAATGCCACCGTCATCCGATCATATCTCCGCCCACCATATCTCCGCCGAGTGACGTGTCGATGCCGCAGACGAATATGCCCGCCTCGTCGGCTGCTTTCAACATCGCCTCACGATCGAGCACCAGCGCGCGCCCGGCTTCGACGGCAATGCCCGCCAGTCCTGCTTTTTTCGCATTTTCCACTGTTTCGATGCCGATGGTCGGCAGATCGGCGCGTACATCCTGCTGCGGCTTGCAGAGCTTGACCAGCACGCCTTTACGGCGCGGCGATATACGCCCTTCGGCACGTAGCGCCGCGACGCGCGCCAGCATGGCATCCGTGCCCTCGACACCCTCCAGCGCCACGATGCGGCCACCGACAGAGACGGCCCCCTGCCCGACATCGAGTTTGCCGAGCGCAAGTGCCGCCTCAGCCGCCTTGCGAATATCCTTCAGATCCTCTTCAGCAGGCTTCTGCCCGCCGAAAGGGCCGGTCGTTGACAGCAGGCCGGGCGCAATTTCGTGAGCGCCGATGACTTTTGCGCCGAGCGTGCTGATGATCTTGATCACCATCTGCAGAACCGCATCATCGCCACCGGACAGCAGCGTTTTGACGATGGATGGCAGTTTTAGCAGGATGCCGGCGGTGGGGCGGATTTCCCGCCATTCCGGCCGCCGTGCCACGGCTCCGGACAACACGACACGGTCTACCTGGTTTTCGCGCAGCAGACGGCCAAGACCCGCGACATCGCCGACGCTGATGACGGCATTGTCGAAACCGCTCCAGTCGAAACGGGAATCATCGCGCAAGCGCACGATGAAGGGGTTCTCGCCCATCTCACGGGCAGCGGCGGCCACATAAAGCGGCAACTGGCCGCTGCCGGCCACGATGGCGAGACGCCCGCCGCCTGTCACGGCTCACTTGCCCCGGTTGGGCGAAGAGATTGCGCGGTCGCTGCCCGCACCGATGAAATCGATGACTTCAAGCGCCTGCGGGCAATCCAGATAGTCGTTACGATCGATAGCCGCCGCATTGCCGCGGATAGTACCTTCGGCCTCGAAAATCGCCTTGTAGACGCGCCTGACCTTGTGGATGTCCGCGCGCTCGATGCCGGCGCGTGTCATGCCGACGACGTTCAGGCCACCGAGAATGCCGGGGTTGCCGTTCAGCATGCCATAGGGAATGACGTCATAATTGACCGCCGACAGCCCGCCGATGAAAGCCTGCCGGCCGATGCGGGTGAACTGATGCACGGCACAACCGCCACCCAAAATAGCGCGGTCCTCGATGGTAACATGGCCAGCCAGCATCACATTGTTGGACAGGATGATATGGCTGCCGAGGCGGCAATCATGCGCCACATGCGAATTGGCGAGGAAGAGATTGTCGTCGCCGACAATGGTCTTGCCGCTGCCATCGGAGCTGCCGGCATTCATAGTCACGCCTTCGCGCATGACGCAGCGTTCACCGATTTCGAGCGTCGTTTCCGAACCATCGTGGCGAACCGCCTGGGGCGTGCCGCCGATGACCGCCATGGAATGAACGACCGATCCGCGGCCGATCACCGTCAGGCCGGACACCACGGCGTGATTATGCAGCCGGACATCATCATGCAAGGTGACTTTCGCACCGACATAGCTGAGCGCACCGATGACGACGTTTTCACCGACCACCGCACCGTCTTCAATGACGGCCGTCGGGTGAATTCTGGCCGAGGCCGCGATCGTGCTCATTGCTGATCCTCGGGGATCATCATAGCACCGACATCAGCCTCCGCCACAAGCGCGCCATCCACCTTCGCTTCGCAGTGGAACTTAAAGACATTGCCGCGCTGACGCTGCTTGGTGACATGGATTTCCAGACGATCACCGGGGATCACCGGCTTGCGGAAACGCGCATTGTCGATCGTCATGAAGTAGACCAGGTGACCACCCTCGCCCTGGCTGCGAGCGCATATCGCACCTGCCGTCTGAGCCATGGCTTCGACGATCAGAACGCCCGGCATAATCGGCCGGTCCGGGAAATGGCCGGTGAAATGTGGCTCGTTAACCGTCACATTCTTGATACCGATCGCCGAATTATTACCATCGATCTCGATGATCTTGTCGATCAGCAGGAACGGGTAACGATGCGGCAAAAGCTTCATGACTTCCAGAATGTCAGCCGCGCCAAGCGTCGCCTTCGTTTCGTCAGCCATTGTTTTTTTCTCCTGTTTTTTTATCACGCTCTTCGGCGCGCGCCAGAATATCGGCCATATCGCGCAGGAAATGTTTCATCGGACGCGCCGGTATTCCACCATAACGGGCGCCAGCCGGAACATCAGAAACCACACCGCTCATCGCGGCGATCTGCACACCGTCGCCAATAGTGATATGGCCGTTGATGCCGGTTGCGCCGCCAATCATCACACCGTCGCCTATGCGGGTACTGCCCGCAATACCAACCCCACTGACGATGCCGCAATGGCGGCCAATGCGAACGTTGTGACCGATCTGCACCTGATTGTCGACCTTGGTGCCTTCACCAATAACGGTGTCATCCATCGTGCCGCGATCGATCGTCGTATTGGCGCCAACCTCGACATTGTCCTGAATGATGACCCGGCCGATCTGTACGATCTTCAACATGCCACGCGGACCCGGCGCATAACCGAAACCATCCTGGCCGATGCGTGCACCGTTGTGGATAATGACATTATTGCCGAGCAGCGCCACCAGAATGCTTGCTCCACCGGCAATCGTGCAATCGCGGCCGATCTGTACATCGGGGCCAATAACGACGCCCGGTCCAATGCGTGTACCCGCGCCGATGTGGACACCGGCGCCGATCACGGCCAGCGGTTCCACGATGACGCCCGGCTCAAGCTTCGCCGACGGATCGACATACGCAGCCGGGGAAATTTCCGCTTCCATCGGCGCAACGATCGAGGGCCGCATGGCAGAGGGGTGAAGCAGAGCACCGACCTGCGCAAACAGCGTATGCGGGGTCTTCGATATCAATGCGGGAATATGGGGAGGAATCAGATTCTTCAGGGCCGCGTCACAAATGACTGCACCCGCCTCACAGGTCAGCAACTCTTCGCTGCTCTTGCGAGAAAGAATATAACAGAGCTGATCCGGTTTTGCCCGGTAGACCGGTGCAACGGACCTGATAATCCGCTCGCCCGCCGTGTCATCAGACAGTTCCGCCCCAAAACGGTCTGCGATGTCTTTCAATCGCAGTCCCTCGTGGGGCGGAAAAAATGCGTTGTATTCCATCAGCCGGAAACTCCAGAACGTTCAAAGTTGCAGTTCTGGACTGCCGATATCAGAAAGTGTTGGACATGCCAAACCGGAAACGCTGTTCCTCGTCGTAGTCTTCCTTGGCAATCGGCACTGCGTAGTCAACACGGATCGGACCGAAGGGCGATGCCCACATCACGCCGACACCCGCAGAAGCGCGGATGGAGTTGTCATCCTTCACGCCTGCACTGTTAGCGACCTTGTTGCCGTAAAGCGTACCGGCATCCACGAAGCCAGCGAGACGCAGGCCGAAATCTTCGGGAACGCCGGGCATCGGAGCCGTAACTTCAGCAGACGCGGCGAAATAGGTCGTGCCGCCGATGGCGTCCGAACCAATGCGCGGACCGATACCATCGTTCTTGAAGCCGCGAACCTGACGGCCGCCGAACTTGAACTGATCGAAGACCAGCAGATTGTCGCCCGTCGGAACGACGTGACCCGCCTGACCGGTGATCGAGCCGATGACATCGTACTCATCCGACAGTGTATAGAAATAACGCGCCTTGGCGTAAATCTTGTAATATTCGGAATCGCCGCCGAGGCCTGCAAATTCGTTCGTCAGAGCAGCCTGCCAGCCTTCACGCGGCATGTTGCGGTCATCGAGCGTATTGTAGTTCAACGTGTTAGAAATGATGGACTGGGTCCAATCACCGCCGCGGATCAGATCCTTGTACGGCTCAGCAAGGTTGCTGCCGGTTTCCCAGTCGCCCTCGCCGTCATAGTTGAGCTGCTTGTAGGTATACTTGAACGTCGTCGAGAGGTTCTCCGTGATCGGCGCGGTCACGCGCAGCGAGAAGCCCTGTTCGTCGTAGTCGTAATAGTCTTCGCTGCGGCTCTGGCTCTTGAACAGGTCGAAACCTGCAGCCAGACGGTAGCCGAGGAAATAAGGCTCGGTGAAGGACAGCGAGTAGGTACGCGCATCGTCTTCACCCGCACCGGCGGCGACACGGATGTACTGACCGCGACCGAGGAAGTTCTTTTCTTCGACAGATGCTTCGAGCAGCACGCCGTCGTTCTGCGAGTAACCGGCACCGATACCGAACGAACCCGTCGACTGATCTTCAACGTCGACCACGATCACGACGCGGTCAGGCGCGCTGCCGCCGGCGGTCGAGATATTGACCTTGGAGAAATAACCGAGCGCTTCGAGGCGACGCTTTGCCGCGGTGATGATCGTCTGGTTGAACGCATCGCCTTCGGAAATATCGAATTCGCGGCGGATGACATAGTCACGCGTACGGGTGTTGCCCCGGATTTCGATACGCTCGACATAAGCGCGCTCGCCCTGATCGACGATGTAGGTCACGCCAATGGTGTTGCCAGCCATGTCGCGGTCGCCGCGCGGCGTAACACGGGCGAAGGGATAACCTTCACCGGCTACGCGCTTGGAAATCGCTTCCATGCTCTGCTGAACTTCCTTGGCGCTGTAGCTTGCACCCTGGCGGGTTTCGACGAGACCCTGCAATTCCGAGCCATCGACACCCGGAACGGTCGATTCGACTGCGACGCCACCGAAGTTGTAACGCTGACCTTCATCAACCGTAATGGTGATGTTGTATTCGTTCTTGGACTCGTCAAGCACGGCCTCGGAACCCACGACCCGGAAGTCGGCGTAACCGCGGTTGTAGTAGAACTGGCGCAGCGACTCTTCGTCGGCGCGCAGCTTGTCCTCATTATAAACGTCCTTACGCGTCAGGAACGACAGCATGTTGGACTTTTTGGTATTGAGAACAGCAGCCAGACGACCGTCACTGTAGGAATTGTTGCCGACGAAATCGATGCGGCCGATCTTCGTGCGCTCGCCTTCGTTGATGACGAAAGCAATGTTCACACGGCCCTGGCCGACGGAAACGGTCTGCGTGGTGATTTCCACATCGCTACGGCCGATGGCGGAATAGGCTTCCTTGAGACGGGCAATATCCGCAGTCACGATTGCCTGATTGAAAGGGCCCATCGGCTGGGTCTGCACGATGCCGGCGAGCTTGTCGTCCTTGATCTTGCGGTTACCGTTGAAGACCACCTGGTTGACAAGCTGGTTCTCATTGACCGTCACGACCAGCGTGCTACCGGAAACGCGCATAGCGACATTCGAGAAGTAACCAGTGGCGTAAAGACGCTTCACCGATTCATCGATGTCGGAATTGGAAAAGTTCTTACCCGGCGCAATGGTGATGTTGGAACGCACGGAGTCCGCGCCGGACCTTTCGGCCCCGCGAACATCAATCCTGCTGATGACGGCTGCATTTGCAACGCCAGCAGAGGCAAGCACGCCAAGGCCCGCAACCGAAGAAACACCGGCAGACAGAGCAACCGCCGACACAGCGTTCAAAAATCTTGAACCAGCCTTCATTTCAATTCTTACCTTTTTACGTTGTCCCTCAGCGGGCGGAACCCGACTCCGGCCATGTGCGTCGTTTTACCTGCTTTTCCCCTACAAGCAAGCGTGAACGTTAAATTCTGTTTACTTCGTGCTCCAGAGTGGCTCATTCGCCACTTCGGCATAAAAACACGGTAAACAAACAACTAACAAAACCGTTAAAACACAATCCTCAGCCGATCAAGCTGCTGATATCATTCCATGTTGCAAAAACCATAAGTCCCAGAATCATCATCATGCCGATGCGGAACGCCACTTCCTGCGCGCCCGCACCGAGCGGCCTGCCACGGATGGCCTCGATGGCGTAGAACACCAGATGGCCACCGTCCAGCACCGGGACAGGCATGAGGTTCAACAGACCGATCGAGACGGAAAGAACGGCGGCGAGCTGGATAACGGCGGAAATACCGAGCGTCGCCATCTGCCCGGATGCCTGCGCCACACGTACCGGGCCACCCAGCTGATCGGCATTCATGCGGCCGGTCACGAGATTGCCTATATAGTTGAAGGTGCCGGTGATGACGTGGCCCGTTTCGCGCACGCCCTCAACCACCGCCGCGGACGGCGAATATTCAATGTGACGGAAATTGCCGCTGGTCTGGTCGGTGACAATGCCGATGATACCCATTTCCAGCTTGTTGCCGAACTGATCCGTAGTTTCGGTACGGGTCGGAACCATCGGCAGCTTAAGCTCCTCGCCTGCCCTTTCGACGGTTACCGTAATCGGCGTGCCCGGCCGGATGCCGACATAACGGCGGACATCCTCGAAGGTCATCACTTTTTCACCATCGATAGCCACCAGCCGGTCACCGGGCTTTACGCCGGCGGCGGCGGCAGCGCTGTTTTCACGCACCTCCGCCACGACCGGATCAGCGATCATCCGGCCGTAGATGCCGAAAAGCACCGCAAAAATGAGAATTGCGAGAATGAAATTGGCGATCGGGCCGGCGGCAACCGTCGCCGCCCTTTTCCACAGCTTTGCGCCGGAGAGCGTCTGCGCCCTCTCCTCCAGCGACATGTGCGACAGGCCGGAACTATCAGGCTTGCTCGCCGCATCTTCGTCGCCGAAGAACTTGACGTAGCCGCCGAGCGGAATCGCCGAAATCTTCCATCGCGTGCCGCGCTTGTCGGTGACACCGATCAGCTCCGGACCAAAGCCGATGGAGAATGCGGTGGAACGGATGCCGCACCAGCGGCCGACAAGGTAATGCCCCATCTCGTGGACGAAAACGAGCAGGGAAAGGACCAGGATGAAGGGCACGATATAGCCGGTCAGAAAACCCGTCGCCGCCATTACTGTGTTCATGACAATCTGCCCTTTATATCGTGAGTTTTCGCGCCGCCTAGAAACCGGGCAACAGACCGCCGCCCGATCCGGGCACGTCTCCGGTTGCCGCCGCATGCACGAAAGCTATGAGGAATACCGTAAAGCAGGCGAAAACAAGACCGTCAACACGGTCCATGAAGCCGCCATGGCCCGGGATGAGATGGCTGGAATCCTTGACCTGGAAACGGCGTTTCACGAAGGATTCGAAAAGATCGCCGATCTGGCTGAACACCGAAAGGACAAGCGCGAGCCCCAGCACCAGCAGGCTGATCCTGCCGTGATAGGCCATGGAGACCGCAGCGCCGCCGATCACGGCCGCCACAGCACCGCCTATGGCGCCGGACCAGGTCTTGCCGGGCGAAATGGAAGGCGCAAGTTTCGGCCCGCCAATGGCGCGTCCAACGAAATAGGCCAGGATATCCGTCGACCAGACGACGGCGAAAATGAACAGGATGGAAGCGAAGCCGGCAAGTTCGTCACCGCGAATGGCCGCCAGCGATATGCCGCTCAGACCCGCATAGAGAATGCCGCCCACCAGCCACCAGTTCTTGCCGCGTAAAACCGGAAACAGCGCCGCAGTCAGCGTGAAGCCGGAGAGAAGCGGTAGATCGAGTGAGGATTCGCCAAAGATCGTATTGCCGGCGATGACGGCGACCGAGAACCAGCCCCAGGCATTGCCAGTCGGATTGGTCTCAGACATCCGGGTAATCGTCGACCACTCATAATAGATGAGGATCGCCAGAAGACCCGCGACGATACGAAAGAGAATGCCGCCATACCAGGTCGCGGCCAGAATGACCGCGGCCATGACGATTGCGGAGACTATCCGCAGTCTGAGTTCACGGCTCATCAGGCGCCTGCCACGGCAACCTGCTCGGCCAGAGCACCGAAGCGGCGGTCACGCGTTGCATATTGCTCAATTGCGGAGAAGAATCGCTGGCGGTCGAAGTCGGGCCAATATTCGGGCACGAACAGGAATTCGGAATAGGCCGCCTGCCAGAGCAGGAAGTTCGACAGGCGCTCCTCGCCGCTGGTGCGGATGATGAGATCCGGATCCGGCATTCCTGATGTATCGAGCCTTGTCGAAATCATGTCAGGCGTAATGGCGTCAGCACTGAGCCGGCCTTCGGCGACATCACGGGCGATTGAGGCTGTCGCGCGGGCAATCTCGTCACGGCTGCCGTAATTGAAGGCGATCACCAGTGTCAGCTTGGTATTATCAGCCGTCATCTGCTCCGCCTCTTCGAGGAGAGAGCGTATATCAGTCTTCAGCCCCTGCCGGTCGCCGATAATTCGCACGCGGACATTTTCGCGATGCAGTTCCGCAAGGTCGCGACGGATGAAAGCCTTCAAAAGGCCCATCAGATCGCTCACCTCGGATTCGGGTCTGCGCCAGTTTTCCGAAGAGAAGGCGAACAGTGTCAGATAGCTGATGCCGCATTCGCCGGCCGCACGCACAGTCTCGCGCACGGCCTCAACCCCACGGCGATGCCCCATCACGCGCGGAAGTCCGCGCTGCTTTGCCCAGCGGCCATTGCCATCCATGATGATGGCGACGTGCTCGGGTATGGAGGAACGTGTCGTCGTCGGCATATCGATCCAGTAACAGGCAGCGCGGAATTAAAACGAATAAAATACAGGTCTATCGCAAGCGATATCAGACCTGCATGATTTCTCTTTCCTTCTCGCCAAGCAAGCGTTCAATTTCCGAAATCGTGTCGTCGGTCATTTTCTGAACCTTTTCGGACTGTGCACGGCTTTCGTCCTGACCGATGTCACCGTCCTTTTCGGCTTTTTTCAGGCCATCCATGCCGTCGCGGCGCACATGGCGAATCGCCACTTTTGCTTTTTCGGAATATTCGTGGGCGACCTTGACGAGCGATTTGCGGCGCTCTTCGTTGAGTTCAGGCAGTGGAATACGCAGGTTCTGACCGTCGACGATCGGGTTGAGGCCGAGATTGGATTCGCGGATCGCACGGTCGACGGCATTGACCATCGACTTGTCCCAGATGTTGACGCCGAGCATGCGCGGCTCGGGGACGGTGATGTTAGCCACCTGGTTGAGCGGAACGCGCGAGCCATAGGCCTCAATGGTCACCGGGTCGAGAATATTGGCCGAAGCACGGCCGGTGCGCAGCGATGCGATATCGCTCTTGAATGCATTGATGGCGCCATCCATGCGGCGCTTGATATCGTTGAGGTCAATACCACTCATCTTGATACTCCATCTCTATCGGCCAAGGCGGCCGGAATCCGCCTCGGAGGCGACGTCGTTTTTTGATTATTTGTCGTGCACGATGGTCTTGCGACCACCGCCGGTCAATATCTGCGCGAAGCCACCCTTCTCGTGGATCGAGAAAACAATGATCGGGATGTGGTTTTCGCGGGCGAGCGCAACAGCCGCGATATCCATGACCGCCAGCCCCTTGCCGAGCACTTCGCTATGGGTCAGTTCGTCGAAACGGGTGGCCGTCGGATCCTTCTTCGGGTCGGCGGAATAAATGCCGTCCACCTGCGTACCCTTGAAGATCGCCTCGGCGCCCATTTCCGCGGCGCGCAAGGCTGCAGCAGAATCGGTGGTGAAGAACGGGTTGCCCGTGCCGCCGGCAAAAATCACCACGCGACCCTGGGCCAGATGGTGAAGGGCAGCGCGCTGCGAGAAGCTTTCACAGATTTCGGGCATTGCAATTGCCGAGAGAACGACGGTGTCGATGCTGAGCTTGCGCAGGGAGGTTGCGAGCGCCAGCGCGTTGATCACGGTTGCCAGCATGCCCATGTGGTCGCCGGTGACGCGATCGCCACCCTTGGATGCCACGGCGACACCGCGGAAAATATTGCCGCCGCCGACGACGACGCCGACTTCAACGCCCATCGCCCTCGCTTCGGCAATATCGGAGGCGATACGGTCGGCCACCGCCACATCGATACCGAAACCCTGATCGCCCATGAGGGCTTCACCGGAAGCCTTGAGAAGAACACGTTTGTAGATCGGCTTGGAAGACATCATGACTCCTCGGGAAATGTAACCGAAACGCGGATACACGAAGGGCACCGCGTTGTCACGCGATGCCCTCCCGTTTTCCCAAGATTGGGTAAATATAATCAGCCCTTGGCGACTGCGGCGACTTCTGCTGCAAAATCGCTTTCTTCCTTCTCGACGCCTTCGCCGAGCAGCAGGCGAACCATGCCCGTCACTTCGATGGCAGCACCGGCTTCCTTTTCGGCTGCCTTGACGGCGTCGCCGACGGTCAGGTCGGGGTTGATGACGAAAGCCTGCGACAGAAGGGCGACTTCTTCGAAGAACTTGCGCATGCGGCCATCAACCATCTTTTCGATGATGGCTTCCGGCTTGCCGGATTCGCGGGCCTGTTCGATGAAGACGTTGCGCTCGCGCTCAGCAACCGCGGCATCGACTTCTTCAGCGCGGATAGCGAGCGGGTTGGTTGCAGCAATGTGCATGGCAACCTGACGGCCGATGGAGTTCAGAACAGCCTTGTCGCCTTCCGACTTCAGGGCAACGAGAACACCGAGCTTGCCGATGCCATCACCGGCAGCGTTGTGAACGTAGGTCGCGACAACACCGTGCGGCACTTCGAGTGCAGCCGAGCGGCGCAGCGTCATGTTTTCGCCGATCGTTGCAATCGCGTCCTTGATGCTGTCGGCAACAGACTTGCCGGTTGCCGGATAGGTGGCAGCGGAAACAGCGTCAACCGTGCCATCGGTGGTGAGGGCAACCTGGGCGATCCCGCGGATGAGGTCCTGGAACGCATCGTTACGGGCAACGAAGTCGGTTTCGGAGTTGAGCTCAACGACGACAGCCTTGTGACCCATGGTGGCAACGCCGATCAGACCTTCGGCAGCCGTGCGGCCGGACTTCTTGTCGGCCTTTGCGATGCCCTTGGCGCGCAGCCAGTCGATCGCCGCTTCCATGTCGCCATTGGTTTCAGCAAGAGCCTTTTTGCAGTCCATCATGCCTGCGCCAGACTTCTCGCGCAGTTCCTTCACCATTGCGGCTGTGATTTCGGTCATTGTTTGCCTCTTATCGGTTCGATCGGTCAGCCGGCGGAATTTGCCGTGCCGAAGTTCTGGGTGATGACTGTACCCGGCCGCACACCCTTTGAAACCTCAGAGGTTTCAGGAAAGGGGCATGCGCATTCCCAAGTGCTGCGGCGTCTCCATACATCGAAATGATGGGTGCCGCTCTAGTGTGACAGCGTTATGAAGACTGCCTGCCGTTCCAACCACATCAGACGCCAGCGGTTTCTTCAACAACGTGGCGGAGCGGTTAGAAACGAACAAGGCCGTCAACCCATTGAAGGTCTTTGACGGCCTTGTCATATCCTGGTCGAGGAGACGGCGATTGAGAAATCGCCGCCAGACAGGGCCTATATCAGGCGCCAGCCTCGTCTTCGAGAGCGGGCTCGATCGGAGCTTCTTCAGAAGCGCCGATGTCGCGGCCGGAAGCGCCCTGCTGACGTGCGATACCGTCGATGGCAGCGCGGGCGATCAGGTCGCAATAAAGCGAGATGGCGCGCGAGGCATCGTCGTTACCGGGGATCGGGTAGTCAATGTGATCCGGGTCGCAGTTGCTGTCGATGATCGCAACGACCGGAATGCCAAGACGCTTGGCTTCTTCGATCGCGATCTTTTCCTTGTTGGTGTCGATGATGAACATCAGGTCCGGAACGCCGCCCATATCGCGGATACCGCCGAGAGCCTTTTCAAGCTTTTCGCGCTCGCGCTCAAGGTTCAGGCGTTCCTTCTTGGAATAGCCGGAGCCTTCCGAGTTCAGGATTTCGTCAACCTTGCGCAGACGCTGGATCGAGTTCGAAATGGTCTTCCAGTTGGTCATCATGCCGCCGAGCCAGCGGGAGTTGACGTAGTACTGGGCCGAACGCTTTGCGCTGTCGGCGATGATTTCCGACGCCTGGCGCTTGGTGCCGACGAACAGAACGCGGCCGCCACGGGCGACGGTGTCGGACACGACCTGAAGGGCGCGCGACAGCATCGGAACGGTCTGAGCCAGGTCGATGATGTGGATGTTGTTACGGTCGCCGAAGATGTACGGCTTCATCTTCGGGTTCCAGCGGTGCGTCTGGTGGCCGAAGTGAACACCAGCTTCGAGAAGCTGACGCATAGAAAAATCGGGCAATGCCATGCCTTGTTACTCCTTTTCCGGTTTAACCCCCGCGAAGCGAACAGCGCCGATTTTCATCGACACCACCGGGCGGAACGAACCGGATTTCTCCCGGAACATCCCAAGCTTCGCGTGTGGAATGGTGAGCCGCATACAGTCGCCCACATGAAAATGCAAGCATTTATGCGAAAAAACCGCGAGAACGGCCCGCGTTTCAGCGAACCGGCTTGTTTTCGCAGGTTTCGGGCTTGAGAATATCAAGCTTCGCAAGCTTTCCCGTCAGGACGAAATCGCCGTAATCCATCGTCAGATCGCGGGTGATTCCGTTTTCGTAAAGCTTGAACGACATGCGGTAGATCGGCAGGGCGTCGGTGCCGGTCTTGTCGTTGTAATAAGCGATGGTCACCGGCCAGAATGCGGCCTTGGCGAATTCGCCAGCCTTGCCTGCGTCGGCATCGCCATCCTTCGGCATCTGCGACTTGCCGACGAGCGTGGACGTGATCAGGCTTTCGTCACCGTCGTCCGAACCGTCGAAAATGCGCGATTCGAAGATGCGTTTTCCCTGCTTTGCATGCTCGATGACCTGAAACATGTGCTGCGTCGGAAATTCGCTGGCGACGAGGCTGACCTGGCGGGCATCCGGGCGGGTCAGATCGACCTTCACGCCGTCGGTGCCGTCGATTGCCGCCCCCTGCACTTCCTTGTCCAGCTTGTCGTCGGTATAGGACTTGGTTTCGAAGGTGAATTTCTTGGAAGCCAGGTCCTCGAAGGTCCTGGTCTGCTGGTCGGTCATGCGAACCGCATCGCCGGTGTTGATCTGGGTCACGAACCGGAAATCCGTCTTGTAACCCTGACAAGCCGAGCCGGTGAATTCATAGACCATACGGCCGGTCATGCCCTCGATGCCGGAGCGGTCGGACGCATCCTTGAGCTCGAGATCGTAGACGGCGCGATGGGCGACGAGATCCGGAACGCTGATGGGCAAGGCACTGGCAGCGTTTGACAGGCCGGTCATAAGCCCTGTTGCGGCAACGAAACCAAGCGTCCTGACAAACATGCAATATCTCCTGTTGGACTCGCTGCTCATATTGTACAAGCAACCGCCCGGCTTTTGGATCAACATCTTCTGAATGCCGGATTCTTGAAGGATTTACAACAAAACCGGAGACGAAAATGTCTGACGTCATCGAAGGCCGCCTCAAGGAACTTGGCTTTACGCTTCCTGTCGCCGCAGCACCAGCTGCAAACTACGTTCCGTTCACCATCAGCGGCAATCTTCTTTATGTATCAGGTCAACTGCCGATGGAATCGGGCAAGATTGCGGTGACGGGCCTTGTTGGCCGCGATGTCGACGTTGCGAGCGCCCAGCGCGCGGCCGAATTATGCGCCGTCAACATTCTCGCACAGGTCAAGGCCGCATTGAATGGCGACCTCTCGAAAATCCGCCGCGTCATCAAGCTGAATGGCTTCGTTGCCTCCGTTCCGGAGTTCGTGGAGCAGCATCTCGTCATCAACGGTGCTTCCAATCTCATTGCCACCGTTCTGGGTGAGCCCGGCAGACATGCCCGTGCCGCCGTCGGCATGGCTTCCCTGCCTTTCAATGCGTCAGTCGAAATCGACGCCATCGTGGAAATTGACGTATGACGCTCAAGCTTTCCTGGCTGACGGCGCAACCCGTCGCCCATCGCGGTTATCATGATCTCAACAAGGCGGTCTGGGAAAACACGATTTCCGCCTTTTCCCGCGCCATCGAGGCCGGTTTCGCCATCGAATGCGACGTGCAGCTGGCCGCCGACAGCGTGCCGGTGGTTTTCCATGACCACGATCTGGAAAGGTTGACCGGCATCAAGGGCGACGTGCGCGAACGCACATCAGCTGAGTTGGCCATGCTCTCCGTTGGACAGACCAAGGACCGCGTTCCCACCCTCAAGCAGCTTCTGACGCTCTGCGCCGGCAAGGTGCCGCTCGTGATAGAGCTGAAAGGCCGCGAAGGCGAAGGCGTCGACGATGGTTTTGCCGAGGCGGTGCTGGAAGACCTCGAGGGCTACAAGGGCCATGTGGCGCTGATGAGCTTCGATCATCATCTGCTGAAGGACCTGAAGACTGCGGGTTCCCCCTGGCCGCTGGGTCTGACGGCCGAAGGCGACAAGCCGGAAGACTTCTTTAAACATGACGAAGCGATGCAGCAGGGGCTTGATTTCATCTCCTATCACTGGGGTCATCTGCCCAACAGCTTCATCGAAGCCCAAAGAAAACTCGGACTTCCGGTGATTACCTGGACGGTAAGGGATGAAAATGCGCGCGCGACTACCTATAAATATGCGGATCAGATGACATTCGAAGGTTTCGACCCGAGAGAGAACCCGTCCGCCACGGCATGACAGAAGACTATTCCATAAGCATTGCGCAATCCCTTGGGGATATCGATCCGGAAAGCTGGAAACGGCTTTCCGGAACATCACGCGATACATCAGGAAAATACTACAACCCGTTTGTTTCACATGCGTTTTTATCCTCCATGGAGGATTCCGGCTCGGCGACGGCAAAGACCGGCTGGCTTGGACATCACCTGCTGCTCCAGAATGCCGCGGGCACGCTCGTCGGCGCCGTGCCGGCCTATCTGAAGAACCACAGCCAGGGCGAATATGTATTCGACCACGGCTGGGCAGACGCTTTCGAGCGGGCCGGCGGCCATTATTATCCGAAACTGCAATGTTCGGTTCCCTTCACGCCGGCGACGGGGCCGAGGCTGCTCGTCTCCGAAACCGTGGACGCCACGCGTTTCAAACCGCTCCTCGCTTCCGGTCTCGCGCAGGTGACGGAAAAGATCGGCGTTTCCTCCGCGCATGTCACGTTTCTGGAAGAGGACGATCTGTCCGCCCTGCTGCCGCGCGATTTCCTGCACAGGAAAGACCAGCAGTTCCACTTCATCAATGACGGTTATCGTGACCACGATGATTTTCTCGACGCCCTTTCCTCGCGCAAGCGCAAAGGGCTGAAAAAGGAGCGCCGCGCGGCGCTGGAACGCGGCATCGAAATCGACTGGCTGACCGGCAGCGATCTGACCGAGAATATTTGGGACCAGTTCTTCGCCTTCTACATGGATACCGGTAGCCGCAAATGGGGCCGGCCCTATCTGACGCGGAAATTCTACTCGCTGATCGGCGAGCGCATGGCTGACGATGTGCTGCTGGTGATGGCGAAACGCGAGGGGCGCTATATTGCCGGGGCGATCAACTTCATCGGTTCGGATGCGCTTTATGGCCGCCACTGGGGCTGCATCGAGGATCACCCCTTCCTGCATTTCGAGGTCTGTTACCATCAGGCGATCGATTTCGCGCTGGCGAAAGGATTGAAACGGGTCGAAGCCGGCGCCCAGGGTGAACACAAGCTGGCGCGCGGTTACGTGCCGGTCACCACCCATTCGGCGCATTTCATCGCCCATCCGGGCCTGCGCCGCGCCATTGCCGATTATCTTCAGCGCGAGCGCGAAGAGGTCGAGCATATCGGCGATTATCTTGACGAACACACGCCCTTCCGCAAGGGCGAGAGACAGGAACACGAACCGGACGCATAGTCCGCGATGAGGAGATCACCGATGACCAGCGCCTATGACGATAACAATATCTTCGCAAAAATCTTGCGCGGCGAAATTCCGAGCCACAAGCTTTACGAAGATGAGCACACGCTGGCCTTCATGGATGTGATGCCGCAGGCCCCCGGCCATCTGCTCGTCGTTCCCAAGACCGGCTCTCGCAATCTGCTCGATGCCGACCCTGAAGTGCTGGCAAGAACCATTCCCGTGGTGCAGAAACTGGCTGTGGCCGCCAAGGAAGCCTTCGATGCGGATGGCGTCTTCATCGCCCAGTTCAACGAGCCGGCGGCTGGCCAGACCGTGTTCCATCTGCATTTCCACGTCATTCCGCGCAAGGAAGGCGAGCCGCTGAAGCCGCATTCCGGCGTGATGGCCGATGGCGAGGTGCTGAAGGCTCATGCGGAGAAGATAAAGGCGGCGCTCGCTTCCTGATGTCGGCCTCGCACATGCTTATCTGACAAAGCCGTAACATATCCCACGCCGTCACCCCGGACTTGGTCCGGGGTCCAGTGCGATCAAGTCCTTGATCGCGAAAGATTCTTTTCACGGCGCAGACGCGCCGTGGCTGGATGCCGGATCAAGCAACCGTGGATGCTCAGTTAAACGCGGGGTCTGTTCTGGCGATGGCGTTGAGGATCGTGACGAGTTTTCGGATTGTTGCGACTATGGCCAGCTTGAAGGGTTTTCCTTTGCTGCGCAGGCGCTGGTAGAAAGCGCCGAGGACCGGGTCTTTTATCTTGATGGCACTGAGGGCGGCCATGTAGGCGATGTCGCGCAGATGCTTGCGGCCGCCGGAGCATTTGCCCTGGCGGTTGGAGGATCCGGATTGGCGCGCATGCGGTGCGACGCCGACCAGGGCAGCGATGACCTTTGACGAAACGGTGCCAAGTTCGGGCAGATCGGCAAGGAGCGCGGTGGCTAGCATCGGGCCGACACCGGTGACCTCACACATCCTGTCGTGACGTTTTCGCAGGGCGGGTGTCGCCTTCAGCAGGTCGCGCATGGCGCGGTCGAGGGTGGCGATATCAGTGGCGATGGTACGCAGACGCACCTCCAGCATCTCACGCACCAGCGGCTCTTCGATGGTATCGAGCTGGCTCGTCAGGCCGCTCTTTTCGGCGACCAGCCTGCGTCTATGAGCCGCCAGAGCGCTGAGGCTGCTGCGGGCAGCGTCTGGCTCATAGGGCGTGAGACTATTGTGTACCGTCGCCAGATAGCGGGCGATCACGGCGGCGTCGATCCTATCGGTCTTTGCCAGCTGGCCCATGGCCCTGGCAAAGTTGCGAACCCTTGCGGGCGGCAGGATATAAACCTTCAGGCCTGCCGCATGCAGACTGTCAGCCAGCCTGCGCTCGTAACCGCCAGATGCCTCCAGCCCAACGATGACCTGTCCAAGCGCCTGAAGGCGCTCAATGAGAGCCGCGATCTGTGCAGGTGAACTGCCTATACTCCAGCACTTGCCGGAAGGATGCACAACGATATCGAAGCGGGCTTTGGAAACATCGATGCCGACGAAGAGAAGTTCCTGTATCATGGCCTTGCTCCCAGGCTTGTGGTGCGGGCGAAAGCCCGAGCAACCGTTCGGGGTCAAAGGGAGCAGGCAGGGCCTTGCTTGATCTCGGCTGTTTCAACCAGTCCGGAAATACGGCCTCCTGCCTGCATTGGCCGGGATGCGCATCCCGGCCAATGCTCCAGTAAACCATATTACGTCCACACAAGTCCGGCATGACGGCTGTGGCGTTTCTCATCATTCCACAGGATTGCGGTACGCATTCCGCTCCGGCCATGGCCAACCTTCCAGCACCGACATATCAGGCCGGAATATTTCCACCTTCAGCGGATAACAGGCCGCCGTGTCGCTTGAATGCGTGGCGCTGCAGTCGCCGCCGGGACACGCGGAAAGCGCGCCGATGAGGTCGATTTCCGCGAAAAATTCCAGATAGTCACCCGGCCGCACCGGGCTAGCCTTCATGAAATACTGGTGTGTATTACGGGTGAAACCGGTGCACATAAAGACATTCAGCACGTCATGTACATGCGGTTCGGCCTCGCAGAACGATAGGCCTTTGGCCGAAGCAAGCGCATTCGTCAGGTTCGAATGGCAGCAATGGTGATAATCGCCACCACTCAGCAGCTTGTTGGTATAGGGATCGCAGCGGGTGCCGATCACATCATGCACGCCGCCCCCGTCCTCGTCGAAGCCGCACCAGGACAGCGTATCATGGGTGATGGTCGCCATCGGCCGAAGCGACGGCAGGTTGCTCCACAGCCGGTTGCCGACGGAAACATGGGTGGCATGCAGCGCGCGCGTCTTGCCGCTGAAAAAGCGCTCGTTCAGATCATGGGCGTTCCAGAGGTTCAAATCCCCCACCTGCGGGCCTTCGATGCTGACGATGCGGAAAAAATGCCCCTTGGGGACATTGAAGGTGCGGCCGTCACGCGCGGGTACGATGACTTCGTCGATCTTCTCCATGCCGTTCTTTGCCTGCTCCAGGCGCGCAAGGTCCGGTGTCTCAAGTGTGCCATTCGGATAAACGACGACGGGACGGATGGCACGGCGCTCGGCGGCATCCACGGGTTCGGCAGCAGGTATGGGGGTCATGAAATCCTCGGAGAAAGACATTATTGCGGTGATAAATGCGCCATGGCTACCCCGCTGACAAGACGGGTTTTTCTTGCGCTCAGACCAAGTTCCACTTACCCTTGTCGATCATGACACTGCCGCCACTCGCCACCCTTCGTGCTTTTGAATCCGCCGCCAGAAAGGCAAGTTTTGCCCTGGCCGCGCAGGAGCTCGGCATGACGGCGACTGCGGTGAGCCAGCATGTGCGCAATCTGGAAGCATGGCTTGGGATCGCGCTTTTCGAGCGCCACGCGCGCGGCGTCAGGCTCACCCCTGCCGGAAAGGAATTTGGCCACACGATCTCCACCAGCCTGCGGCAGATCGCTTCCGGCGCGGAACGCCTGCGCCGGGGTCACGATGGCATGACCGTGCGCCTTGCCAGCCTGCCTTCGGTGGTGGCGCATTTTCTGACACCCCGGCTGCCCCGCTTCCGGGCCTTGCATCCCGACATACAGGTGTCGA
Organism: Agrobacterium tumefaciens; assembly: GCF_005221325.1. Classification (NCBI taxonomy): domain Bacteria; kingdom Pseudomonadati; phylum Pseudomonadota; class Alphaproteobacteria; order Hyphomicrobiales; family Rhizobiaceae; genus Agrobacterium; species Agrobacterium tumefaciens. Next base: position 1,146,732 of record NZ_CP039888.1, on the reverse strand, counting down.
TCAGCTATTCCGGGGCTCAACATGCAGGCTCGACCGATCTCACCATCGGGCACGGGATATCCTTCGGCGAAAATTCCGTTGCCCTTTTCAGCGCCGAAACACGCCCAACCTGCGCTCCCGGCTATATCGCCAATTCCGGCCCTTTCGATGATGAGTCCAGCCTATTGCGGGCGGAATTGCTGCATGACGATACCGAGACGGCCTGGCGTGACTGGTTTGCGGTTGGCGATATGTCGCTGCCCTATGGCGCAGGTCCGATTTTCGCGGATTTCAATCTGCTCGTTACGGCCTTGAAGGCAGGACAAGGTATCGGCCTCTGCCCGACGGCGCTTCTTCGCGAAGAGATCGCCGACGGCCAGCTGACCGTACTTTTCGACCGGGCCGCCGACACGGATAAATATTACTGGCTGATGGAGGCGGAAGAGATGACCGCATCGGCCCGCCTTCTAGCCGACTGGCTGGTGGCGGAAGCCCATGCAAGCCAGAGCGGTTATTCCAGTTCGGCGACTTAAGCCGGAACCGTTACCGCTCTGCCCATGCGCTCCCTCGCCGACAGCCAATCAAGCAGCCGGCCGGAGGCTGCGCAGACGACGGCAAACGCGATCAGACCGCCGAAAACATCCGAAAGATGATGTCCGCCTTGCACGAGAACGGCCGGCAGCATCAGAAGGTTCAGCGGTAGGATCACCGCTATCACAAGCCGATGGCGTGGCACGAACCAGACGGACATTGCCGCCATGAAGATGTGAAAAGAAGGGAAGCCGATGAGGCCCAGCACGTCCTTGGGAGAGAGATAGGTCACTCCCTCCTGCCCAAGTCGCATCAATTCGCGCCCGTAGGCGGGATTCACCATCAAAGGAATGGCCTGCGTAACCCATTCCGGCAACTCGTAATAGGCTTTTGCCCCATAGGTGGGAAAAAATATCCAGAAGATGATGCTGGCCATCGCACCCATCACCCCAGTGACGATAAAATGATGCAACATCCTGTCCTTGCCTGTGAAGCCGAGCGCGACGATGATCAACAGGAGCTGCGGCAAGGAGGTCGTATAAACCAGGAACAGCATTTTGCCGAGCCAGGGATATGTCGCTGCCCAAGTCACCATATCGGGCCAGCTATAACCCAAAGCCCTGTCCACGCGGATCAGCACGGGGTCGATTGCCGGAAAAGACACGGGCAGGAACATGTAGTTAAAGACAGCACCGACCAACGAGAACAGGATAAACAATCCACTCGAGATCAAGGCAGCGGCGATATGAAGATCACGGCCGCTGTTACGATAGAATTGGCCAAGGGCAAACACGCCAATACCCGCCATTCCGCATAAAAAATATCCGACATAGTCAAGCTTGATACCCTTGATTGTGATCAGCGCGACATCAAAAACAAATAATATTATCACCGCACACAGTACAAATCGCTCTGCCGCAAATAGCTGCATCAAATCCCGTTCCTGTCCCCAAACAGGGATAGGATACGGGAGATGGACTTAATATTGGGATAAGGTTCGCATTAAGGACCGAGCGCGAAAAGCCCACCCGCCAAAAGCAAAATCGGAACCACCACCCCGACGATGACGCGCTGCCCAGCTACCAGAAATGCGAGGAAACCAAGGACGGCCGCGCCGATGCGCAGCCACATGGGCGAGGCTTCCAGCGATCCGGTTGGAAAGACGATGAGCTTGGCGGTGACGGCCATGACGAGTGCGGTGGCGACCGCCCTCACCCAATAAAGCGCTTCGGAATCCTCTTTCAAGCGGTTACCGGCGAGGACGCCGAGCCAGCGCCAGAGATCGGTCGCCAGCCAGCCGGCGATGGCGATGAACAGATAGGGCGCCCACCAGTTGTCGGTCATCATGGTTCGCCCTCCGGTGAGACAGGTTTGATCCGGCGGCGAAAGACGAAGCGGTCGATCACATAGGCCAGAGTGCCGCCGCCGATACCGGCATAGAGAATATCGAATTCCGGCGCGATCACCGCAAAGGCGGGTCCGGCAATCACACCGATGACGAAGGCGACCTTGACGACGGAATGGCGGGCCGAGGCCCAGATGGATGCGATGAAATAGACAGGCGTCAAAAAGAAGAGAACACCCGCAACGAGCGGCGGAAAGGCGGCGACTACGCCGTAACACAGACCAACGATGATGGCGTTGACGACCGTGAGCGTGATGCCGAAACCGGCGAACCAGGCCGCGCGTGCTTCACGCGGCACCTTGGAGAGATTTTGCGTGGCGAAAACCCAAGCCGTGATGGCGACGAAATGCGAGAGAAACAGCAAAATCCATGTCGGCGTCTTCGCACCGCGCATCTCTGGCACAATGGAGGCGACCATCGGCATCATCCGAACCGAAGATAGTGTGACGGCAAGAAAACAGGCCGCAAGGTTGGCGCCGCCGACCATGGAGCCGATCAGGATCATCTTGGCCGGCAGAGCCCAGATGACAAGCGTCATGAACACCGCCTCACCGCGCGCCACCCCGGATTCCAGCGCAAAGGCGCTGAAACCGACGAAAGATGTCATGAGGATGAGCGAGGGCAGCGAAAATATGCCCCGCATTCCCCGGAAAAACCAGCCGCTGAGGGGGATGGCTTCGCTTTCGGCTGTCTGCATTTGAATTCCATTAGAGCGTTTCCGCTTTTCTTCGAATTGCGAAACGCTTTGTCTCTTTGTTTTACGCATTCCCGGACGAAAAACCGGAATCCAGTTTCCTCGGAATGCTTCAAGCACGAAAATGCCGGGCTCTCGCCCGGCATTGTCTATCGGTCAAAGACCTGCATTACTTCTTCTTCGGTACTTTTGGCACCGTATTGGCCTTACGGCGCGGCTTGTCCTCATCGGACTTGTCGGCCTCGGCCACCAGAACCTCAGCCTCGTCAGCGGCCTTTGCCGCCTTGGAAGCTGTTTTCGCCTTGGCCTTAGGTTTGCCCGGCGATTTCGCCGCCTTGAGCTCAGCCTCCGGCTGCGGCTTCACAGGTGCGGTCTCCGGCAGAACCTCGAGGATCAGACCGTCGGAGCCATCATCCTTCTTGCCTACGGTGACGCTGACGACGCCGCCCTTCTTGAGCTTGCCAAAGAGGATTTCATTGGCGAGCGGCTTCTTGATGTTCTCCTGGATCACGCGCGACAGCGGGCGAGCGCCCATCTTCTCGTCGTAACCCTTCTCCGCCAACCAGGAGATCGCATCTTCATGCAGATCGAAGGTGACGTTGCGTTCGGAGAGCTGGGTTTCCAGCTGCATGACGAACTTCTGCACAACCTTGTGAATGACGGCAGTCGGCAGCGGCGAGAACGGAATGATCGCATCCAGACGGTTGCGGAACTCCGGCGTGAACAGCCGGTTGATCGCCTCTTCGTCTTCACCCGTGCGTCGCGAAGAGCCGAAACCGATCGCCGATTTCGCCATTTCGGACGCACCCGCATTGGTCGTCATGATCAGGATGACGTTACGGAAGTCGATCTTCTTGCCGTTATGGTCGGTCAGCGAGCCATGGTCCATCACCTGCAACAGGATGTTGTAGATGTCGGGATGCGCCTTTTCGATTTCGTCCAGCAGCACCACGGAATGTGGGTGCTGATCGACGCCATCGGTCAAGAGACCGCCTTGATCGAAGCCGACATAACCGGGAGGTGCGCCGAGCAGACGCGACACGGTATGCCGTTCCATATATTCCGACATGTCGAAGCGCAGCATTTCGACGCCGAGCGAAGCGGCAAGCTGCTTGGCCACTTCCGTCTTGCCCACGCCCGTCGGGCCGGAGAAGACGTAGGAGCCGATCGGCTTGTTCGGTTCGCGCAGGCCCGCACGCGCCAGCTTGATGGCGGTCGCCAGCGCCTCAATCGCGATGTCCTGACCGTAAACGACCGAACGCAGTTCCTTTTCGAGATTGGCGAGAACCATCTCGTCATCCTTGGAAACCGTCTTCGGAGGAATACGGGCCATCGTCGCAATGGTGGCCTCGATTTCCCGTTCGGTGATCAGCTTGCGGCGCTTGGAAGCGGGCAACAGCATCTGCGCCGCGCCGGTCTCGTCGATCACGTCGATCGCCTTGTCCGGCAGCTTGCGGTCGGAGATGTAACGAGCCGACAGTTCGACGGCAGCCTTGATCGCCTCGTTGGAATACCTGAGGTGATGATAGTCTTCGAAATAGGGCTTCAGGCCCTTCATGATCGCGATGGCGTCATCGATCGACGGCTCGTTGACGTCGATCTTCTGGAAACGACGCACAAGCGCGCGGTCCTTTTCGAAGAACTGGCGATATTCCTTATAGGTGGTCGAACCAATGCAACGGATCGCACCCGAGGACAACGCCGGCTTCAAGAGGTTCGATGCATCCATTGCGCCGCCGGAAGTCGCGCCGGCACCGATGACGGTGTGGATTTCATCGATGAACAGAACCGCGCCTGGAAACTCCTCGAGTTCCTTGACGACCTGCTTCAGGCGCTCCTCGAAATCACCGCGATAACGGGTTCCCGCGAGCAGCGTGCCCATGTCGAGCGAGAAGATGGTGTCGTTGGCGAGCGCCTCCGGCACCTTGCCTTCGACAATACGCTTGGCCAGACCTTCGGCAATCGCCGTCTTGCCCACGCCCGGATCACCCACATAAAGCGGGTTGTTCTTGGAGCGGCGGCAGAGGATCTGGATGGTGCGGTTGACCTCGTCATGACGGCCGATCAGCGGGTCGATCTTGCCGTTCCTCGCCTTGTCGTTGAGGTTGACGCAATAGGCCTTCAGCGCATCCTGCTGCTTCTTGGCGGACGATCCGTCTTCCTCGGGATTACCGCGGCTCGGCTTGCTTTCGCTTTCCGGCTCATCGGCGCCGCGCGGCGCGCGCGTCTGCGACGTGCCAGGACGTTTGCCGATGCCATGGGAGATGTAGTTGACCGCGTCATACCGGGTCATTTCCTGTTCCTGCAGGAAATAGGCGGCATGGCTTTCGCGCTCGGCGAAAATGGCCACAAGCACGTTAGCGCCGGTCACTTCTTCGCGGCCGGATGACTGCACATGGATAACGGCGCGCTGGATGACACGCTGGAAGCCGGATGTGGGTTTGGAATCCTCGTCGTAACCGGTGACGAGGTTGGTCAGTTCGTTATCGACATAATCGCTGACGGTCTTGCGCAGCGCATCGAGATCGACATTGCAGGCGGCCATGACGGCGGCGGCATCCGCGTCGTCGATCAGCGCCAGAAGCAGGTGTTCAAGCGTCGCATATTCGTGATGACGCTCATTCGCAAAGGTCAGTGCCTGGTGCAGCGCCTTCTCGAGACTCGGGGAAAAAGTTGGCACGTTGCGATCCTCATTTCTTTTCCATGACGCACTGCAGCGGGTGCTGGTGCTGTCGGGCGAAATCCATGACCTGGCTTACTTTCGTCTCTGCGACCTCATATGTAAACACCCCGCATTCGCCCACGCCGTGCTGGTGCACGTGCAGCATGATGCGGGTTGCCGCCTCGCGATCCTTCTGGAAAAAACGCTCCAGAATATGGATGACGAATTCCATGGGAGTGTAATCGTCATTCAGTAAAAGAACACGGTACAAATTCGGTCTTTTCGTTTTCGGCTTAACGCGGGTGATAACAGACGTTCCGCGGTTGGTGCCGCCGTCTTCCCCGTCGCCCTCGCCCTGCATGTAGATCGGCTTAGCGATCATCTTTCATCATTCTCCAAACTGTTCTCAAACCGACAGCTGATTGCCAGGAGGGAGAACTTCGCCTCTCCATATCTAGGTCGTTAAGATGAGATTTTAAGCCCCTTGTGAAACGGTGCAATCACTATTGCGTTTGCGAAGAGGCAAACCTCGGGAAAAGTGAGGGTGCGGCGGCAGCATATGACGCAAGAGTGGAACAAGCCGGCGGGGACAGCGCAACTCAGGCCGCACGCAAGCCCGTTATGCAGAGCAATGACGCAGGCGAATCCGGTTTACCGCCGCCCGATTCACTCCTTGTCGTCGAGCATTTCGCGAACGGCGATGGCGAGCTGCTTCAGCGAGAAGGGTTTGGGCAGGAAACCAAATTTGGCGTCCGCCGGCAGGTTCTTGGCAAAGGCGTCCTCGGCATAACCGGAAACGAAGATGAACTTCAGGTCCGGATAGGATTTACGCAACTCTCTCAGCAGCGACGGACCGTCCATTTCCGGCATCACGACGTCGGACACGACGATGTCGACCTTGCCTTCCAGTTCCTCCATCACTTCCAGTGCCTCGGTGCCGGAACCGGCCTCGTGCACGGTGTAACCGCGGGTTTCCAGCATGCGCTTGCCACCGCGCCGCACCGCCTCCTCGTCCTCGACCAGCAGCACGACGGCGGATTTGCCGGTGAGATCCAGCGGTTCTTCTTTCACCGGCTCCGCCGCGATGACCGGCGCGGCAATCAGCTCACCGTCCTGCCCCATCACCTGAACGACCTCGACCACATGGCGCGGCAGATAGATGCGGAAGGCGGTTCCCTTGCCCACTTCCGATTCGGGATAGATGTAGCCGCCCGACTGCTTGACGATGCCATAGACCATCGAAAGGCCAAGGCCCGTGCCCTTGCCGACTTCCTTAGTGGTGAAAAAGGGTTCGAAAATCTTGTCCATGATCTCAGGCGGAATGCCGGTGCCATTATCGGCAACCTCCACCATGACCATATCTTCGGCCGGGAATTCGGGGCGGCCGAGCGCTGCCACTTCCTTGGCGTCGACGTTGCGCGTGCTGATGGTGATCTTGCCACCGTCAGGCATGGCGTCGCGCGCGTTGACGCAGAGATTGATGAGCACCTGCTCGAACTGCGAAAGATCGGTCTTCACCGGCCAGAGATCACGGCCATAATCGACCTCCAGCTTGACGTTGGTGCCTGATATCAACCGGTCGACCAGCATGCGCAGATCGCCGATCACGTCGGTCAGGTTGAGAACGGCCGGACGCATCGTCTGCTTGCGGGAGAAGGCGAGAAGCTGGCGCACCAGCACAGCGGCACGGTTGGCATTGCGCTTGATCTCCATGAGATCGGCAAAGCTAGGATCAGCGGGCCGCGCCTGCAGCAGCAGATGGTCTGATGACAGCAGGATGGCGGTGAGAACGTTGTTGAAGTCGTGGGCGATGCCGCCTGCGAGCGTGCCGACCGCATTCATCTTCTGCGTCTGCGCCATCTGGGTTTCGAGCGCTTTCTGCTCGGTCACCTCGATGGCGTAAACGATCGCCACTTCTTCCGGTGCTTCGTCGTCCTGGTCGATGACAGCGTTGACGTAGAAACGGAAATGCCGGCCCTCGTCACTCGGATGGCGGGAATCGAACGGCGCGATATCGCCCTGGCGATCCTTGGCTTCAGCCAAAGCCTGTTCGAGCCGCGGCTTCTCATTGTCGTGAAGAACTGTTTCGAGCGCCACTCCACGGTCGATATCGTCACGCCCGACAACGCCGGAAAAGAGCTTGAGGAACGGCGCGTTGATGCGCAGGATGCGGCCTTCGCCGTCGAGCGAGGCGATCGCCATCGGCGTATTATTGAAGAAACGGGTAAAGCGCATGGCCGAGGAGGATTCCGTGTCCTCCTGCCCCTTTGGACGCATCAGGACGATCGTCCGGCTCTCACCCGGCGCGCCATCCTTTGCGGTGACCTGATGCACGAGGCGGGCCGGCATGCTCTGGCCGTTCACCCGGCGCATGTCGAGATCGAGGATTTCGGTGCGCTTGGCCGTGCCCTGCGGATGGACGGATTCGATCAGCGCCATGCCTTCACCGGCGACGATATCCGAGATGGTCATCGAACCCGGCGAAAACTGCGCGAGATCGATGCCGAGCCATTCCGACAGGGTGGCGTTCAGATAAACGATCTCGCCCTTGCGGCTGGCGGAGAAAAAACCGGCCGGTGCATGATCGAGATAATCGATGGCGTTCTGCAATTCGCGGAAGAAACGCTCCTGGTCCTCGCGCTCCGGCGTGATATCGGCGATCTGGAAAACGTGCAGCCCCTCGCCGCTCGCATCCTTCAGCACCCGGCCCTTCAACCTGTACCAATGTGGCCCCGCACCAGAATCCTCGCCGAGCGGTTTCAGCAGCCGGAATTCCTCATAACCGTCGCGGCCTTCGCGCAGCACGTTGATGAGCCGGTACAGCGCTTCTGTCGATTCGCGGCTGCGCGATAAAAGCGTCTCGAGGCTCTGGATATCGCTCGCCTTGGTGGTGCCGCTCATGCGGCAATAGGTGGCGTTGGCATAGACCATATGCCCCTTGGCATCGGTGATCAGCGTGCCTTCGGGGTGGGCCGAGAGAAACCGGCGGGCGAGCCCATCCGACTGCGACTGCGGCATGACCTCGATGAAACCGATGATGGACGAGACCAGAAAGAAGATGCCCATCATGGCCAGTACGCCGAGAATGCCGAGCACGATTTCGTTTTCCAGCGAATCCTTGAAATAGACGAAAGCGGCCGCCGCCGCGATCAGAACCAGCGCCAGAAGCAGAATGCGCAAGACCGTGCCGGAACGGGCACGCCTGTCCACCAGCGGAAGGTCGTTGTCGCTTGTCTCGCGCACCCGTGTCATCTTGGCCTCGCAGTCGTGCAGGTCATCATTCGGTCAGCCTTATTTCCTTAACGGAATCGGGCAGCAGGATTTGTTGTAGCAACTCGCTTGACCGTCAAAAAGCTCCGCTACGACACAAAGGCTTAAAAACGCACAGCGAAAACAGCCTGAAAGCTGTATAAATGCCTCAAAGGCTACCGTCGCGTACAGCTCAGCTCTTTCACCTGGCATTGAATGCGTGGCGCGGAGCAGACGATCTTGCCGTTAGTCACGGTACAGACCGAGCATCCGTCCGTGAAATCGATGCAGGACGGATTGTCCCGCACGAAGTCCGTCATGGTTGCGAAATTTTCCGCCGCTTTGTCTTCCCCCGCCATTGCCAGGTGCGGAGAACCGAAAATCGCCAGCGCCCAGAAAACAACGGCAATGAGACGCAGCGCAGGAAACCCTTCACCGCGCGATACCTTGACCATTTAGATCGCTCCTCAAGCGAAAGGATTGCAACTTTCGTTGTCTCTCAGCATTGAAGGAGAGGATATGGTGTTTTGGTGGCGTCGTTGCGATTGATGCGGCTATCCTGTGGGGCGAAATGAATAAACCTTGTATCGCACTTAAAAAAATCGTCTTTTCCTGTTTCGCGTTCACACTATAAGAACCACGGCAATATTAAGTGTCCAAGACATTAAAATGCCCGAAAATCTGAAGGGATGATCTCCATGATGGAAGATTTTATCGGCACCTATGGCAACAATCTCATCGTCGCCGTTGTCGGTGTGGGTGTGGCGCTTCTCGTTCTGGCGATCGCTTTGTGGCTTCTGCGCAGGCGCGGCGGTTCGGCGCCCTTTATCCGTGGCGGTCGTAACCGGCAGCCGCGCCTGCAGGTTCTCGACGCGACGGCCGTGGATGCGCGCCGCCGTCTGGTTCTCGTGCGTCGCGATAATGTCGAACATCTGGTCATGATCGGAGGCCCAACCGATATCGTCATCGAGAGCGGTATCGGCGCGATCCCGATTGTCCGGGACGTACAGGAGCCGGAACTGACGGCGCTGCCGCGCCAGGAGAGCGAACAGAAGAGGGCCGAGCCGTCGGTCCCGCAGGAACGCCGCGCCGCCCTGCCCCAGCAGCCCATTGTGGCCGCAACTCCCGTTTCCGCCCCCGAAGAGCCCATGAAGCAACCGCAGCGGCCAGAGCCGCCTGCACCCGCGCCGGTTTCGCGTCCCGCACCTGTTGCGGCAACCGCCGCCCCGGTGCCGCCGCGTGCATCGACACCGCCACAACCCGTGCCGCCCGCCCCGATCTCGCGAGAGCCCGCTTCGCCGGCAAGACAGGCAGCGCCCGAGCGTGCTCGCCCCGCGCCGCCACCTATCCCGGTGGCAGTTGCCCCGGCCGCAACCATCCTGCCCGTGGCCGCTGCATCGCTCGACATGGCAGCGGCACCAGCGGAGCCAAAGCGGGCCGAGCCTTTCGTGCCGGCTCCGGCGCCTGCACCCGTCGCGCCGCCAATCCCCGCACAGGTGCCCGAACAGGCAAAGGTATCGGAAGAGCGACCTGTGGAGCTTGCCCCGTCGGTCTTTGCAGCGCGTGAGCCGGTGATCGACCAATCCATCGCCGCCGATTTTCTCGACGCTGCCCGCGACCGGGTTCTTCCCGACCTGAAGCCGGGCCAGAATACGCCGCCCGCCCCTTTTCCGCCGAGGCCCGAAAACCCGGCTGTGGCTTTAGCCGACGCCGAACCGAAATTTTCCGACGAGCTCGCCAGTGATTTCGAAAGCTTTCTGGAAGCGGAAATCGCCAAGAGCAAGGAATCGGAGAATGAACCTTCTGTCACGCCTGCGGCCGACAGGCAGGTCAAAACGCAGCCCGCCTCTCCGCCCGTCACCGGCGCTACACCGGATGGAGACGTGCAGAAGGAAATGGCGCGTATCTTCGGAGAGCTTTCCGTCACCCGCGACCGCTGACGGGCGCGGGTCTTCCGAAATAAATTCACGACAGCAAAAAGGGCACGGAAACGACTTCCGTGCCCTTTTTCAATTGATGCGGTTTTCAGCCTGTCGGCGGAAACGCCTTATTCGTCGCGATAGACTTTTTCGCGGCGCTCGTGACGCTCCTGCGCCTCGATGGACAGCGTTGCGATCGGGCGGGCGTCCAGACGCTTGAGGCCGATAGGCTCGCCCGTCTCCTCACAATAACCGTAAGTGCCGTCATCGATCCGCTGAAGGGCTGCATCGATCTTCGAGATCAGCTTGCGCTGACGGTCGCGGGCGCGAAGCTCGATCGCCCGGTCTGTTTCGGAAGATGCCCGATCAGCCAGATCGGGATGGTTGGCGCTTTCTTCGGCGAGATGTCCGAGGGTCTCGCGCGCTTCTCTCAGGATGTCATTTTTCCAGGCGACCAGCTTCGCGCGGAAGTAGGCACGCTGGCTGGCATTCATGAACTCATCGTCTTCCGAGAGCACATATTTGCTAAGATCGATCTTCTCACTCAACGCGATTCTCCTCGAAGAACATCTCAATGCGGCGGTGTATACTCCAATGATAGTGGCCGATTCAAGTCTACAGATCAGTTTTCGGGCATTTTTAAAACTGACACAAAAATCATCTAAATGACTAATTTTTATCCTTTATTCGTATTGAAGCGATCTCTTCTTCAATCACGTCAACGCGACTTACCAACAGGAAAGAGGACTTGCGGTCCTGCAACCCTATCCTGTAGCATTCAGTTCGTGTCCTGACATTCGAACGCCGGTCCCCGCCCTTGACAGCATCTTTCCCGAGCCGAGTTTATCTTCTGCGCCACGCCAAGGCCGCCTGGGCGGCGCCGGGAGAACGGGATTTCGACCGGGGATTGAACGAGGCCGGTTTTGCCGAAGCGGAGATCATCGCCGACCTTGCCGCCGACCGGCGCTACCGCCCCGATCTCATCCTGTCATCCACGGCCGCGCGCTGCCGGCAGACCACGCAGGCCTGGCAGCGGGCTTTCAACGAAGGCATCGATATCGTCTACATCGATGAGATGTATAATGCCCGCAGCGAAACCTATCTGTCGCTCATCGCCGCGCAAACGGAGGTGCAGTCGGTGATGCTGGTGGGGCACAACCCCACCATGGAAGCAACGCTGGAGGCCATGATCGGCGAGGACCTGTTGCATGCCGCCCTGCCCTCGGGTTTTCCCACCTCGGGTCTTGCGGTTCTGGATCAGGACGGCGGCGCGGCAAGCGGTAAAAATCGCTGGCGGCTGATCGATTTCCTTGCTCCGGGCAAATAACCGCCGCCGCTTGCAACAAAGGCGCCGGAAAGCAGTGCTGCCGAAAATCCGCTGGAGCGCTTCTTTTTTGGGCAGCCGCAACTTCCTATATGCAGCCGTGACCGTGAAACACAGCCAGGAAACTGCCATTGCCGCCTTCTCTTACGTCCCTGACAGACAGCGCGCTGATCGCTTTCGATAATCTGGCCGACCGCGCGAGCAACCTCACCCATCCGACATTGCGGCTTGGCGTCACCGGCCTTTCGCGGGCGGGCAAGACGGTTTTCATTTCCTCCCTCGTACATAACCTGCTGAATGGCGGCCGGTTGCCGCTGTTCGAGGCGATGCGATCCGGGCGCGTCTCCAATGTGCGCCTGGAACCGCAGCCGGACGACGCCATTCCCCGCTTCCAATATGAAGACCATATTCAGGCACTGGTGCGTGACAGGTTCTGGCCGGATTCGACACGGGCGATCTCGGAACTCCGGATCACGCTCGATTATCAGAGCGCCAGCGGCTGGGGACGGTGGTTTTCGGCCGGCAAGCTCTCCATCGATATCGTCGACTATCCCGGCGAATGGCTGCTCGACCTGCCGCTGCTCTCGCAGGACTACAAGCAGTTCAGCGATGCAACCGTCGCACTTGCCGGGAGCGGCATCCGCGCAGAACTCGCGCAGGAATGGCTGTCGATCGCCTCCTCGCTCGATATCAATGCGCCCGCCGAGGAAATGACGGCGCGGCGGCTGGCGGAAAGTTTTGCGGCCTATCTGAAGGCCTGCAAGTCCGACGAGAGATCGCTTTCCACCCTGCCGCCGGGCCGTTTCCTGATGCCGGGCGATCTGGAAGGGTCGCCAGCGCTGACATTTGCACCCCTGCCGGGCCTGACCGACGAAAAGGCGCCGAAGGGTTCGCTGCGCGCGATGATGGAACGGCGCTACGACGCCTATAAGTCGATCGTGGTCAAACCCTTCTTCCGCGAGCATTTCGCCCGTCTCGACCGGCAGATCGTGCTGATCGACACGCTGCAGGCGGTCAATCGCGGCCCGGAGGCCGTGCAGGATCTGGAGCGGGCCTTAGGCGACGTGCTTGCCTGTTTCCGCCCCGGCACCAATAGCATAATGTCGTCGCTGATCCGCCGGCGCATCGACAAGGTGCTGATTGCCGCCACCAAGGCCGATCATCTGCATCATGAAAGCCATGACCGGCTGGAGCGACTGACCCGCCGTTTAGTCGACCGCGCCATCACCACCATCGGCATGAATGGCGCCGGCATCGAAGTGATGGCGCTCGCTTCCGTGCGCGCCACCAGAGAGGCAAGTGTGCGCCAGGACGGCCATGAGCTACCCGTTATCGTCGGCACGCCCATGGCCGGTGAAACCATCAATGGCGAGACCTTCGACGGCAACCGCAAAACGGCGATCTTTCCGGGCGACCTGCCGGAGGACCCTGAACCGCTGTTCCGCAGCATAGACCAGGATGGCGACAAGGCGACACTGCCTGACGTCAATGTCGTGCGTTTTCGCCCGCCCAATATCGACGAGCCTGGAAGCGGCGGCATCCGGCTTTCCGTTCCCCATATCAGGCTCGACCGCGCCATGCAGTTCCTGTTCGGAGACAAGCTCGCATGAAGGCTCCCACACAAAACGATCCGCAGACACGCCGCCCCGCGGCTTTCACGCTAGAGACCGAGGAGACGGCACGGCCGTCCGCCACACAAAAACGCGCACCGCGCAGCTTCGACGCCGAGATTTCGCTGACGCCAGACGAGGAGGATCCGTTTCTGGCGCCTGTGGACATCGACGCCGCCGCATTGCCGGTGGCGACGCCGAAGAAAAGCCGCTTCTCCTTCGGCAAGCTCGCGCTCGGGGCGCTCGGTGTCCTGTTCTCGCTCGCCTTCGGGCTCTGGGCGGATCAGCTTATCCGCGATCTCTTCTCCCGCTCGGACTGGCTAGGCTATACGGCAACGATCGCGCTCATCGTGGCGCTTTTCGCGGTTCTCGCCCTCGTCGGCCGCGAGGTCTTCGGCATCATGCGGCTCAATGCCGTACAATCCCTCAAGGCCGACGCTGAAACGGCGAGCCTCGACAAGAGCCCGAAACCCGCGCGCGCCATCGTCACCCGCCTGAATGCCGTCCTTTCCCACCGGGCTGAAACGGCCAAGGGGCGCGCGGCGCTGAAGGAAACGGAAAATGACGTCATCGACGGCCCGCATCTGATCGAGCTTGCCGAGCGCGAACTGCTGGTGCCGCTCGACAGGCAGGCCCGCGCCCTCATTCTCAATTCCTCCAAGCGTGTCTCCGTCGTCACTGCCGTCAGCCCGCGCGCCGTGGTCGATCTCGCTTATGTGCTGTTCGAGGTGACGCGGCTGGTGCGTGCCATGGCGGAGCTTTATGGCGGCCGCCCCGGCACGCTCGGCATGCTGAAGCTCCTGCGCGATGTCGTCGCGCATCTTGCCGTCACGGGTTCGATTGCCGTGGGTGACGGGCTTGCCCAGCAGGTTCTCGGCCATGGCCTTGCCTCGAAACTCTCCGCCCGTCTCGGCGAAGGCGTCATCAACGGGCTGATGACGGCGCGAATCGGCATTGCCGCCATGGATCTTTGCCGTCCGCTGCCGTTCAGGGCCGTGAAGCGGCCGGGCATCGGCGATTTCATGTCCGACCTCACGCCCGATTTAAGCGGTGGAAAAAACGCGGAAAAAGCCTGATCTGCCGGGCATTGTCGGTCCAAAAGGTTACGGACAAAGCCGCAAATGAGAGCGAAATAAACCAAGCATTAACCATTCCGCCGGTAGATTGCAGCCTATCGAACAGGCTTCTTCGCCGGGGAAAGTATCATGTATTCGCGCTTCTTTTCGCTTATGGGCGGACTTGCCGCCATTTTGTCCGTCAGCGGCGGTTTCGGCATGTCTGACGTCCATGCGGCATCACGCGATCGCGACGACGTATTCTTCCGCTCGGTGGCCGGCAGCTGGAAAGGCCCCGGTGAAATCGTCGCTGGCAAATACAAGGGCACGAAATTCACCTGTGATCTGACGGGCGAACCGCTCGATGACAAGCAGACCGGCATCAAGCTCGGCGGCACCTGCCGCGTCGGCGTCTTCAGCCAGCCCATGTCGGCCGTCATCAGCCAGAAGGGCAACAGCTACGAGGGCAAGTTCCTCGACGGCTCCGCCGGCAAGGGTCTCGATATCACTTCCGGACAGGTGAGCGGCGACAAGGTCGTCGTCGGCATTAACCGCGCCAAGCTCAACGGCGCGATGGTCGCCCGCGTCTCGAGCGACAATTCGATGAACATCACCATTTCGGTCAAGGTCGCCGACCAGATGATCCCGGTCATCGGCGTCACCCTGGCGCGCGATATCGACCAGATCGCTGTCGGCTCGATCAAGCCGTAAAAACCGTAATCTTCTCAGCCATTGCCGAGCGGGAGTGTCCACCACTCCCGCTTTTCGTTTGCGCGGACAATGCCGCTCCTGTCCGCCTGCTTTAGCCATTCCTGGACGGGCTTTCCCTTGACCTCGAGATCGGGCGCGATGTCGGCAAGCGGCATCAGCACGAAAGCGCGCTCCGTCATGCGCGGATGCGGCACCTCGATGCTTTCCGTTACGATACCCTCATTCCCATAGGTCAGCACATCGATATCGATGGTGCGCGGACCCCAGCGTTCCGTCCGCACCCGCTTCATGCCCCTTTCGATATCGAGGCAGAGTTGCAGCAGCGCGGGCGCGGTCAGCGAAGTCTCAACGAGCGCGCAACAATTGAAGAAATCCGCCTGATCCGTCTTTCCCCAGGGCGGCGTGCGGTAAAGGCCGGAAACGGCCTGCACCCGGCAGTCGTCATGCGCGTCGAGTTCGCGCAGCGCCCGCGCCATAGCAGAGGCAGGATCGCCGATATTGCCACCAAGGCCCAGTGCGGCGACGGTCATCTTTTCAGGCACGGTGTTCAACACTCACCTGTGCGTAATCGAGAATGCCCGGAACCGGCGCGGAGGGTTTGCGCACCGTGATCCTCAGCCAGACGATTTGGGGATAACGCGCCCGCAGCGCCTTGGCGATGTCGTTCGCCAGCGCCTCGATGAGATAACGGCGCTGCCCAACAACGATCTTTTCGATGACGGCGAAGGCCACCCCATAATCGACGGTATTTTCGATATCGTCGGTTTCCAGCGCATCACCCGCCTCGACTTCCATCTCGGCATCGACGAAAAAGCGCTGGCCCAGCACCTCCTCCTGCTCGAGAAGGCCATGACGGGCGAAAAAGGAACAGTTTTTCAGGATGATGGTATAGCGGCTCATCGCATCGCCTCCATGGCAGGATTGTTTCGCCTGAGAGCCGCGCCATCTTCGGGACACGGCACTCCAGCACTCGTTGATCTACGCATCGGCCTTTGCCGACGCTTTGGCAAGAACCGCATCGGCAATAGCCAGTGCGTCGCGGGTCGCGGCGACATTATGCACGCGAAAAATCGAAGCACCCGCGAGCCTCAGGATCGCGGTGGTCGCAGCCGTTCCGATATCGCGTTCCTCCGCCACATCCCTGCCCGTCAGCGACCCGATGAAACGCTTGCGCGACGTGCCGGCAAGAACCGGCAGGCCAAAAGCCGCAAGTTCACCGAAACGCGCCATCAGCGCGACATTTTCGATCTCATCCTTGGCAAAACCGAAACCGGGATCGAGAACCACGGCATCACGGGCAATGCCGGCATCTTCGGCAATCTCCAGCGAGCGATTGAGAAACTCAAACTGGTCCTCGATGACATCGGCAAGCTTTTGCCGGTCGCGGCCGGTATGCATGATGCAGATGCCGGCGCGGGTGGAAGCAACCACGCCCGCCATATCAGGGTCCTTTTGCAGACCGAAGACGTCATTGACGATATGCGCGCCGGCGCCGATTGCCAGCTTTGCCGTCGAGGCGCGATAGGTGTCGACGGAAATCAGCACATCGGTCTCGCGGCGCAATTTTTCGATGACCGGCAGTACCCGGTCCTGTTCCTCCGCCTCCGTGACCGCGGCAGCACCCGGCCGTGTGGATTCGCCGCCGATATCGATGATGTCGGCTCCCTCCTCCACACAGGTCAGCGCATGGGAAAAAGCCGCATCGACGGCAAGATAACGGCCGCCATCGGAAAAGGAATCAGGCGTTGCATTGACGATGGCCATAATACGGCCATGCCCATCAAGTTTCAGGGAGCGGCCATGGGCCGCTTGCCACGCGTTGCTGCCGACTGTTATCACGTAACACGCGCCTTTCGGGAATAACGGAGTGTTATGTCAATTCTTATAAGTTCCGCTCCGCCTATGCAGCAAACCTTTTTCAAGTTCAACCGGAAGGCCGGGTCATGACCAAATCATCAAGCGCTCTCTGCGCCGTTTTCGCAGGCGCATTGGCCCTTTCCCTGTCCGGACCGGCTTTTTCCGAAACCATCGTTCGCAAGACCTACTCCTATTTTTCGGTCAGCGGCAAAACCGCAGCCGATCTCGACCAGCAGCTTTCCAAGCATGGCCCGCTCACCCGCAATACCGGCGCGCGCCATCCCGGTGCGACCGAAATCAAATTCGGCGGCGAGCTCACCTATGTCGAGAAGAACGGCATGTGCAGCGTGGGAACGGCGAAGGTGCTCCTGAACACCCGCATTCTGCTGCCGCAGTGGAAAAACCGCCGCCGCACCTCGGCGGAACTGGCCTTCATCTGGGATACGCTGCTTGCCGATATCAAGCGCCACGAGGAACGCCACGCCGAAATCGCCCGCACCCATGCCCGTTCGCTGGAAAGACAGCTGACGTCGCTCCACCCGCAGAAAAGCTGCGAGGCGCTGCAGGGAAAGGTTGGCAAAATCACCCAGACCGTGATGGACGAGCACGACCGCGACCAGATGCGCTTTGACGTGGTGGAATCGAAAAACTTCGATGCCCGCATGACCCGGCTGTTGAAAAACCGGCTGGAGCAGGGTCAGACCCGCCGCTGAGCGGCTTCATGCCCCATCCATAATGTTCGAATATCAAGCGCGGACATGACGTTACGTCATGTCCTATCTCACCCGTGACTTCTCGTCATGGTGCGGTTGGCAAGACTCATTATAGGTTCTTCGTACGGTATCGGACCATTCAGCCAGACGGTTTGAAGGTTCTATTCCTCTCCGGTTCTCCCGGTGCGCACTTGAGGGCTCGCAGGTGTTTCCTCCCTCGCCTGCATGCTGCGTACCCGCCTCGCCCCGCTCCCCGCTATCAGGTGAGCGGGGCTTTTTCTGTGTGGCGCAATGCCGAAAATTTTCAGCCCTGACGTTCGGGAACATGAACGACGAGCCCGTCAAGTTCTTCGTTCATCTTGATCTGACAGGAAAGCCGCGAGGTAGGGCGAACGTCGAAGGCGAAATCCAGCATGTCCTCTTCCATCGGCTCCGGTCCGCCGACGCGCTCTGTCCAGGCATCGTCGACATAGACGTGGCAGGTGGCGCAGGCGCAGGCGCCGCCGCATTCCGCATCGATGCCGGGAACGGAGTTGCGCACAGCATTCTCCATGACGGTGGAGCCGTTGCTCACATCGAGTTCATGGGGGGTGCCGTCAAAGGCAACGATGGTCAGTTTTGTCATGCCGGAAATCCAAAATGTGATCTGAGAATTGTTCTAAACACATAGAAAGGCCGACCCGCCTTGGCAACCCGCTTCAGGGTGCGCAGGCTGAACCGGCCTTGCAAAATGGCAAATTTGATGGCTTGCGCCTCAGCGGCAGAGCTTGAGGATGAAATTTTCAGCTTCGACAATGGTCGCCGCGAGTTTTGCGATCAGCGCGCTGTCATTGCCCTTTTCCTCCACCGCTGCTGCGGCCGTGGAAACGGCGGAGGCGCCGACGGCCTGCGCCGATCCCTTCAGGCGGTGGGCCGTGGCCACGACGGTCTTGCTGTCTGCGCCCGCCATTTCATGCAGGGCTGCGCGGGCGCTGCGGCTGAACAGCTGCAACACCTCGATTTCCAGATTCTTGTCGCCCATAGTCTGCTGCGCAAGATGATCGAAATCGATTGGCTTCTTGCTGGCAGCAGGTGCGCCGCCGTAGTTATCGGGAGCTTCGAAAACAATACTGACCGCTGCCATGGCTGGAATCCTGTCTCACCGTTTCCTGTTTCATGTCACATATGTGTCGTATTCACGCATGCTGGCAGATGCGATCGGCTTAAATTACGGCGTGACGCGGGCGAAAATCTTCTGCTATGGTTAATTTATGTTAAACTTATGCGAAACAAGGCGTTCAGCGCGAAACTCAGGCTTAAAAACTGTTAAAAAGCCGACACTTCGCCGCCGTCGCAAATCCGCATTAATTGTTTCGAACACCTAAATGTGTCACTACGGTACTGCCGTTCTCGCAGGGCTTAAGCTCAAGCTTTGTTATTGCGGCACAGTGATGTAATTTCGCCGGAAAGCTGGACCACCAGCAATTCGGGATTTGGTAAATGGCGGAACTGTTCTCTCTTGAGGGATAAGTTCCGCTGGCATGATGGCGGCAGTCCGCTTGCTGATCGCAAGTGGGTCAACGGCATGAAGCCGGGCGTAAGTGTAACGAGGCGTAACCGCATGGCGAATAACAAGATCAGCGACTCTGTCGACGAGACTGCATTTCAGGCATTGGAAGATGCCTTGCAGCTTGGCGCTTTCGAAGAAAAGCCGGAGACGCGGAAGACTGCAGCGCCGAAGCAGCCGGAGGCCAGAGTGAAGGAAGCAAGCAGACAAACCCCTGCTCCCGAGGCCGCCCGCGCGCCTGCCGAACAGGCACCCAGATCGCCCAATCTCGAAGCCGCCAATGACGGCTCCAAGCGCAGCCCGGCGATGATCCTGAAATCGCTGGAAGGCGGCTCCATCGGCGGCGCATTGCGCAACGCCACGATCATGTCGGTGATCTGGGCGCTCGGCGGCCTCGGCATCGCACATCTTCTTTACGGCAATGCGCTGTGGAACATCGGCTCGCTGGCCGATCTCACTGCAATCCCCGGCCTGATGGCGATCGTCGTCGGCATCCTCGTTCCCGTCATGCTGTTCTTCGCCTTCGCCATCATGATGGCGCGCGCCCGCGATCTGCGGAATGCCGCCCGCTCCATGGCCGAAGTCGCCCTTCGCCTCGCGGAGCCGGAAACAGTGGCGTCCGACCGCATCATGTCCGTCGGCCAGGCGGTTCGCCGCGAAGTTTCGGCCATGAATGACGGCATCGAGCGCACCATTGCCCGTGCGACGGAACTCGAAACCCTCGTGCATTCCGAAGTCAACGCGCTTGAGCGCAGCTATGCCGACAACGAACTGCGCGTGCGCAGCCTCGTGCAGGAACTGACCGCCGAGCGCGACGCCATCGTCAACCACGCCGAGCGCATCCGCTCCTCCATCGTCGGCGCGCAGGAACAGATCAAGGAAGAACTGTCCATCGTCGGCGAAGAGCTTTCCATGCGGATCGCCACGACCGGCGAGGCTTTTGCATCGATGATCGACACGCGCTCGGCCGCGCTGCTCGAAAAATCGCGCGCCTCGACCGAAGCGATGGGCAGCCTGATCGCCGCCAAGACCGAAAACCTGCTGCAGGCGTTGAACTCCTCCGGCTCGACGATCTCCAACGAATTCGACATGCGCCTGCACAATCTCACCTCGACGCTCGACGAGCGCGGTGAAGTGCTGCTGGAGCGTTTCGCGATCCATGCTTCGACGCTGGATAGCGGTGTGGAAAGCCTCAACAGCGCGCTTGAGGAACGCACCCGCCAACTCAATGAGACGCTGTCAACGCGCTCGCTGGAACTCAACCGCAATATCGAACGCGGCCAGCAGGTCATCGGCGGTTCGCTGGATACGGTTCTCGACAAGCTGTCCACGACACTTGAAGAAAAGGGGCTCTCCTTCCGCCAGAGCCTGCAGAGCACGGCCGACGATGCGATCATGGATCTCGATCTTCGCTCCGGCCTCTATGAAGAGCGCATGCAGGCGACGGTCGGTCAGGTCAATTCGGCCTTCGACGAGCATGTGGCGCAGTTTGCCAGCGCCTTCGATCAGCGCGCCGGCAGCCTCGACAGCAAGCTGATGGAAAGCCTCGCCCGCATCAACGAAACCGTTGCCGGCGGCTCTGAAGCGCTTGATACCATGCTGAATACCGGTCTGGAGCGGATCGGCAGCACCATGACCGACCAGTCGCTGGCGCTCGCAACGGCGCTGGGCACGGGTCAGGAAATGCTGGAAAGTGCGCTTGAAAGCCGGACCCAGGCCTTCAGCGACGCCATCGGCCAGCGCACAGCCGAAATCACCGATGCCTTCACCAGTTCGCACGCGAAGATCGATACCGTTCTGGCGGAACGCAGCAACGCCCTGTTCGGCGCGCTTTCGGCCAGCCAGGACCGTTTCGACGAAGCACTCGCCAGCCGTTCTCTCGCCATTACCGGCTCGGTTTCCGGCACGGCCGAACACCTTGCCGCGATGCTGGACGAACGCGCCGCCGCGATCAACAGCGTCGTTGCCGATGTCGAACGCCGCCTGACGGAAACACTCGAAACCCGCGCCGCAGCCATCACCGGCGCCGTCTCCGGCATCGAGGACCGCATCTCCGACACACTGGAAAGCCGCACGGCCGCCCTGCATGATGTCGTCTCCGGCGCGGAAAGCCGTATCGCCGATACGCTTGACGGCCGCACCGCCGCCCTCTCCAGCGCGATTTCCGGCGTCGAGGAACGCATTGCCGACACGATGGACAGCCGCACGCTGTCTCTTGACATGACCTTCGCCAATGTCGAAGAACGGCTTTCCGAGACCCTCGACAACCGCACCTCCGCTCTGACGGGCATTGTTGCAAGCGCCGAAGAAAAAATCGCCGGCGCGCTAGACAGCCGCACGGCAACCTTCGGCGACGTCGTCGCCGGCGCTGAGACCCGTATCGCCGAAACGCTTGATGGCCGCACCGCAGCCCTCAATGCCGTGGTTTCCGGTGCCGAAGAGCGCATAGCGGATGCTCTCGACAGCCGCACGATGGCACTCGACATGGCGTTCTCCGGCGCCGAGGAAAAGATCGCAGAATCGCTCGACACACGCACCGCAGCCCTTGGCGAGCTGGTGGCAAGCGCGGAGACCCGCATTGCCGGTGCGCTCGACAGTCGCACGGATTCGCTGAAAACCGTTGTTTCCGGCGCGGAAGAGCGGATCACCGATGTGCTCGACAGCCGAACCATGGCGCTCGACATGAGCTTCTCCGGTGTCGAGGAAAAGATCACCGATATTCTCGACGGCCGCACCGCCGCCCTGCACAGCGCCGTTGCCGGTGTCGAGGACCGCATTGCCGGTGCGTTGGACAGCCGTACCGCTGCCCTTTCCGGCATCGTGTCAGGCGCGGAAGAACGCATCGCCGATGCGCTTGATAGCCGCACTCTGGCGCTCGACATGACGATTTCGGGTGTCGAAGAGCGGATCGCCGAGGCAATGGATGCGAGAGCCTCGTCGCTTTCGCTCGCCGCTGCCGGCGTCGGCCAGCGACTTGAAGCCACGGCCTTCACGCTTGAGAATGCCCTTGCCAGCGGCCACGAGCGGCTGGAAACCATGCTCGGTTCGCAGGCGGAACGCATTGCCGGTTCGCTGGAGCGCAATAGCGGCCTGATCGAGCAGAGCGTTTCGGGTGCCGCCAACCGCATCGAAAGCGTCGTGGAAGACGGCAGCAGCCGTTTTGCGCAGACGGTGGAAGAAGGCGTCTCGCGCCTCGAAAGCAATCTGTCGCAATCGCACGAGGATATCCGCACCGCGCTCGACCAGCGCCAGGCAGACCTTGCCGCGACGCTTAGCTCCGCCACCACCCAGATGGGCGACATGCTCTCCGAGCAGGCGATGATGATCGGCACCACTGTCGCCTCCAGCGCCAGCATGCTGGAACTATCGCTCGAAACCCAGCAGGACACGCTGCAGAAGGCAATCGACGGAAGCGCTGCAACGCTGGAAGAGCGTCTTCGCAACAGCGCCGGCGATATCGCCGTCAAGATCGGCGAAGCCGCCCGCGAAATCGGCGGGGCGACCGACGCCCTCTCCTCCCGTATCGAAACCTCGATCGGCAATGTCACCACCCGCCTCGATGAGACCGGCGCCCGCATCGAGACCTCGCTCGACGCCCTGCAGATCCGCGTCGGCGGCGATCTGGCCAACGTCAACAGTTCGATCGAAGATGCCGGACGCCGCTTCGCCGACGCGCTGGAAGACAAGACGGCCGTGTTCGCCCGTACCAGCGACGAGGCCGCCGAGCGCATCACCGGCATTCTGGACGAGCAGACGACACGCGTCGCAGACACGTTCGAAAACCGCACCAGCCGTCTGGCCGAAACCTTCGATGCCGGCACGGCCCGTATCGACGAACGCCTCGGCACCATGGACCGGGCGCTGACGATCGGCCTCGAAAACGTCAACCGCACCATTGAAGGCAAGGCGAGCGATCTCGCAGTCAGCCTGCGCGGCGCCGTTGTCTCCGCCACCCAGAACATCGGCGATGAAGCGGCTCGCTCCTCTGCCCTGCTGTCGAAATCCGGTTCGGAATTCGCCGAACAGGTGCAGGCGCAGAACGAAGCCTTCACCAAGGCCATCGAGGAACGTTCCGGCGAGATCGTCAATCGCATTTCCGATGCGCAGACACGCCTCTCCGGCCAAGCCGCCGCCGTCGCCCAAACCTTCTCCGAAGCGGGCAACATCATCGTCAACAAGGTGGCCGAAGCTGAAGCCGTCGTCCGCTCACAGGTCGGCGTCATCTCCGAAACGCTGACGGGCGTCGAATCCGCCCTCGACGCACGCGGCGAATCCATCCGCTCGGCACTGGACAACCGGACCCGCGAACTCAACTCAATGCTGGCCAGCCGTTCTGCCGAACTGTCGCGCCTGATCGAGGAGAAGGCGAAGCCCGTCGTCGACGAATATGCCACCATCGGCCGCGAGGCCGCCGAAAAGATCGTTTCCGCCGCCCAGCAGAGCGCAGAACTTCTGTCGCAGAGCAACAGCGGCATGGTCGGCATGGTGGAACAGGCGATCAGCGATTACGCCAACGCCGGCACGGATGCGGCAAGCAAGCTCGTTGCGGCCACCCGCCAGAGCACCGACATGTTATCGCAGACCCATACCGCCATGGCGGATGCCGTCGAAGAGGGTATCGAGAAATATGCCCGCTCGAGCAGCGATGCGGCCAACAAGCTTGTTGCCGCCACCCGCCAGAGCACGGATATGCTGTCGCAGACCCATAACAGCATGGCCGAGATCGTCGAGCAGTCGGCAACCAACTTCAACTCCGCCGTGGAACGTGCCGCTCAGGGCTTCGGCGCGGCCGATGAAGCACTGAACGCCTCTGCGACCCGCTTCTCCGAATCTGCCTCGCAGGCGGCGGACATGGTCTCCAGCTCCAGCCGTCTGCTGGAAGGAAAGATCGACCGCCTGTCGAATATTTCCGGCCAGACGCTGGCGCAGGTCGCCGGTATCGTCGGCCGCTTCGAGGAACATTCGAAGGTGCTGAGCCAGGCGTCCGAGCTGCTCAACGCCGCGCAGTCGAGCCTCGTCGGCACGCTGGAAGAGCGTCAGGATGCGCTGCGCAGCCTGTCGGTCGGCCTCGTCAAGCGCTCCGAAGAAATCGAAAGCGCCATGCGCAACGTCGTTGGCGTGGTGGAGAACACCCTTAACGAGGCCGAAGAGCGTTCGCAGAATGTCGCGGGTAATCTGCGTGACAATCTGCAGGCCTCCTTCTCCGATATCGGCCGCTCGCTCGACGAGACGGAGCAGCGCGCCCGCTCGGCGGCACAGACAATGCGGGGCGCCCTGCTCTCCGCCGGTCAGGATGCCAGCCGCTCGATCGAAAGCACGCTCTCCGATGCCCAGAAATATTCCGACGAACTGGTCAACCGCCTGCGCGGCGGTGTCGAATCCTCGCTCTCTGAAGTCGACAACCTTCTGGGCAGTGCTTCCGAAAAGTCCAATGCGGCCGCAGCCAACCTCAAGGAGACACTGCGTCAGGCCGTTGAGGAGGCCGTCAGCCGCTTTGCCGGTGCGACGGACGAAATCCGCCGCTCCAGCCACGATATCCGCCGCGAACTGGATGCAACCCGCGCCGAACTGAAGCGTGGTGCATTTGACCTGCCGGAAGAAGCCAAGGAAAGTGCGGCCGCCATGCGCCGCGCCGTTTCCGAACAGATTAAGGCCCTGCAGGATATTTCGCAGCTCGTCGGTCGTTCGACCCACCAGATGGAAGTGTCCGAACCCGTGGCCCGCGCCATCGCTGCAACCCAGCCAGCCGCAGAACGCCGCGTCGAACCGCGTCCGCGGCCGGCGGCAACAGCTCCGGTGCAGCAGCGCCCGGCGCAGCCGCAGCCTGCCCCCGCATTGCGTGGCACACTGCCGCTTGAGAACCGCCAGGTCGAAAACCGTCAGGCGCCCGCCCCGGCACAGCCGGTCGCAACCAACCCGGCCGGACGCCGGGAAGAAGGTGGCGGCTGGATCAGCGATCTCCTGCGCGGCGCATCCCAGGAGACGCCAGCAGCATCCACACCGCGCGCCAGCACCGAGCAGCAGCCCACCCGTGCGGCCGACACCCGCAATCCCCGCCACATGGTGGAATCGCTGAATTCACTTTCGGTGGATATCGCCCGCGCCATCGATCACGATGCCTCCGTGGAACTGTGGCGGCGCTACCAGCGCGGCGAGCGAGACGTCTTCACCCGCCGCCTCTACACGCTGAAGGGCCAGACGACGTTTGACGAGATCAAGCGCAAATATGAACGGGAAGCCGAGTTCCGCACCGCCGTGGACCGCTACATCACCGATTTCGAGAAGCTGCTCGCCGACGTGGCCCGCACCGACCGCGACCGGAGCGTCACCCAGTCCTATCTCACCTCGGATACCGGCAAGGTCTATACGATGCTTGCCCATGCGGCGGGCCGGTTTAATTGAAATAAATCGTGCTGAAATGACAAAACCCCGGTCTTGACCGGGGTTTTTCTTTGAGCTTGCTGGCAATTTCGTCGCGCTTCAACGAGGCGAACTTATCCTGTTACGTTTAAATCAAATCTCGAACGTGCCCGACGCAACCCGCACCGCATGACCGCCAATGCGGGCGCGGGCGATTTCGTTGTCCTTGATGTCCATGCGCAAGTGGATGTGGGATGGTCTTTCCATCTCCACGCCCTGCTCTATCAGGAGCGGATGGTGGCCGTCCGGCAGCCCGTCGAAATGGTGGATGGCGCCGGAAAGGGCGGCGACCGCGGAACCGGTGGCCGGGTCTTCCGCAATCCCCATTTCCGGGGAGAACATGCGGGCATGGAACTTCGCCGCGTGATTGACGCCACCGCGACAGTAGATATAGGCCGCCGTCAGGCGCCCCTCGACCAGCGGCGCGGTGCGCAGCCACAGATTGGCGTCGAAATCCATGTCGCGCACGGCGGCGATATTGTGCATCGGCACCAGCAGGAAAGGCACGCCGGCGGTCCAGATCGAGGGCACATGATTCTCGAAGCCTAGATGCCCCTCACTGACGCCAAGCGCATCGGCGAGTGCGGCGTGATTGAGCGGCAACTCGACACGGGAGGATTTGCGCGGCAGGTCGAATTCCGCGAAGCTGACGGCGCCGGCGCGCATCTTCACCGCGCAGCGCACCGGACCCACCTTCTCTTCCAGCACGCAGACCATATCGATATCGTCATCACCCTCGCCGCGATTGCGCTCGGCAATGGCGACTGCCGCACCAACGGTCGGATGGCCGGCGAAGGGCAATTCGCCTGACGGCGTGAAGATGCGCAGCGAAGCCGCATGTGACGGATTGCTGGAGCGGTTGATGAAAACCGTCTCGGAGAGGTTCATTTCCCGCGCAATCGCCTGCATCGTATCCTGGGAAAGATCATCGGCGTCATACATGACCGCCAACGGATTTCCCGCCATTTTCGTCTCGGTAAAGACATCATAGATATCGTAGTTCAGCGCCACATCCGTCTCCTGCCACTCGTCATTCCGGCTGCTTTGGCAAACTGCATCACGTCGCCCCGCATCGCAACCCTTGTCGGCGGGCGCAAATCAAGAAGCTGTGGACCGGAACAGCAAGGCCCGTCGCAACGGAACGCCTGGCGGTGCGAAAGGCCTTGTCGCCTGCCGCCGTCTTCATGTACCAAGGATGCGTCTGGCGGTTTGTCGTCTACCTCTTGGGCGAGGTTTGAAGATTTCGAGCCGCTTCAACGGTTTACAGCGTCCTGCGCGGGCCGGTTCCGGTTTGTGCCGCTGTCGAGGGAAGCGAATGTCGCATTCTACCTATTCACTGTCCTTCGTTGCCTCCCCAACCGAGGAGGCTCAGACGGCGCTGAACGAGCTGAAAGCCGTCTATGATGATACGCCGTTCGAAGAGGCTGATGTGATCGTTGCACTCGGCGGCGACGGTTTCATGCTGCAAATCCTCAACGAAACGATGAATTCCGGCAAGCGTGTCTATGGCATGAACCGGGGGTCCGTCGGTTTCCTGATGAATGACTACCGGGTGGAAGGCCTCACCCAGCGCATCGCGGTGGCGAGTGGCAATGATTTCCATCCTTTGCGCATGACGACGACGGATTCCGACGGCGACGAGTTTACCGCGCTCGCAATGAACGAAGTCAGCCTGTTTCGTCAGTCGCATCAGGCAGCCAAGCTGCGTGTCGAGGTGGATGGCAAGGTGCGGCTGGAGGAGCTGATCTGCGATGGCATGATGGTGGCGACCCCTGCGGGATCGACGGCTTACAATTTCTCCGCCCATGGGCCGATCCTGCCGCTTGAATCACCGCTTCTGGCGCTGACCCCGGTCAGCGCTTTCCGGCCACGACGCTGGCGCGGCGCGCTTTTGCCGAATAAGGTAACCGTCGATATTCATGTCCTGGAGCGCGACAAGCGTCCTGTGAATGCGGTGGCCGATCACACCGAGGTGAAATCCGTTCGTCACGTCAGGATCGCACAATCGCAGGACAGGACGGCGAAAATTCTCTCGGATCCGGATCGTTCATGGTCGGACCGGGTTCTGGCCGAACAGTTCAACAATTAAACCAACCACCACGATTGCCATGCACGTCAAAAAATCGCTCCTCGCTGCTCTGCTTTTCGCCACGGCCGTCTTGCCCGCGCGGGCGCAGACGCAGGCGATCGACACGCTGCCCGTTTCCGCCATATTCGTCGTCAGCAGCGGCATGTGGGAAGACCGGAGCCTTGAGCCGGTAAAAGGCACTGACGGACAATTGCGGCCGCCGCCTGCCTCGCCCACACGGGGCTATTACAAGGTCATTGCAATCCGCCAGGACGACGGTACGGCGAAAATCTACCTGCAGCGTATCGTCTTTACCGCCGACGGACCGAACCTTCTCGAAAATATTGAGCTGGAAGAATTCAGCCAGATGAAGTCCTATGTCACGGATATCCGTCCCGAAAGCTCAAATGGCGCCCCCGCCTCACCCGGCCTGTTCGTGACCGTTTATCTGAAAACGGACCCGATGGCCAAGGAAGCGGAAAGCTGGACGATCCTGATCGACGAACTGGGTGAGATGAAGGTCGAGAAAGCGTCGAACTAACCCGGTATTGCGGGTTCATTCTCTTCCGTCATTCCGGCCCTGAGCCGGAATCTAGCCAGCCCAAGTCCTTGGGCTGAAGGAATTTTTCCCGCCGCGCCGACGCGCGTCGACTGGATACCGGCTCAAGGCCGGTATGACGGGAGAGGAAAATGCCAGTCCAAAGCGGCCTCTGGACACCCCTAACAGGTGTGCCGGAATACTCTAGTCGTACAGCCCATGCGGCCCGGTGATAACCGCTCCGAAATGATGCTTCCATAATCTCGCGCCGAGTTCACCGCTGCGGTCGAGGCTGGAGCCCACCGTCAGCCACGGCAGAAGCGTGGGATGCAGCCCCGCATCGAACAGGGCAAAACCGGCCGCCAGCACGCAGGTATCGGCCTGAATGCCGCAGACCAGCACCCGGTCGAGTTTCAGGGACAGGAGGTGATCGATCACCTCCCGGGGTGGTCCGTAACCGTGTTTGATGAATACGCGGTCTGCCGGCACTAGCGACACATCATCCCTGCCCGGTTTCCATCCCAGTTGCCGTTCAAAGGGTGTTACGCTTTCATCATGGCGTTCGACGGTGGCGATGCTGGGCATGGTTCTGGCAAGCGCGGATATCTCCGCCACCAGCGAGGCCGGCGGATTGAAGCTCGGCTGGACATCAACGATATAAAGCGCCTGTTTCATGCTTGTCCTCCAACGAAAAACCCCTCGCAATCGGTTTGCGAGGGGTAATTTTCAAATCGACGCGCCGGGGCGTCTTAATCGATATCCGAGACTTCCACATCCGCGCCGCCGCTGATGCGATGGGCGAGTGCGGCTTCCATGAACTCGTTCAGGTCACCGTCCAGCACGTTGCCTGGCGCAGTGCTTTCCACGCCGGTGCGCAGATCCTTGACCAGCTGATAAGGCTGCAGAACGTAGGAGCGGATCTGGTGGCCCCAGCCGATATCGGTCTTGGATGCGGCCTGCGCATTTGCCGCCTCTTCCCGCTTTTGCAGTTCCACCTCATAGAGACGGGCGCGCAGCATGTCCCACGCCTTGGCGCGGTTCTTGTGCTGGGAGCGCTCCTGCTGGCAGGCGACGGCGATACCGGTCGGAATATGCGTGATACGCACGGCCGAGTCGGTGGTGTTGACGTGCTGTCCGCCCGCGCCTGAGGAACGATAGGTATCGATGCGGCAATCGCTTTCATTGATGTCGATCTGGATCGAATCATCGACCACCGGATAGACCCAGATGGAAGAAAACGAGGTGTGACGCCGGGCATTGCTGTCATAGGGCGAGATGCGAACGAGGCGGTGCACGCCTGATTCCGTCTTCATCCAGCCGAAGGCGTTATGGCCCTTGACCAGGATCGTGGCCGACTTGATGCCCGCCTCATCGCCATCGTGGATTTCGAGAACTTCTACCTTGAAGCCCTGACGCTCGGCCCAGCGGGTGTACATGCGCAGCAGCATGTTCGCCCAATCCTGGCTTTCGGTGCCGCCTGCGCCGGAATGCACTTCCACATAGGTGTCGTTGCTGTCGGCCTCGCCGGAAAGCATGGCCTCCACCTGACGGCGGTTCGCCTCGCTTCTCAGCGCCTTCAGCGCATCTTCGGCGTCCTTGACGATCTCGTCGTCGCCTTCCATCTCGCCGAGTTCGATCAGCTCGATGTTATCCTTGAGCTGCTGCTCCAGGGCCTTGACGCCGTTGATGCTGTCATCCAGCTGCTGGCGTTCGCGCATCAGCTTCTGGGCCTCGGAGGCATCGTTCCAGAGGGTCGGGTCCTCTGCCTTGTTATTCAACCAGTCCAGTCGTCTTATCGCCTGGTCCCAGTCAAAGATGCCTCCTCAGCAGGCTTATGGCCTGCTTGATTTCGTCGACTACGTTCACGATTTCATTGCGCATTTCGCTGGTTCTTCGCCTTCATTGAAACTTGCTGCTCAAATAAATGCGGGGGGCGCGGATGTAAAGACCCACGCCCCCCGATGATCCCGGAACTTGAGATCAATAAAGACCGCCGCCACCGCCGGTGATGGCCTGCTGCGCCTGCGGCGAAGTCTTCAGAATGTCTTCCTGCGACATGTAGCCTTCCGCACCGATCACCGAGAAGGTGGAAGCCGGACCCGTGCCGGGTTTGAAGGCTTCCATGATCGTGTCCGGTTCGCCTTCAGCCGCCGCCATGCCCGTCTTGCGGTTGACGGCGACGAAGTTCATGCCAGCAGGAACAATGAACTTGCTCGGCTCCAGATGCTTGGCCGCATCGGCGATGAATTCACCGAAGATCGGCGCCGACAGCGAACCACCCGTGCCGCCGCGACCGAGCGGTGCGGGAGAGTCAAAGCCGATATAAAGGCCGGCAACCATGTCCGGCGTGTAACCGACGAACCAGGCGTCCTTTTCATCATTGGTGGTGCCCGTTTTGCCGGCAACCGGCAGATCGACCTTGATCTTGCCGGCCGCCGTACCATGCTGCACGACGCCTTCCAGCATGGAGGTCGTCTGGTAAGCGGTCATCGGGTCGAGAACCTGCTCGCGATTGTCGACGATGACGGGCTCGTCCTGGTTCTGCCAGCTCGTCGCATTGCAGCCCTCGCAGGCACGCTCTTCGTGACGGAAGATCGTCTTGCCGTAGCGGTCCTGGATGCGGTCGATCAGCGTCGGCTTGATCTGCTTGCCGCCATTGGCGAGGACAGAATAGGCCGAGACCATGCGCATGACGGTGGTTTCACCTGAACCGAGCGACATGGACAGAAGGGGCGGCATCTTATCGTAGATGCCGAAGCGTTCGGCATATTCCGCCACAAGATTCATGCCCATATCCTGCGCCAGGCGCACGGTCATGAGGTTACGGGATTTTTCGATGCCGAGACGCAGGGTCGAAGGACCGGCAGAACCCCCGCCGTAATTCTGCGGTTTCCAGACCTGACCGCCGGACACGACTTCGATCGGTGCATCGAGAATGACTGATGCCGGCGTATAGCCGTTGTCGAGCGCGGCCGCATAGATAAATGGCTTGAAGGAAGAACCGGGCTGGCGCATGGCCTGCGTGGAGCGGTTGAATTCCGACTGCGCATAGGAGAAGCCGCCGACCATGGCCAGAACGCGGCCGGTATGCGGGTCCATCACCACCATGCCGCCCTGCACCTTCGGCGGCTGACGCAGACGATATTCGTTGCCGGAGCCGGAAAGCGGCTGGACGTAGACAACGTCACCCGCCGTCAGAACGCCGACCGGCGACTTGGCAGTCGCTTTCTTGCCGCTCGCATCACGAAAGGCCCAGCGCATGTTTTCAGCGGAGATATGGCCGCGCGTGCGCTTGTCGCCATCTTCCGCATCGGGGTCGGCCTGGACACCGATATCGACGCCATCGGCGGCAACTGCAAGGACGACTGCAAGCTTCCATTCGGGAACGTCCCGGAGACCCTTGACCTTGGCCAGCGCCGCCGTCCAGTCGCCGGCCGTCTCGATCTTTTCCACCGGTCCACGGAAACCGCGGCGTTCGTCATATTGCACAAGTCCGTCCTGAAGCGCCTTGCGCGCCTCCATCTGGATTTGCGGGTCGAAGGAGGTGCGGACCGAAAGCCCCCCCTCAAGAAGCGCTTCCTCGCCGAATTTTTCAACGATCTGGCGGCGGACTTCCTCGGCGAAGTAATCGGAGGCGGCAATATGCGCGCCGCCGCGGCGCAGGTTGACGCCGAGCGGCTGCTTCTTGGCATCCGTGGCGTCGGCCACCGTAATGTAGCCGTTTTCGGCCATGCGATCGATCACCCAGTCGCGGCGCTCCAGAGCAGCCTTTTCGCGACGGATCGGATGGTAATTGGCCGGCCCCTTGGGCAACGATGCGAGATAGGCGGTCTCTGCGATCGTCAGTTCCGTTACCGACTTGTTGAAATAGGTGAGCGCCGCACCGGCGATGCCGTAGGAATTCAGGCCGAAAAATATCTCGTTGAGATAAAGCTCGAGGATTTTGTCCTTGGAATAGGTCTGCTCGATGCGGAAGGAAAGAATGGCTTCCTTGAGCTTGCGGTCGATGGTCTGGTCGTTGGTCAGAAGGAAGTTCTTCGCCACCTGCTGGGTAATGGTGGATGCACCAACCGGACGGCGACCGGAACCGACATTCTGGAGATTGACGAGAATGGCGCGACCGAGACCCCAGATATCGACACCGGGGTGATTGTAGAAATTCTTGTCTTCGGCGGAAAGGAAGGCGGCCTTCACGCGGTCGGGAATAGCCTGGATGGGCAGGAACAGGCGCTTTTCATGGGCATATTCCGCCATCAGCGCGCCGTTGCCGGCGTGCACGCGGGTCGTTACCGGCGGTTCATACGTGCTCAGAACTGCATAATCCGGCAGGTCCTTCGTCACGCCGTGCAAATAAATCGCACCGACGACGGCGGCGCACAGGAAGAGCACGCTGGCCAAGCCGAAAAAATATCCAATGAGTCTGATCATACCAAGCTACCGATAATTCGAATCGTAACCATCCACGCCCGACGAAATACGGGCGCATATTTGCATATCGCGTGCCGTTTTGCACACCATACCTTCGATGACAAGCCGGATATGGCAGCATTCGCTGATATGTTACCGGGCCGCAGGCCCGCAATCACGCACCGACGTTTACGGATTGCCACCGAATCCGGTTTCCGAGTAACGCGGCGAATGTGAGTAAAATAGGGCTTGGGGTCGTTAATCGACCGCAAGGCCCAAGAATTGAACAGTTTTTTCCACCACCGATGGCAGGGCGGCAACAGCCCTCCACCCCACCATCTCCGCCATCATCCGCCGTTCGCAAGGGCCTTGGAACGGTATCGCCCGACGGCCGTTGCCAATGTGTCGGCCACTTTCTTGCGCCACTCGATGTCGAGAAGCAGCTTTTCGTCCTCCGCATTCGAAAGAAAACCAAGCTCAAGAAGTACCGATGGCACATCATGGGCGCGCAGAACCATGAAACCGGCATAACGGTGCGGATTATTGATGAGGCCAACCTGCCCCTCGAAGGAGGAGACGATGTTTTCGGCCAGCGTTACCGAAAAGGCCTGCGTTTCACGGCGGGTGAAATCGAGAAGAATATCGGCAACCTCAGGCGGCTCGCTGGAGGCCGCGACGCCGGCGATCTGGTCGGACTTGTTTTCGCGCTCCGCCAACTCCTGCGCCTGCCGGTCCGATGCCCGGTCTGACAGGGTATAAACGGTCGCGCCCCGGATACCCTTTTGCTTCAGAGTATCCGCATGCAGTGAAATAAAGAGATTGGCGTTGTTCTGGCGGGCGATCGTCACCCGTTCGGACAAGGCGAGGAAAGTATCGGAATCACGCGTGAGGAAGGCCTTGATGCCCGGTTCGCGGTTCAACCGCTCCACAAGCTCCTTTGCAAAGGTCAAAGTGATGACCTTCTCCTCGGTGCCCGTCGTGGCGCCGGTTGCACCTGCATCGATGCCGCCATGGCCGGCATCAACAGCGATGACAAATTCCGCCGGCCGTGATGTCTTGTCATCGGGGGTGATCGCGGCTGTCGTCACCGGGGCTGGCGCCCGCCACTGCTGGTCCTTCACCAGTTCCGCGAATTTACCCTTGGTGGTGATCTCGGTATCGAGCACGAAACGGAAAGACTGCCCGTCATCGCTCTTTTTCGTTTCGGCAACCGTCACCTGAACCGGCTTTTTCGCCGTCAGCACGATACGGGCGCTGTTCTGGCCCATGGTGCCGAAGCGTATATCCGAAAAGAGACCGGTCGGCTTGAGATCGGAAGTGGGGAACGCGAAATTCACGGCGGGAAAGTCTACGACGATGCGGGCGGGCGAATCGAGATAGTGAACGTCGAACTCCGGCTCTTCGGCAAAGTCGAGGACGATGCGCGTGCGCGCCTCATCCCCGATGATCCGCGCCTGGTGGGCGACAAGCGGCTCCACCGCATGGGCTGCTGGCAAGAAGGAGACGGAGGTGGCGACGAAAAACGCCAGAACCGCCGAAGCCCGCGCGATTCGCGCGCCAAGCCGCCCTGCCCCACCTGAAATCGCTGCGTTGCGCGTGAAATCCATCGCCTTCAAGAAATTCCGTATATCAGTCATTTTCGATAAACAGCGCGGAAAAACGCCGGTAACGGTGCCGTTTCAACCACGCCGTACGACAATTTGCGCCTTTGCGCCCCACAATCGCAGGCCTTGGTGAACCAATTGTTAACTCGGAAATTCCACCAATAATATGGCATATTTAGCCAGCCTATTGCTATTATGACAGAGAAAACATACAACATGGAGGAGGGTTAAAAGTGTTGACGGGATAGATGCCCGCCGGCTGCCAATCGAAAAAGACGCTGGCGCTGCACATCGGGCAATCATCTGCCGTCGTTACATTTATCCTGAAACTCGATCAATTCCGGCCGTGGCCGGAGACCTACCCGGTGGCGTTGCCACCGCCGCTCTGAGGAGAGCAAATTCATCGGACCCCAAGGGGTCTATATATTATTGTCGTTCCGCCTGGCCAATGATGTCGCAGCAGTTTTCACATGAACCGGATACCAGGAGCAGGCCAAGCGCCTCGCCGTCGGTCCGGATGCTGCCAGTTTACAGAGGCCCGGCTGGAGACTTCATTTCCGGCACATCCTTGCACTCATATGAAAGGCTCGTCCATGTGGCGGGCCTGTTCTCGTATAAAACAAGGCTGCGCCGAGGAGCACAGCTTACATGGCAGACAAAATGCTTATCGACGCCTCCCACGAAGAGGAGACACGCGTAGTCGTTGTCCGTGGGAACCGGATCGAAGAATTCGATTTTGAATCGGAACACAAGAAACAGATCCGCGGCAATATTTACCTTGCCAAGGTTACGCGCGTTGAGCCTTCCCTTCAGGCGGCCTTCGTTGACTACGGTGGAAATCGCCACGGCTTTCTCGCCTTTGCGGAAATCCATCCGGATTATTACCAGATTCCGCTTGCTGACCGTCAGGCCCTCTTGAAGGCGGAAGCCGAGGATCATCGCCGCAGCGACGATTTCGAATCGGCCGATGCGCCCGAGCCCGGCGCGCCGATGATCGACCTGTCGCAGGTGGATCAGCCGGATGTCGGCATTGTTTCCGCAAGCGAAACCACTGAGGCCGTTGTCACGGAAGAAGCTGCACCCGTCGTGGAAGCGGTTTCTGAGGAAACGGCTGTCGAGACCGTCGCGGAAGAAGCGCCCGCTGAGGAAGAAAAGCCGAAGAAGCGCGTTCGCCGCCCCCGCGCCAAGAAGAAGACAGCTGAAGAAATCGCAGCCGAGGCATCCTCCGAAGACGACGGCAGCACCGGCGGCGAAATGGCCGCAATGGTCGATACCGATACGATTTCCGAAGAAGTCGAAGGTCTTCGTCGCGGTAATGACGATGATGACGACGACGATGATGACGATCATCACGAAAAGGAAGTGATCGAATCCGTTGGCGCCGAAGACGCCATGGAAGAAGTTCCCGATCGCGTCGCCCGCAAGCCGCGCAAGCAGTATCGCATCCAGGAAGTGATCAAGCGCCGCCAGATTCTTCTGGTGCAGGTTGCCAAGGAAGAACGTGGCAACAAGGGTGCCGCACTCACCACCTATCTGTCGCTTGCCGGCCGTTATTCCGTGCTGATGCCGAATACGGCGCGTGGCGGCGGCATTTCTCGCAAGATCACCCAGCCGACCGACCGCAAGCGCCTGAAGGAAATCGCGCGCGATCTGGAGGTTCCGCAGGGCATGGGCGTCATTCTGCGTACCGCAGGCGCCAACCGCACCCGCGTCGAGATCAAGCGCGACTTCGAATATCTGATGCGCCTGTGGGAAAACGTCCGCTCGCTGACGCTGAACTCCACAGCTCCTTGCCTCGTTTACGAGGAAGGCTCGCTGATCAAGCGCTCGATCCGCGACCTTTATAACAAGGATATCGGCGAGATCATCGTTTCCGGCGAGGAAGGCTATCGTGAAGCGAAAGACTTCATGAAGATGCTGATGCCGAGCCACGCTAAGGTGGTTCAGCCTTACCGCGACATTCACCCGATCTTCTCGCGCTCCGGCATTGAAGCCCAGCTCGACCGGATGCTGCAGCCGCAGGTCACGCTGAAGTCGGGCGGCTACCTCATCATCAACCAGACGGAAGCGCTGGTTTCGATCGACGTCAACTCCGGTCGTTCGACCCGCGAGCATTCCATCGAGGAAACCGCGCTGACGACCAACCTAGAGGCTGCGGAAGAAGTGGCGCGCCAGCTGCGTCTGCGCGACCTTGCCGGTCTTGTCGTCATCGACTTCATCGACATGGAAGAAAAGCGCAACAACCGCTCTGTCGAGAAAAAGCTCAAGGATTGCCTGAAGAACGACCGCGCGCGCATCCAGGTCGGCCGTATCTCGCATTTCGGCCTTCTGGAAATGTCGCGCCAGCGTATCCGCGCTTCGGTGCTGGAATCGACCACACAGGTCTGCCAGCATTGCGGCGGCACGGGCCATGTGCGTTCGGAATCCTCCATCGCGCTGCATGTACTGCGCGGCGTCGAGGAATATCTGCTGCGCAACACCACCCACAACATCACCGTGCGCTGCACGCCGGAAACGGCGCTTTACCTGCTCAACCACAAGCGCGGCTCGATCGTTGATTATGAAGGCCGCTTCGGCGTGGCGATCATCATCGCCGCCGATTCCAGCGTCGGGGCGCAGCATTTCGCCATCGATCGCGGCGAAGCCGTCGAAAATCCGGTGAAGATCGAAAGCCTCATCCAGATGCTGCCGAACTTCGTCGAAGAAGAAGACGATATCGTCATCGAGGTGGAAGAGGACGAAGACGAGGAAGAAATCGTCAAGGCCGAGAGCACCCAACCACGCCAGCAGCCGCAGGGCGACAATGGCGAGGACGGCAAGCGCAAGCGCAAGCGTCGCCGCCGCCGTCGTGGCAAGGGTGGCCAGAACGAGCAGAATGGTGCGCTCGATGGCCAGTCCGGCAATGACGCGGAAGACGACGATGCCGAAGGCGACGACGATGGCGTCGAAACCGATGAGGCCGGCGCAGATGCCGACGAAAACGGTGCGAATGAAGCTGCAAACGCCGACGAAGACGGCAAGCGCAAACGCCGCCGTCGCGGCAAGCGTGGCGGCCGCCGTAACCGTGACGATGCTCTCGATGCTGCAGGCACCGATGGCGAGACGGAAGGTGAAGGCGCGGAAGGCGAAGAGGTTTCCGCCGCAGCGCCCGTAACGGAAGAAACCGCCACCGCCGCCGAAGTGGTGGAAGGCGTGGTTGCCGACGTCGTGGCCGAAGAAGCCCCGAAGAAGCCCCGCCGCACCCGCAAGGCGAAAACCAAGACCGAAACCGAAGAGGCGCCGAAGGCTGAAACCGTCGAAACGGTCGAGCGGGTAGTCATCGAGCCAGCCGTCGTTGAAGCGACTGTTGTCGATGTCGCCATCGAAGAGGTCGCTGAAGCCTCGGCCGATCTGTCACCGGAAGCGGACGCTCCTGCGACGGAAGAAAAGACCCGCGCGAACCGGGGCAGCAATGTCTCCAGTTCGGAACCAGTCGTCACCTCTTCCGGTTCGCCCGCGAACAACCCCGACGGCGATGAGCCGAAGCCGCGCAAGGGTGGCTGGTGGCAGCGCAAAGGCTTCTTCTGAGAGAAGCGGCACTGAATGAAAAACGCCCGCAACATCGTTGCGGGCGTTTTGTTTTGTCGATGCTAGAGCGCCAGACGATGTCACAGGAAAGAGTGTCGAAATAACCGCCCGTCAGACAGACCGTGTCAGCCCGCCATCGACCCGGATATTCTGCCCGGTAATATACCCTGCCCCTTCAGACGCGAGAAATGCCACGGTGGCGGCGATTTCTTCGCTCTTGCCATAGCGCAGCATCGGCACGCTGTCGCGGCGCTCCTCCGTGGCTGGCAGGCTGTCGATCCAGCCGGGCAGGACATTGTTCATACGCACATTGTCGGCCGCATAGGTATCGGCGAAAATCTTGGTGTAGGAGGCAAGACCGGCGCGGAA
Source organism: Agrobacterium tumefaciens (assembly GCF_005221325.1). NCBI lineage: Bacteria > Pseudomonadati > Pseudomonadota > Alphaproteobacteria > Hyphomicrobiales > Rhizobiaceae > Agrobacterium > Agrobacterium tumefaciens. The sequence goes on along the minus strand of NZ_CP039888.1, from coordinate 1,108,504 downwards.
CACCGCCGATGTCGGGAACATGGCGCTGGGTTCGAAAGCCCAGGCCGTTGAGATGTTGACGATCGCACCGGCCTTCTGCTTCACCATGATGGGCGCGATGATCCGCGTCGGGCGAATGACGTTCATCAGGTAAACATCGAGACCGGTGTGCCATTGTTCGTCGGTAATATCGAGAATGGAGGCGCGTGGGCCGTGGCCTGCGCTGTTCACCAGCACGTCGATGCGGCCGAATTTCTCGAGCGCCAGGTCCGTCAACCGCTGGAGATCGTCATTGGACTGGTTGGAGCCGGTGACACCGATGCCGCCCAACTCCTTCGCCAGTGCCTCCCCCTTGCCGGAAGAGGACAGGATCGCGAGCCTGTAACCATCCGCCGCCAGGCGTTTCGCCACAGCCGCGCCCATACCGCTGCCGCCTGCCGTTACAATAGCCACTTTTTCTGCCGACATCGCTTTTCTCCATGTCCAGTCCGACGGGTGGTCCCGCACCACATTGACCCATCTATAACGAGTTTCAAAGACGAGTTCGAACCAGAAAGCCTTGCAGCGGCATACAGAAAAACTGATTTTGGAAATCTCAGCCCAAGCCGCGGCCCCCTGCCGGATGGGCGCTCCAGCTGTCGGCTGGTGCTTCCTGCCGTTCCTGCAGGCCATAATCGCGGATCACATGCGCAATACGCAACCGATAGTCGGAAAAGACGCCGGCTCGGCCAAGGGTTTGCGCTGTGCGATGCGGCAGGGTGTTGCGCCACGCCCTCACCGCCTCTTCATCCCGGAAGAAGGACAGAGAGAGCATCTTTTCCGGATTGCTGATGCTCTGAAACCGCTCGACGGACAGGAAACCATCGATGGTTTCGAGTTCGGCCCGCAGGCCGGCAGCTATATCGAGATAATGCTGTTTTTCGCCCTCAGCCGGCCAGACCTCGAAGATGACGGCGATCATTGCCCGCCTCCCGTACCCGGAGTGGAGGCAGGGCGCAGGAACAGCCGGTCCTCGCGGCGGATGAATTGTTCACGGCGGGCGAATTCATAATTTTCCCGCCCCGCCGGGTCGGCGGCAAGCCGCGCCCTATAGGCTTCGTAAGCGGCGAGATTTTCAATGTTGTAGACACCATAGGCAATCGTGCTCGATCCCTCCTTTGGCGCGTAATAACCGATGAGATCAGCCCCGCAGCGCGGGATCGCCTCGCCCCAGTTGCGGGCATATCGATCGAAGGTATCGACCTTGAAAGGGTCGATTTCGTAGCGGATGAAACAGGTCAACATCGTTGATCTCCTTGTGCTCTATCTCTCCCTTTTACACCATTGCTCCACATCAATACTTCGGTTATTGTCGAAGTATGAAGGATGGACCTCTTATCGCCAATGTCGCCGCCCTGATCGGTGACCCTGCCCGCGCCAACATATTGACGGCGCTGATGGATGGGCGTGCGCTGACGGCGAGCGAGCTTGCAGAGGCCGCCGGCGTGACCCTGCAGACTGCCAGCGGGCATCTTGCCAAGCTCTCAGAGGCACAATTGCTGAAGGCTGAGAAACAGGGCCGGCATCGTTATTTTCGTCTCTCCGGCGAAGATGTGGCGCATGTTCTGGAAGCCTTGATGGGGCTTGCACAACGCACGGGCGCGGTCCGCGTCCGCACCGGGCCGAAGGACAAGGCGCTGCGTGAAGCGCGCATCTGTTACGACCATCTGGCCGGGGAAAGCGGTGTGGCGCTGCTTGCCGCCATTATCGCCAAGGGACTGGTGACATCAGGTGACGATCCAGCGCTGACGGATGACGGGCGCGATTTCTTCTCGAGCTTCGGCATCGACCTTTCGCCGCTGGAAAAGGCCCGCCGCCCGGTTTGCCTGCATTGTCTGGACTGGAGCGAACGCCGCCACCACCTCGGCGGCGGGCTTGGCGCCTCGCTGCTGGAAGCCATGCAGCAGCGCGACTGGCTGCGGCGCGGAAACGGTCGCGTGCTGACCTTCACCGCAAAGGGCGAAAAGGCGTTTAACAGCACCTTCAGCTGCGCACCCGCCTGATCCCATGTGAACCAAGCCAGTCCAGTGGCTTATTTCAGCCATCCGGCAATACGTCCCACCGCCTCGGCAATATCCGATACCGAACCCGCATAGGAAATGCGCAGCGCCCTGTGGCCCTCCTCGGGATCGAAATCCATGCCCGGCGTCGCCGCCACGTCGATTTCCGCCAGCATGCGCTTGGCGAAATCCATGCTGTCATTGGAAAAACGGCTGGTATCGACATAGGCGTAAAAAGCCCCATCCATCGGGGATGCGAGCGGCAGGCCGATTTCCGGCAGGCGCGCCATCAGGAAATCGCGGTTGGTGCGATAGCTTTCCCGGTAAACATCGAGCTCCTCCGCTGCCGAAAAGGCCGCGGTCGCCGCAAGCTGCGAGAGTTCGGGCGGGGAGATATAAAGGCTCTGGGCCAGGCACTCGACCGGACGGACGAGATTTTCGGGCAGCACCATCCAGCCGATGCGCCAGCCGGTCATGCAATAATATTTGGAGAAAGAATTGATGACGACAGCATTGTCGGTGATTTCGAGCGCGCTCGTTTCCTCGCCGACAAAGGTCAGGCCGTGATAGATTTCGTCGGAAATGAAGGCCATGTCGCGGCTTTCGCAATAGCTCGCCAGCCGCTTCAGCGCCTCGCGGCCGGTCACCGTGCCGGTCGGATTGGCCGGGCTTGCCAGAAGCACGCCCTTCAGCTTGCAGCCGGCTTTCGTTTCCGCGCGTTCGAGACTTGCCGGTGTCAGCGTATAGCCGGTTTCGGCCGTGACCGGCACTTCCACGACATTAAGGCCGAGCGCTTTCAGGATATTGCGATAGGCCGGGTAACCGGGCCTTGCGATGGCAACATGGTCGCCGGCATCGAACAGGCTGAGGAAGGCAAGATTGAAGGCGGCTGACGAACCGGTGGTGACGGCGATGCGGGCCGGATCGATGGCGACCTGATGGCGCAGCCGGTAATGGCCGGCGATCGCCTCGCGCAATTCGCGGAGGCCGAGCGCGTCGGTATATCCGATGCGCCCGTGTTTCAGCGCGGCCTCAGCCGCTGCCAGCGAGGCTTTCGGTGCGGGGTGGGAAGGCTGGCCGACCGCCATGGAAATGACGGGGCGTCCCGCCTGCCTGCGCCTGTTCGCTTCCGCCAGGATGTCCATGGCGTGAAAGGGTTCGACTGCGCTCCGCTTCGACATCGTAATCAAGGGCATGCTCTTTCCTGAACCATATTTCAGAGACTTGCCGCAGAATCACAATCTTCACAATCATGCGATCATAATGCGGACAAGTATTTTTGCCGTATGGCATTTGGCTTAAAGTAAGGTAATTGCCTTCATAAGATTTCAAGAGGCTGCGGCCGAACAGAATGAGGACCGATATGGCGCATTTTCTCCGTTCCACCCTTCTCGCCAGCGTGACGGCCCTTTCGACGGTATTCGCCTCCCTGCCCGCGCATGCGCTCGATGAGCAGCAGAAGAAGGAAATGGGCGAGTTCATCAAGCAGTATCTGATCGAGAACCCGGAAATCATGCTCGAGGTTCAGGATGCGCTTGAACGCAAGCAATATGCCTCGCGCAACGCCAAGGCCGCGGAAGCGGTTGCCGACAACAAGAAGGCCATCTTCGAATCGAAATACGACATGGCGCTCGGCAATCCCGACGCCGACGTCACACTGGTCGAGTTTTTCGACTATAATTGCGGTTATTGCAAACGCGCCATGGGTGACATGGACAATATCCTGAAGGGCGACAAGAAGGTCCGCGTCGTCCTCAAGGAGTTTCCGATCCTCGGGCCGGAATCGGTTGCCGCACACCGCGTCTCCAACGCCGTGAAGCTTTTGGCGCCTGCCAAATATGCCGAATTCCAGCGCACACTGCTTGGCGGCCGTGGACGGGCCAATGAGGACAGCGCCATGGAAGTCGCAACCTCGCTGGGCCTCAAGGAAGCCGATATCCGCAAATCGATGGCGGAAAACCCCAATGACGCGCAGGTGCAGGAGACCTACAAGCTTGCAACCAGCCTCGGCATCACCGGAACGCCCTCCTATATCGTTGGCGACGAGGCGGTTTTCGGTGCTGTCGGTGCGGACCCGCTGAAGGAAAAAATCGCCAATATGCGCAGCTGCGGTAAAGCCACCTGCTCGTGATTCAGACGAAAGGCCTTTATTGCCTGTGAGATAAGGGGCAGCCCCTGCGGTTTAGGGCTTGCAGGGGCTTTTCCTTGAAGGCTGCGCAGTCTATAGGTGTCGCTGATTTTCTTATGGAAACGCGAATGAGCAATATCATCATCGTCATCAACGGCCCCAATCTCAACATGCTGGGAAAACGGGAACCGGGTATCTACGGTGGCAAAACGCTGAAAGACATAGAAAACGATTGTGTGACCGCCGGAGCCGATCTCGGTTTTTCGGTGGAATTTCGCCAATCCAACCACGAGGGCGTGCTTGTGGACTGGCTGCATGAGGCCGGCGAGCGGGCGGCGGGTGTCGTCATCAACCCCGGCGCTTACAGCCACACCTCCATCGCCCTGCACGACGCCATTCGCGCAATTTCGACTCCGGTCGTGGAAGTGCACATCTCCAATATCCATGCACGGGAAGAATTCCGCCACAAATCAATGGTCTCGCCCGCCGCCAAGGGCATGATCTGCGGTTTCGGACCATATGGATACGTCATGGCGCTTCATGCGCTGAAGAACATCACGGCATAAAAAGAAACAAAGAATAGGGTTTGTCATGTCTGAAAAGAAACAGGGTATCGACAAGGAACTGATCCGCGAACTCGCGAATATCCTCAATGATACCGACCTTTCGGAAATCGAAGTGGAGCAGGAAGACCTACGTATCCGCGTTTCCCGCGCGGCTCCCGTTCCCGCCACGGTCTATGCCGCAGCACCCGCCGCTTATGCGCCCGCACCGGCAGCAGCGGCACCTGCTGCCGTGGCGGCAGTTGCTGCCCCGGCCGCACCTGCAGCACCGGCCCGCAACCCGGCCAACACCGTATCTTCGCCGATGGTCGGCACGGTCTATCTCTCGCCTGCCCCGGGCGCACGCCCCTTCATCGAAGTGGGCGCGACCGTCAAGGAAGGCCAGACCATCCTCATCGTCGAGGCCATGAAGACCATGAACCAGATTCCGGCCCCCAAGTCCGGCAAGATCGTGGAAATCATCGTCAACGACGCGCAGCCCGTGGAGTATGGTGAAGCTCTCGTGGTCATCGAATAAAGGCGGTTCAGCATGGTTTCGAAGATCCTCATAGCCAACCGCGGCGAGATTGCGCTGCGCGTTCTGCGCGCCGCCAAGGAGCTTGGCATTCCGACGGTGGCCGTGCACTCCACGGCCGACGCCGACGCCATGCATGTGCGCCTTGCCGACGAAAGTGTCTGCATCGGCCCGCCGCCCTCGCGTGACAGCTACCTCAACATCCACCAGATCGTTGCGGCCTGCGAAATAACCGGTGCAGACGCCGTTCACCCCGGTTACGGCTTCCTGTCGGAAAACGCCAAATTTGCCGATATTCTTGACGCGCATGGCATCACCTTCATCGGGCCGACCGCCGAACATATCCGCATCATGGGCGACAAGATCACCGCCAAGCAGACGGCGCAGGAACTCGGCATTCCCGTGGTTCCCGGCTCCGATGGCGAAGTGAAGCCTGAAAATGCTCTTGAGATCGCCCGGACGATCGGCTTCCCGGTCCTCATCAAGGCGACGGCAGGCGGCGGTGGTCGCGGCATGAAGGTGGCGAAGACCGAAGCCGACCTGGAAGAAGCGGTTGCGACTGCTCGTTCCGAGGCGGCGGCAGCCTTCGGCAACGACGCCGTCTACATGGAAAAATACCTCGGCAAGCCGCGCCACATCGAAGTGCAGGTGTTCGGCGATGGCGAAGGCAATGCCGTTCACCTGGGCGAACGCGATTGCTCGCTTCAGCGCCGTCACCAGAAGGTGCTGGAAGAAGCCAATTCGCCGGCACTTACGGTCGAACAGCGCATGAAGATCGGCGAAATTTGCGCCGATGCCATGCGCAAGCTGAAATATCGCGGCGCCGGCACCATCGAGTTCCTGTATGAAAACGGCGAGTTCTATTTCATCGAAATGAACACCCGTCTTCAGGTGGAGCATCCGGTGACGGAAGCCATCACCGGCATGGATCTCGTGCAGGAACAGATCAGGGTCGCTTCCGGCCAGGGCCTGTCGGTCACGCAGGCGGATATCGAATTCCATGGCCATGCCATTGAATGCCGTATCAATGCCGAGGACCCGCGCACCTTCGTTCCCTCGCCGGGCACGCTGACCTATTTCCATACGCCGGGCGGTCTTGGCGTGCGCGTCGATTCGGGCGCCTATCAGGGCTACAAGATCCCACCCTATTACGACAGCATGATCGGCAAGCTGATCGTTCACGGCCGCGACCGTGACGAGTGCATTCGCCGTCTGCGTCGGGCGCTGGACGAGTTTGTCGTCGATGGCATCAAGACCACGCTGCCGCTTTTCCAGGACCTCCTCCAGAACGAGGATATTCTGAAGGGCGATTACGATATTCACTGGCTGGAAAAATACCTGGCCGGTGACGCGTCTCACTAAGACGATATGGCTGGGCGGCGCAGCAGAAATAACGGCATAACGGTCGATATTCTGCTGCGCGCCTATTCCGCCGGCCTGTTTCCCATGGCCGATTCGGCTGACGATCCCGAACTTTTCTGGGTCGAGCCGGAAATACGCGGTATTATTCCGCTCGATGATTTCCATGTTTCCAAAAGCCTCGCCAAGGCGATGCGCAAGAAGCCGTTCGAGATACGCTTCAACACCGCTTTCGAAGCTGTCATGGCGGGCTGTGCGGCGGAAGCGCCGGACCGGCCCAGCACCTGGATCAATGCCACCATCCGCCGGCTTTATACCGAACTGCACCAGATCGGTCATGCCCACAGTGTCGAGGCATGGGAGGGTGATGAGCTTGTCGGCGGGCTCTACGGTGTCTCGCTGGGGGCAGCCTTCTTCGGCGAAAGCATGTTTTCTCGCCGCACCAATGCATCGAAGATTTGCCTCGTGCATCTGGTCGAACGGTTGAGGGCGAGCGGTTTCGTGCTGCTCGACACGCAATTCACCACAGAGCATCTGAAGACATTCGGCGCGATAGATGTGCCGAAGCTGGACTATGCCAGAATGCTCGATCTCGCCGTCAACCGGCCGAGCCTGCAATTCTAATCTTTACGTTAGGTTATTTACTTGCCGTAGAGGGAGCCGGAACGTCGGAGTCCTGCTTGCAACCCGTCAGCCACACGTCATAGATCGGGTGTTCCACGGCGTTGAGGCCGGGGCTATCGGCAAACATCCAGCCGGTGAAAATCCGCTTGATCTTGCGGTCGAGTGTTATTTCATCGACCTCGACAAAGGCGTCGATCTTCTGGGTTTCCGTCTGGTCGCGGGAATAACAGACCTTGGGCGTCACCTGAAGTGCGCCAAACTGCACCGTCTCGTCGATATAAACGTCGAAGGAGGTGATGCGGCCGGTGATCTTGTCGATGCCGGAAAACACCGCGACGCGGTTTTCCAGACGGGCGGCGGAGACGGGTGACACGATGAGGACAGCAGAGACCGCTGCAAACAGCGAGACTGTCAGCGCACGCAAAGAACGATCCCGCGTGATTTTCCTCATACGATATGTCTCCAAATATTTGCCTGTGTCGAGACGCCGACCGGATCAACGCCTAAGGGCGGAATGTGGCAAAAACCGGTGAGGCCGGATACAAGCGCGGCGTTTTGCACAACACCGCGCATCACAAGATGCTTAGTTGCCGGGGGTCCAGGCGTCGTAGTCGCCGGTCACGCGCGGGCGCTCGCCAGCCACTGCCAGCGATCCCTGCGGGCGATAGGCCTTGGACGTGCCCGTGTGGTTGGGCTGGTGAGGCTTCTGCCATTCGCGAGCCGCGTAGCTTTCCTGGCTCGGCGGTACGTCGGTGCGGTAATGCATCCAGCCATGCCAGCCCGGCGGAATGGCCGACGCTTCCGCGTAACCGTTGTAGATCACCCAGCGACGCGGCATGCCCCAGGAGGTGGTGCCGCCTTCATAATAGGTGTTGCCCAACTCGTCCTGTCCTACCTTCTTGCCGAAACGCCAGGTGTGAAACCGCGTTCCGATCGTCTGGCCATTCCACCAGGTGAAGATTTGCGTCAGGAGAGTCTTCATTATGCGTTCCTCGGGCTTGAATGCGCCGCAGCGATTTTCCGTGCACGGCACAAGACATGCTTATGCCGCCCCTCACGGCAATTGTCCAGCATTTCGAGATATATCCGCGCTATTTCAGCTTCATCCTGAAGCCTAGATGCCGCTTCTCGAAACCCAGCCGCTCGTAGAAGCGATGCGCGTCCAACCGGGCCATGTTGGAGGTGAGCTGCGCGGCGTTCAGCCCCTGACGGCGGGCTTCTTCCAGGCAATGGTTGATCATCACCGCACCGATGCCACGACCACGCATGTCGGCGCGTGTCTGCACCGCTTCGATCACCATCGACTTCGCCCCTCGCCCGACCAGCTTGGTCAGGATCGCGGTCTGGAAGGTGCCGACCACCTCGCCATCCAGCTCCGCCACGTAAAGCGTTTCGCTGGGTGACGCCTCGATCGCCCGGAAGGCGGCGAGATAGTCCGGCTGTGCCGATTCGTCGGCCGTATCGCCGTGGCCGCCGATCTCGTCGGCGGCAAAGATGGCGGCAAGCGCCGGGAGATCGTCTTCGCGCGCCGTGCGTATAATCAGCGTCTGCATTGTCGCATTCATCGTTTCAGGCTCTTTTCCATAACGATGCCGGGTAGCCCCTCGATGCCAGCCATGCGCTCGATTCGGTCCACCTCGACAAATCCGACGCCTTCATAAAAGGCAATTGCGACAGTATTTTTAGGCTCCACCTCGAGACGCATGATTTCCGCATCCGGAAAGCAGGTTTCGAGTTCGGCAAAGAGATCGCGGCCCACACCCTGCCGCTGAAGATCGGGCGCCACATAGAGCTGGTGCAGCAGGGCGGTCTTCGCCATCTTGGTGGACATGGAGCCATAGGCCATGCCGCCAATCCGCTTGCCGTCATCGGCCACCAGAAATTCGCCGCCCTTTTTCTCAACCCGGTCCTTCATCGCCTGCGGCGAATGCCAGGCTGCAATCAGCTCGTTCACCTTGTCCGCGCCGTAGATCGCGTCATAGGTGGCGTGCCATGTCGTGGCGAGCAGGGTGCGTACCGGCTCGATATCTCGCAGACCTGCCGTGCGGATGAAAAACATGATGGGGCTCCGTCTTGAAACAAAAATGCCGGGTATTATCCCGGCAGAAGTGGTGTCGAATCTCTAACGCTCAAGGTCATCCTCGGGCTTGTCCCGAGGATCTGAGCACGTTTATCTTGTGGTTCGTTAGATCCTCGGGACAGGCCCGAGGATGACGAAGGAGAGAGTTCAACCTCAGTGCCTCCTATGGGAGGAAGCACTGCGGCTTACTCGTCCTCGATGCCGAGCTTGGCCTTGACCAGCGCCTGCACGGCCTGCGGGTTGGCCTTGCCGCCCGTCGCCTTCATGACCTGACCGACGAACCAGCCTGCAAGCGTCGGCTTCGCCTTGACCTTCTCGACCTGATCCGGGTTCGCGGCGATGATATCATCCACGGCCTTTTCGATGGCGCCGGTATCCGTCACCTGCTTCATGCCGCGGACCTCAACGATCTCAGCCGGATTGCCGCCTTCGTTCCAGACGATCTCGAACAGGTCCTTAGCGATCTTGCCAGAAATGGTCTCGGCCTTGATGAGATCGATGATACCGCCGAGCTGTTCCGGCGAAACCGGCGTGGTCTCGATATCCTTGCCGAACTTGTTGAGCGCGCCGAGCAGATCGTTGATGACCCAGTTGGCGGCGGCCTTCGCATCGCGACCGGCAGCAACCGCTTCGTAATAATCGGCAATCGCCTTTTCCGATACGAGGATCGAGGCGTCATAGACCGACAGGCCGAGATCGGCCACGAAACGGGCCTTCTTGTCATCAGGAAGTTCGGGCAGATCGACCTTCAGCGCCTCGACGAAGGCATCGTCGAATTCCAGCGGCAGTAGATCAGGATCGGGGAAATAACGGTAATCATGCGCGTCTTCCTTGGAGCGCATGGACCGCGTCTCGCCCTTGCCGGGATCGAACAGGCGGGTTTCCTGATCGATCACGCCACCATCCTCCAGAATGGCGATCTGACGGCGCGCCTCATATTCGATGGCCTGACCGACGAAACGGATGGAGTTGACGTTCTTGATTTCGCAGCGCGTGCCGAAACCCTCACCCGGACGGCGCACGGAGACGTTGACGTCGGCGCGCATAGAGCCTTCGTCCATGTTGCCGTCGCAGGTGCCCAGGTAACGCACGATGGAGCGCAGCTTGGTGAGGTAACCCTTGGCCTCATCCGAGGAGCGCATGTCCGGCTTGGAGACGATTTCCATCAGCGCCACGCCCGAACGGTTGAGGTCCACGAAGGACATGGTCGGGTGCTGGTCGTGCATGGACTTGCCGGCGTCCTGCTCCAGATGCAGGCGCTCGATGCCGATCTCGATATCCTCGAAATTGCCTTGACGGTCTGGTCCCAGCGAAATGGTGATGATGCCTTCACCGACGATCGGATCCTTGAACTGCGAAATCTGGTAGCCCTGCGGCAAATCCGGATAGAAGTAGTTCTTGCGGTCGAAGATCGAGCGATTGTTGATCTTCGCTTTCAGGCCGAGACCGGTGCGCACCGCCTGCTTCACGCATTCCTCGTTGATGACGGGCAGCATGCCGGGCATGGCGGCATCGACAAGCGACACGTTGGAATTCGGCGCATTGCCGAAGGTAGTGGAGGCACCGGAAAACAGCTTGGAATTGGAGAGAACCTGCGCATGGACTTCCAGTCCGATCACGATTTCCCAATCGCCGGTGGCGCCGGGAATGAAGCGTTTCGGGTCGGGGGTGCGCACGTCTACAAGGGTCATCTGAAGCTCACGATATACGGGTTCTTTGGCCTTGGTGGGTAGAACAAATGCAGCGCGGGCGCAAGACATCTTGCACCCTGTCACGCCTGGCCCGGAATTTTCACCGATGCCGGATACGCGTTTTTTACGCTTTCCGGTTTCAATTCACGTCATGGTGACGATCGCTCTCTATTTCATGACCTATATCGCCTTCAATCTTTTCGTCTTTCTTGTCTATTGGTGGGACAAGGAAGCGGCGAAGAATGGCGAATGGCGCATTCGGGAAAGCACGCTGTTATCGCTTGCCTTCGTGGGCGGCAGCATGGGGGCTATTTCGGCGCAACGGCTGCTACGGCATAAGACACGCAAGGAACCGTTCCGCAGCATATTGCTGTCCATTGTGATATTGCAGGCAGGCCTTGTCGCGTCCCTCGCCATCATGCCGGACTGGCCGATGCGGCTTGCGGGCGCCCTGAAGACCCTGCTTCAAAACACAGGCCCATAAAGGTCACTCTCCACCTCGGCCAACTGCTTCTGCAGGCCCACCGATTGCACGTCGCGGTCAAGCTTCGGCGCATAGGAAACGGAGAGCCATCGGACGCTATAGCCATGGTGGCGGAAGAAGGCGACGGCCGGTTCGTTCTGGGCGTGGGTTTCAAGCCGGATGGCATCGAAACCCTTTTCCTCTATCAGCCTTTCGACGTCGCCCAACAGGCGGCTACCGACCCCCCTGCGATGAAAATCCGGATCGATCCAGAAATCGGAAATCGTCTCGTCGAAATGCTCCCGCGCCGCCCATCCGGCGACTGAGCCACCGAATTCCGCAACCCGGATGGCCAGCCATGACGAGCGGGTGAAATTGGAAAAGGCGCTGGCCGCATTGTCGTAGAGCGTCGGCGTGATGCCAAGCGCCGTAGTTGCCTGTCGCCATGCCCTGAGGCCAATGGCCGCTAAGGCCTCCGCTTCCTGCTCATGCGCATTGCGAATGACGATCAAGCCGCGCCCTCCTTGGCCGTGGAAAGTAAAACACCGGTGGCGCGATTCGGCCAGTGTGGTTTTCCCCACCTCCACCAGACTTGACCGAGCAAATTCCACCCGCTAACCAAAGGGAGCAAGAACGGAGTTTTTATGTTCGCTCAATCGGAGTCCCGGTAACGGCCCTGCCCGCAAGTTTCTTGCGCGCCGGGCCAGATGAAACCGAGCCGGCTGCCCCAACGGCACCCGGGTTTGTTTTCACGCGTCCATGTGACGCTGACCGGACTTCCCAAAAATGGACATTTCCCGCGCCGAACAGCGCATTCTTCACCTGCTCGCCCAGGGCGGCAAAATTGAACTCACGAGAGACGATACCCGCAAAATCGAAAAAATCGCGCTTTACACACGCGACGGCTGGATTTTCGGTGGCCTCGATCTCCTCACCTTCCGCAAGCTGAAACAGAAGAGAGCGATAGCCTCTTCCGGCGGCAAGCCTTATCGCATCACCACGCGCGGGCTGGAACTGGTGCGGGGTGAACTCGACAACAGATAAAACAGGACGGGCGGCATTCGATGCCGCCCGTCCATGTCTTTAAACCTTTTGCCGAGCCGCTTACCACCACTTGGCGGGGGTGAACTTGCCGGCGGCCTGTTCGATGGCATGGGCCGTCTTGAACAGGGTTTCTTCCTCAAAAGGCTTGCCGATGAGCTGCAGGCCGAGCGGCAAGCCCTTGCCGTCGAGACCGGCCGGAACCGAGAGGCCCGGGAGACCGGCCATGTTGACGGTGATGGTGAAAACGTCCTGAAGATACATCTTCACCGGATCGGAAGCGAGTTCCTCATCGCCGACTGCGAAGGCGGAAGACGGGGTGATGGGGGCCAGGATCGCGTCAACGCCTTCGTGGAAGACGTTTTCGAAGTCGCGCTTGATCAGCGTGCGTACCTTCTGCGCCTTCAAGTAATAGGCATCGTAATAACCGGCCGACAGCACATAGGTGCCAACCATGATACGGCGCTGCACTTCCTTGCCGAAACCGGCCGCACGGCTCTTTTCGTACATGTCGGCAATGTCCTTGCCGTCAACACGCAGGCCGTAACGCACGCCGTCATAACGGGCGAGGTTGGAAGAAGCTTCCGCGGGCGCGACGATGTAGTAAGCGGGCAGTGCGTATTTGGTGTGCGGCAGCGAGATATCGACCACTTCGGCGCCCGCATCGCGCAGCCACTCGACGCCCTTGGCCCAAAGCTTTTCGATCTCTTCCGGCATGCCGTCGACGCGGTATTCCTTCGGGATGCCGATCTTCAGGCCCTTCAGCGACTGGCCGATGGCCTTTTCATAATCCGGCACCGGCAGGTCGACGGAGGTCGTATCCTTGGCGTCAACGCTTGCCATGGACTTCAACAGGATCGCGGCATCACGCACGTCACGGGCGATCGGGCCTGCCTGATCAAGCGAGGAAGCATAAGCGACGATGCCGAAGCGCGAGCAGCGGCCATAGGTGGGCTTGATGCCGACGGTGCCGGTGAAGGCCGCCGGCTGGCGGATGGAGCCGCCGGTGTCGGTCGCGGTGGCGCCTGCGCAGAGATGCGCAGCAACGGCTGCCGCCGAACCGCCGGAGGAGCCGCCGGGCACGAGCTTCTGTTCGGAACCATTGGCGCGCCACGGATTGATCGCAGGGCCGTACCAGGAGCTTTCATTGGACGAGCCCATGGCGAATTCGTCCATGTTGAGCTTGCCGAGCATGACGGCGCCCTGATCCCAGAGGTTCTGGGTGACGGTGGATTCGTATTTCGGCTTGAAGCCGTCGAGAACATGCGAACACGCCTGTGTGTGCACGTCGCGGGTGGCGAAAAGGTCCTTCACGCCGAGTGGAACGCCTTCCAGCTCGCCGGCTTTACCGGCTTTGATGCGTTCGTCGGAGGCTTTTGCCATGTCGCGCGCCTTTTCAGGCGTCAGCGCAACATAGGCGTTCAGCGCGCCGTTGGCCGCATCGATGGCGGAGAGATAGGCGTCGGTCAGCTCGAGGGCTGAGAATTCTTTCGCCTTCAGCTTTTCGCGGGCTTCGGCAATGGTCAGGCTCGTCAGGTCGGTCATAGTCGGCAACGGCTTTCGAAAATCTCGGAAAAATCAGGCGGCAAACGGCGGTCGGATTATTCGACCACTTTCGGGACCATGAAGAAGTCCCGGTCGGTCGCGGGCGCATTGGCGACAATGTCTTCCGCCTTGTTGCCGTCGGTCACCACGTCGGCGCGTTTTTTCATGTCCACCGGGGTCACCGATGTCATCGGCTCGACGCCATCGACATTCACTTCCGAAAGCTGCTCCACGAAACCGAGTATGCCGTTCAGCTGGCCGAGCATATTCTGTGCTTCTTCTTCGCTGACAGCGATACGGGCAAGGCGCGCAACGCGCTTTACGGTGGCGAGATCGACGGACATGGTTTTACTCCGGTAGGAATTTTCCTACCCGCTATAATCACCATGTCCGTCCTTCGCAACGGTAGAAAGCATGTCGCGTCAAACTGCGAAGCGGTTTTGCGGTAACGACATGCTCTGGTGGAGCGTTAGAAGGAGAGCGTATCGCCCGTCTTCGGCGTGTGGACACGCGCTTCCGAGCCTTCCATGCCGGCCACGAACTTGTCCGGCGTCTGGTCGATGATCGGGAAGGAACCGTAATGGCAGGGAATGACATTCTGGAACTTGAAGAAGCGCTGGCAGGCGAGCGCCGCCACGGCACCGCCCATGGTGAAGCGATCACCAATCGGGACAAGGCCGATATCCGGCTGGTGCAGTTCGTTGATGAGCTTCATGTCGGAGAAGATGTCGGTATCACCCATGTGATAGACGGCCGGGCCATCCTCAAAATGCAGCATCAGGCCATTGGCGTTACCGAGCGAATGGGAGACGCCGTCTTCGGTGATCTGGGCCGAGGAGTGCAGCGCATTGGTGAAGGTGACGGAAAAACCGTCGAAATGTACGGTCCCGCCGGTATTGCCCATATCGACCTTGGCGACACCCTTTGCGGAAAGCCAGGCGGCAAGATCGGCATTGGCCAGCACCGTGGCACCCGTTTCGCGGGCAAGCTGGACTGTATCGCCGACATGGTCGCCATGGCCGTGGGTCAGGAGAATATGAGTGATGCCTTCGGCCGCCGACTTCACATCCTGCCCGGCAAAACCGGGATTACCGGTGAAGAACGGATCGATGAGGATTTTCGCGTTTCCGTTTTCAAGACGGAAGGCGGAATGGCCGAGCCAGGTGATTTTCATGGGAAGTTCTCCTTTGTATTGCCGGTATATTATGACATAGGACGGCCTGAACAACCGCACTACCGATATTTCAGAGAGGCGACAATGGCCGCGGATAATGACGATTACGTGTACGACGAAGCGAGCGGCGAATGGCGGCCGGCTTCCGAACTGGCCGCCGAGGCAGCCCGTGCAAAGGAAGTGCGCGATGCCGCCGGCAATGTGCTTGAAGACGGCGATTCCGTAACTCTGATCAAGGACTTGAAGGTCAAGGGCACCAGCACGGTCATCAAGCAGGGCACCGTCATCAAGTCGATCCGCCTGACCGACAATCCCGAAGAGATCGATTGCAGGCATGATGCGGTCAAGGGTCTGGTGCTGCGCACCGAATTCGTCCGCAAAAGATAAAGGCAGCACGCGACATGGCGACACTCACCATCGAGGAACTGGCGCAGATGCTGCAGCCCGCACAGGCGATTGCCGGCCTCGACCTCGGCACGAAGACCATCGGGCTTGCCATGTCGGACCTCTCACGTCGTTTCGCAACGCCGCGTCCCGTCCTCAAGCGGGTGAAATTCACGCAGGATGCGCAGGTGCTGCTGGCATTTGCCGAAAAGGAAAAGGTTGCCGCCTTCGTCATCGGCCTGCCGATAAATATGGATGGATCAGCCGGACCACGCGCGCAGGCGACTCGCGCCTTCGTGCGCACCATGGGCGAAAAAACCGCCCTGCCCTTTATCTTCTGGGATGAGCGGCTTTCAACCGTCGCGGCAGAGCGCGCGCTTCTGGAAATGGACGTCTCTCGCGCCAAGCGAGCCGAACGCATCGATTCGGCCGCCGCGAGCTTCATTCTTCAGGGTGCGCTGGACAGGCTTTCCGCGCTGACCCGCGCGGCCGACTGACGGCCCTGCCACCAGGCGGCGATCTGCTTTCTCTTGCGGTATGCGAGGATCGCAAAAACGATCACACTATCGACCGCTATGGCGCGCGCCACCATCGGCGGCAGGCTTTCCGGCGGCACGCCGAGAATATTGCCATAAATCTCGAACACCAGGTCATGGGTCTGACGCGTCAGCATGTAGAAGCCGAAGCTCATGTCGTAGTAGGACAGCCAGTACCAGCTGCCCAGAAGCGCGACGGGACCGGCCCAGAGGATCAAAAACCACTTCATGCCGTCTGCCCCCGCACAAAAAACGTATCGGGAATGCCGGCAAGCACCGCCCAGCGCACCGCAGCCATCAGGCAAAGGTTCAGCGCTGGCGCGTCAATATCCAACGGCAGCATAGCAAAAAACGTCATCATGACGCCCAAGGCTGTCCAGCGGTTCACTTGCGGCTCCCTTATGCGCAGTCATTGCGCATGGTTAACATTTCATTAACCCACACTGGACCCACCGTCATGGCGAGGCAAATGAAAGCTGTCATTATGGTTAACGACGGGCGGTCGACATGTGGAAAAGAATGTGACCCGTGAACGGACGGAAGCACCGGGCGGTTGCGCGCCCGGTGAAAACATAGCTGATTTTTCGTAAACGTCGCGCCTGCCTTGGGTGTTTCCACCCGTCGCAGCGACTTCAATCAGCCATAAACGCCGCGCACTAACCTTTTGACGGCAGTGGTGATCTTATCCCAGTCCTTATCGGATTTGAGTGGCACGCCGGCGAACTGACCGCTGGTGGCGGCGGAAATGACGAGGTGCTGAATGGCGGCGAACAGCACGGCATTGACGGCGGCGGTATCCACACCCTTTGGAGCAGCAAGCGAGCCGCGCATGCGCTCCAACCATTTGCCCAGCGACTTTGCACGGGCTTCGGCCAGCTGGCGGACCTGCGGCGAGCCATCCGAGACTTCCCAGGCGATGATCTTGCAGACGAGCGGGTCGCTACGCAGCGCATCCATGAAATAAAGCGCCAGCTTTTCCATGAGATCGCCGTAGGTCAGAAGGAACATGCCGCCGGTGTCTTCCGGAATACGATCCTTCACCCAGGAGCCGAGATCCTCGCCGATCGCCTCGATCAGGCCATCGAGGCCGCCGAAATAACGGTAGATGAGCTGCTTATCGCAACCGGCGCGGCGGGCGACGGCATTGATGCCGAACCCCTGAAACCCTTCTTCGGCAAGCAGCGACCGCGCCGCATTAAAAATCGCCTTCTCGGTCTGGGCGCGATCTTTGATGCGCTTTTCCGGTCTGTCGGCTGAAATCGCCTCTGCGGTCGCCAGCATGATTCCCTACCCGTTTTCTGAAAGGCCTGACTACAGGGGTTAACAAAGCATGAAGGGAAGGACAATGTGGTGGGATGGATGAGGAGAAGGTTCCTGTGGATGAAGGGTTTTTGACGTCAACAATCGAGAACCCACGTCCCATGGAATCGGCCGCTTATTCCAGTGCCATACCGAACCACACGCTGCCCGGCGTTTCGTGGCTGTCGAGACGTTTGAACCCGCGGGTTTCCCAGAACCGCATGCCGGCATGGTTGCGTTCGCTGGCACCGAGGTGGATGCCGTAGACGTTGTTCTGTCTCGCCATATCGAGCCAGCGGGACAGAAGCCGGGTGCCGCCGCCCTTGCCCTGCGTGCGCGGCAGCAGGTTCATGTGGATATGGGCCGGAAAGGGATCAGTAAGCCAGGAAGGCGTGTGGCGCGGATGATGGATGAAATGGGCGCGGCGCTGGTCGGCATCCCATATCTGCTGGTCGCCGCCGGGATCGGGATAAAGGGCGCGCAGATGGGGCCACCATTCCTGCTCCAGCCGTTCCTCGTGCGAAGCCGTATCGAGCGCGCCGGCGATGTAGCCACAGACACCCTCCTCGTCCTCCGCTACGAAAACAGCATCGGGCCAGAGACGAAGATAGGGCACGGAGTATATGTGCCCCACCATGCGACCGTCATTATAGAGCGGGGTGGCGTCCTGCCCGGCATCGCCGGTGGCAAGGCTTATGGCGTAAAGCGCGTCTTCATCTTCAGGGCGGGCCGAGCGGAAGGTCAGCATTTGCGAGCGCCCTCCATCTCCGTGCGCGAACACGCGCCAGCCGTCTGAAAGACAGGAATACTCCCCACGCCAACGCATTTTCTCAAATCCGATACCCCTCCCACAGGGACTGCAACAATGGCCCTCCACCCTTTATCGGTCAGGATGCGGGCGGATACAATAAATCGATTATATAAGTCGGATCGAAGCGGGAATCGAGCATGCCGTAAGTGTGCCGCCAGCCACCCGCGAGACGGGTTTCGAGGAAGGCATCGGCGATCTTGCCAGCGCCCAGGCGGCAAAGCTCGGCGGCAGCGGCCGCAAGCGCGAACTGCTCCACCAGCAGGCGGGCCGCTCCTTCGTCGCGTTCGGCAAGTGCGATTGCGGCGCGCAGCACGTCGGTAGTCTTCTTGCCGGCAGGTCCAAGATCGCGTTCCAGCGTCTGGAAGACGAGATCGAACAGGTCCTTGCCGCGCTGGAGAACCCGCAGCACATCCAGCGCCATGACGTTGCCGGACCCTTCCCAGATGGCGTTGACGGGCGCTTCGCGATAGTGGCGGGCAATCGGCCGCTCTTCCACGTAACCGTTGCCGCCAAGGCATTCCATGGCCTCATAGATGAGGGCGGGCGCAATCTTGCAGCACCAGTATTTGACGATGGGCGTCATGACGCGGGCATAAGCGGCTTCTGCCGGATTGTTGCGGGCGGCATCGAAGGCCGTTGCCAGCCGGAAGGAGAGTGCCGTTGCAGCCGCCACATCCAGCGCCATGTCGGCAAGAACACGCGTCATGATCGGCTGGCTGACCAGCATTTTTCCGAAAACCGAACGACCGCGAGCGTAATGCACGGCTTCGGCAAGGGAAGCTCGCATCATGCCCGCAGACGCCAGCGCGCAATCAAGCCGCGTCAGCGTCACCATGTCGAGAATGGTGCGGATGCCGCTGCCGGGATCGCCGAGCAGATAACCGAAAGCATCGGTGAATTCGACTTCGGCCGACGCATTGGAGCGGTTGCCGAGCTTGTCCTTCAGGCGCTGGAAATGCAGGCCGTTCTTGGAACCGTCTTCGAGATAACGCGGCACGAGGAAGCAGCCCATGCCGTCGCCCATCTGGGCGAGCATGACGAAACCGTCGCTCATCGGCGCGGACAGGAACCATTTGTGGCCGGACAGGCGATAGATGCCCTCGCCCACGCGCTCGGCCGTGGTGCGGTTGGCGCGCACGTCCGTACCGCCCTGCTTTTCCGTCATGCCCATGCCGACGGTCACGGCGGTTTTCTGCAGGGCCGGCTTCTGCGAGGAATCATACTTGCGCGACAGGATTTTCGGCGCCCATTCCTTCTGCACACGCGGCGAAGCCATGATGGCGGCAACCGAGGCGCTCGTCATGGTCAGCGGGCAGAGGTGGCCTGCCTCCAGCTGCGAAGTCAGGTAGAATTTCGTGGCGCGCGCCTTGTGCTCATTGCCGCGCGTATCAGGGGAATTTTCCCAGACGCTGGAATGCAGGCCTGATGACATGGAACGGCGCATCAGCGCATGCCAGGCGGGATGGAATTCCACCTGATCCAGACGCTCGCCGCGCGGGCCGTGGGTATGCAGCTGCGGCACGCCCTGATTGGCCATGCGCGCCAGCTCCTGCGCCTCATGCGAGGTAACGTAACGGCCGAGCTGGTCGTACTCGTCCCTCAGATTGCGCGACAGGCCGGAGGTGAGATCGACGATCAACGGATCGGAACGATAGGCGTTGACGCCGGACCAGAGGCTTGGCTGGTTCAGTTCGGCGAGCGATTCTTCTGTCCGGGAATTCTGGGTCATCCGCTGCTTCTAGCTGTTTTGTACTGGCATTGCATAGTGGGGTGATATTGCATAATTCCACCCACAGGAAGCGATTGAGACGATTAAGCCGCCGCTTTCAGCATTTTTCGGGAGTGACCCTGATTTAGGTGTCCGGCAGGGAGAATGCCAGACACGTTTCCGGCAAGCCAGGGCGATGGCACGGCTTATATTTCGAGAACCGGGCGTAAATATCACCAGATTCTCCATGTCTGCAGCGGCCGGTCGATCTCGTTTTACATACGCCATCGTGTTCATTCTGCTTAATCCGCCACTGATTTGGAACTGGAACCTGCGACAGGCTTTCTTGGTTGGCGACGTGTTGACAGCCTGCACAGGGAGGAAGCCATGGAGGCCAGCGCAAGAAAACTCTTCGAACGATATGAGAGATTTTTCAACAAGTCCCTCAAAGGTGACATGAATATGGAGGAAGTTGCCTCCCTCTACGCCTCCGATTTCATCGCCGCATCCCCTGCCGGGGTGATGACCGGAAAGAATGATGACCACCTGAAGCAGGTCATGACGAAGAGCTACGAGCGCTATCGGGCTATAGGAACGAAGGAGATGAGGATACGCGGCATCCGTATCTCGCCCATCGATGAACATCATTGCGTCGCCCATGTCGCCTGGACGGCGACCTTCGTCCGCAAGGGGCAACGGGATGTCGCGATCGATTTCGATGTTCACTACTTCGTACAGGAGCTGAACGGGCCGCCGAAAGTTTTCGGCTGGGCGTCAGGCGACGAGCAGGCGCTATTAAAAAAGCACGGCATCGTCTGACACGCACCCGTCCCATCACCGCCCACCGAAATAAGGATATCGAGGGTTGGGGAAACATCGTCGTGTTTTCATTTCACGGGCCGCTGGCGCTTGCTCCTGCGCCGAGCAATCTCTATAGAGCGCAGGACCGAATTCCGCGGCACTCCTGAGGCGAGTTCACAGCGAATGGAGCGCACGGATCAGCATTCGGGCGTTCCGGGCATTTTCACGGGAAAATGCGGCGCCCGTCAGGAGGCAAACCGCATGGTCTTCTTCCCCCATCGCCATCTCCTCGGCATCAAGGGGCTTTCCCATCAGGATATCACCCTGCTTCTCGACAAGGCCGACGAGGCGGTGAAAATCAGCCGCCAGCGCGAGAAAAAGACCTCGACGCTGAGGGGCCTCACGCAGATCAACCTGTTCTTCGAAGCCTCGACGCGAACGCAATCCTCCTTCGAGCTTGCCGGAAAGCGCCTTGGCGCGGATGTGATGAACATGTCGGTCGGCAATTCCTCGGTGAAGAAGGGCGAAACGCTGATCGACACGGCGATGACGCTCAACGCCATGCACCCGGATGTGCTGGTGGTGCGCCACTCCTCCGCAGGGGCCGCAGCGCTTCTGGCGCAAAAGGTCGGCTGCTCCGTGGTCAATGCCGGTGACGGCCAGCACGAGCACCCGACACAGGCGCTGCTCGACGCGCTGACCATCCGCCGCGCCAAGGGCGAGCTTTCGGGTATCACGGTGGCGATATGCGGCGACGTGCTGCATTCGCGCGTCGCCCGCTCCAATATCATTCTTCTCAACCAGATGGGCGCGCGCGTGCGCGTCGTCGCCCCCGCAACGCTTCTTCCCTCCGGCATTCGCGACATGAGCGTGGAAGTTTTCCACGACATGAAGGAGGGGCTTAAGGATGCCGATGTGGTGATGATGCTGCGCCTGCAGCGCGAGCGCATGTCCGGCTCCTTCGTGCCTTCGGTGCGCGAATATTTCCATTATTACGGTCTGGATGCCGAAAAGCTGAAGGCGGCGAAGGAAGATGCATTGGTCATGCATCCCGGCCCGATGAACCGCGGCGTGGAAATCGCCTCCGAAGTGGCAGACGGTCCGCAGAGCGTCATCGAAAGTCAGGTGGAAATGGGGGTTGCCGTGCGTATGGCGGTCATGGAAACCCTGCTTGTCTCGCAAAATCAGGGTGAGCGCGTATGAGTGCCGTGACCGTTCTCAAGAACCTCCGCATCGTCGATCCCTCCCGCAATCTGGATGAGACCGGCAGCATCGTCATCGGAGCCGATGGCACCATTCTCGCAGCCGGCAAGGATGCGCACAATCAAGGCGCGCCTGAGGGTGCGACGGTGCGCGACTGCAAGGGTGTGATAGCCGTTCCCGGTCTGGTGGATGCCCGCGTCTTTGTCGGCGAACCGGGCGGAGAACACCGCGAGACCATTGAATCCGCTTCACGCGCGGCAGCGGCCGGCGGCGTCACCAGCATTATCGTCATGCCGGATACCGATCCTGTTATCGATGACATCGCGCTTGTCGAATATGTGAAGAAGACCGCGCGCGACAAGGCAATCGTCAACGTCCACCCGGCAGCGGCCCTCACCAAGGGCCTCCGTGGCGAGGAAATGACCGAATTCGGCATGTTGAAGGAAGCCGGTGCGGTTGCTTTTACCAACGGCCGCAAGGCGCTTTCCGACACGCTGGTGCTGCGCCGCGCCATGACCTATGCCCGCGAACTGGGTGCCGTCATCGCACTCGAGACCCGCGATAAATATATCGGCGGCGGTGACATGAATGAGGGGCTTTTCGCAAGCTGGCTCGGGCTGTCAGGCGTTCCCAAAGAAGCCGAGATCATTCCGCTGGAGCGTGACCTGCGCATTGCCGGTCTGACGCAGGCGATCTACCACGCCGCCAAGATTTCCGTGCCGGAATCGGCCGAAGCGATCCGTGTCGCCCGGCAGCGGGGCGTGAAAGCCACCTGCGGTATATCGATCAACCATCTGACGCTGAACGAAAACGATATCGGCGAGTATCGCACCTTCTTCAAGCTTTCCCCGCCGCTGCGCGCCGAAGACGATCGCAAGGCGATGGTGGAAGCGCTGAAGGACGGCACGATCGATATCATCGTCTCCTCGCACGACCCGCAGGATGTCGACACCAAGCGCCTGCCGTTTTCGGATGCGGCGAGCGGCGCGGTGGGGCTGGAAACCATGCTGGCGGCGGCGCTGCGTCTGCACCATAGCGGCGAGGTTCCGCTGATGCGGCTGATCGATGCGCTTTCCACCCGTCCAGCGAAGATTTTCGGATTGGATGCGGGAACGCTGCAAGTCGGTGCGAAGGCCGATATCACCCTGATCGATCTCGATGAGCCATGGCTCGTGTCGAAGGAACAACTGCTCTCGAAATCCAAGAACACGCCGTTCGAGGATGCCCGTTTCAGTGGCCGTGCCGTCGCCACTTATGTGGCTGGCAAAGCCGTTCATTCCTTGGCATAAGATCACCAATAGAGATCACGCGGGCAGCGCGACAGAGGGGACGTTTGAATGAGTGCTTTGACTGACTGGCAGACGGCGCCTGCCCTTCTCGCGCTGGCGGCGCTTATTGGTTATCTGTTCGGCTCCATCCCCTTCGGCCTCATTCTCACCCGCATGGCGGGGCTGGGTGACGTACGCAAGATCGGCTCCGGCAATATCGGCGCGACCAACGTACTGCGCACCGGCAACAAGAAGCTCGCCGCCGCAACCCTGCTGCTCGACGCGCTGAAGGGTACGGCGGCGGTTCTGGTTGCCAATGCGCTCTGGGGTTACGAAGCCTCGCTGGTCGCCGGCTTCTTCGCCTTTCTCGGTCACCTGTTTCCGGTGTGGCTCGGCTTCAAGGGCGGCAAGGGTGTCGCGACCTATATCGGCGTGCTTCTCGGTGCCGCGCCCCTGATGATGCTGGCCTTTGCGCTGATCTGGATCGCGACCGCATTTATCACCCGCTATTCGTCGCTTTCGGCACTCGTGGCCATGGTCATCATTCCCGTGGCGCTCTGGGTGCTTGGCCCGGAAAAGACGGCGATGCTGGTGACGCTGCTCAGCGTGATTTCCTGGTGGAAACACCGGGAGAATATCGCGCGTCTGCTGGCAGGCACCGAAAGCAGGATCGGTCAAAAGGGCTGAGCCCCAATATTGAGGACAAGCCATGCCGCATGAGGAAACAACACGGCAGGGCATAGAGCTTTCCGCGCGGCAGCGGGTCGCGTGGCTGAGGCTGATCCGCAGCGATAATATCGGTCCCGTTACCTTCCGAGAACTTATCAATCATTTCGGCAGCGCCGAAAAGGCGCTCGACGCCCTGCCCGAGCTTTCGCGGCGCGGTGGTTCCTCGCGCAGCCCGCGCATTGCCACGCAGGCGGAAGCGGAAGGCGAGATCGAAACCGCGGACAAATTCGGCGCGCGTTTCGTCGGCATCGGCGAGCCGGATTATCCGCCCGCCCTGCGTCATATGGATGGCGCGCCGCCGCTGATCGCCATGAAGGGATCGGCGGATGCGGCGACAAGAGCCTGCGTCGGCATCGTCGGTTCGCGCAACGCCTCCATCAACGGCGCGAAATTCGCTGCCATGCTGGCACGCGATTGTGGACGGGCCGGTTATACGATTGCATCAGGGTTAGCGCGGGGCATCGATGCGGCAGCGCACAGGGCAAGCCTTGCAACCGGCACGGTGGCGATGCTGGCCGGCGGTCTCGACCGTCCCTACCCGCAGGAAAATTTCGGGCTTCTGCAGGAGATATATGATCGGGGCGGCGCGACGATCAGCGAGATGCCCTTTGGCTGGGAGCCGCGCGCTCGCGATTTTCCGCGCCGCAACCGGTTGATCGCGGGTGTTTCGCTTGGCGTCGTCATCGTGGAGGCGGCGGAGCGTTCGGGTTCGCTGATCACGGCGCGGCTTGCCGGCGAAGCGGGACGGTTGGTTTTTGCCGTGCCCGGCTCCCCGCTCGATGCTCGCTGTGAAGGCACCAACCGGCTGATCAAGGAAGGCGCCATGCTGACCACGGGCGCTGCCGATATTCTCGAAGCGATGCGACCGCTGATGGAGCCGCAATTGCCCTATGACCGCAAAATCGAGGAACCGAGATCCGACACGGAGATGTCACCACCGGGGGACGACGAGCGCAGCATCATCGCCGCCGCTCTCGGTCCCTCGCCCGTGGAAACGGACGATATCATCCGTCACACAGGTTTTTCCGCTGCAACCGTTCATCTGGTGCTGCTGGAGCTTGATATTGCCGGACGTCTAAACCGGCACGCCGGGGGGCGCGTTTCGCTGTTCGTCGCGGATTGACAGTTTGCGCCGGCCGCTCTGGATATCGCCGACTTCGACATAGGCCATCTCGATCAGGTAACACAGCATGTCCGCGCCCTCGCGGCTGGCGACCTGGCGCAGCTCCGCCAGCATCTGGCGAATGTATGCCAAGCTCTCTCTGGTCCCCTCATTATCGGCATTATTGTTTGTCGCGTTCGGGACCATATATTTATCCTGGAAATTCAGACTGAAACGGGGAGCATTAAGTCGATTCAAATGATGTTGCCCATCATAACCAATTTACCAAAGATTGCAATACAACAATAGATTATCCATAGGTTGCAGTGGCCTGGAAGCGAGAAAATCGGGCTTGCCTCTTGACCAGCGGGCATTACCTGTCCATGTCGAATTATAAAGAAGGCCAATTGCGGCACCGCGCCGTGACCGGGGCCACGTTAACGGACCAGTTCCAGAGAAGAACAATATGAATGTCGTTGTCGTAGAATCTCCTGCCAAAGCCAAGACGATCAACAAGTATCTTGGTTCGGGCTATAAGGTTCTTGCATCCTTTGGCCATGTCAGAGACCTTCCTGCCAAGGACGGATCGGTGCTGCCCGACCAGGATTTCGAAATGTCCTGGGAAGTCGACAGCGCGTCCGCCAAACGCATGAAAGATATTGCCGATGCGGTAAAATCCTCCGACGGCCTCTTTCTCGCAACCGACCCGGATCGCGAAGGCGAGGCCATTTCCTGGCACGTTCTCGATCTTTTGAAGAAGAAGCGCGTTCTCGGTGACAAGCCGGTGAAGCGCGTGGTCTTCAACGCCATCACCAAGAAGGCGGTTCTGGACGCCATGGCTAACCCGCGCGACATCGACGTGCCGCTGGTCGATGCCTATCTCGCCCGCCGCGCGCTCGATTATCTCGTTGGCTTCAACCTCTCCCCCGTTCTGTGGCGCAAGCTGCCGGGCGCGCGTTCCGCCGGTCGTGTTCAGTCTGTGGCGCTTCGTCTCGTCTGCGACCGTGAATCCGAGATCGAGCGTTTCGTCTCCGAAGAATACTGGAACATCAGCGCGCTTTTAAAGACACCGCGCGGTGACGAATTCGAGGCCAAGCTGGTTTCGGCCGATGGCAAGCGGCTGCAAAGCCGCGGGATCAAGACCGGCGAAGATGCAAACCGGCTGAAGACACTGCTGGAAGGCGCGACATATGTAGTGGATACGGTCGAGGCCAAGCCCGTCAAGCGTAATCCCGGCCCGCCCTTCACCACCTCGACGCTTCAGCAGGCCGCGTCTTCGCGCATGAGCTTTGGTGCCTCGCGGACGATGCAGGTGGCGCAGAAGCTTTATGAAGGCATCGATATCGGCGGAGAAACCGTCGGCCTGATCACCTATATGCGTACCGACGGTGTGCAGATGGCCCCGGAGGCGATCGATGCCGCCCGCAGCGCCATCGGCGAGCAGTTCGGTGATCGTTACGTGCCGGAAAAGGCGCGCTTTTACTCCACCAAGGCCAAGAACGCCCAGGAAGCGCATGAGGCGATCCGCCCGACTGATTTCAACCGCACGCCGGATCAGGTGAAGCGTTATCTCGATGCCGATCAGCTGCGTCTTTACGACCTGATCTGGAAGCGCGGCATCGCCAGCCAGATGGCGTCAGCCGAAATCGAGCGGACCACTGTGGAAATCCTCGCGGATAAGAACGGCGAGAAGGCCGGCCTTCGTGCCGTTGGCTCGGTGATCCGTTTTGACGGTTTCATCGCCGCCTATACCGACCAGAAGGAAGATGGCGAGCAGAGCGACGACGGTGACGACGAAGGCCGTCTGCCGCAGATCAATGCGCGCGAGAACCTCGCCAAGCAGAAGATCAATGCCAGCCAGCACTTCACCGAACCGCCGCCGCGCTATTC
The DNA here is from genome assembly GCF_005221325.1 of Agrobacterium tumefaciens. Taxonomy (NCBI): domain Bacteria; kingdom Pseudomonadati; phylum Pseudomonadota; class Alphaproteobacteria; order Hyphomicrobiales; family Rhizobiaceae; genus Agrobacterium; species Agrobacterium tumefaciens. Next base: position 1,081,573 of record NZ_CP039888.1, on the reverse strand, counting down.
GGAAGCCTCGCTCATCAAGAAGATGGAAGAACTCGGCATCGGCCGTCCTTCCACCTATGCGGCGACGTTGAAGACGCTGAGCGACCGCGAATATATCGTCGTCGATAAGCGCAAGCTGATCCCGCATTCGCGCGGACGGCTGGTGACGGCTTTCCTCGAAAGCTTCTTCACCAAATATGTCGAATACGATTTCACCGCAGCGCTTGAAGAAAAGCTCGACCGCATTTCCGCCGGCGAGCTGGACTGGAAGCAGGTGCTGCGCGATTTCTGGAAGGATTTCTTCGCCCAGATCGAAGACACCAAGGAACTGCGCGTTACCAATGTGCTTGATGCGCTGAACGAAGTTCTGGCGCCGCTGGTCTTCCCGAAGCGCGAGGACGGGTCCGATCCACGCATCTGTCAGGTTTGCGGCACCGGCAATCTCTCGCTGAAGCTCGGCAAATACGGCGCTTTCGTCGGTTGCTCCAACTATCCGGAATGCAACTACACCCGCCAGCTGACCTCCGACGGTGCGGAAGCGGACGCTGCGGCATCGAACGAGCCGAAAGCACTCGGTGCCGACCCGATGACCGGCGAAGAGCTGACATTGCGCTCCGGCCGTTTCGGACCCTATATCCAGCGCGGCGATGGCAAGGAAGCCAAGCGTTCCTCGCTGCCCAAGGGCTGGAAGCCTGAGGATATCGACCACGAAAAGGCGCTGGCGCTCATCAACCTGCCGCGCGACATCGGCAAGCACCCGGAGACGGCCAAGATGATCTCCGCCGGCCTCGGTCGCTATGGGCCGTTCCTTTTGCATGATGGCTCCTATGCCAATCTGGAAAGCATCGAGGACGTGTTCTCGATCGGTCTCAACCGTGCCGTGACTGTGATTGCCGAAAAGCAGAGCAAGGGACCAGGCCGCAGCGGCACGCCGGCGGCGCTGAAAGAGCTGGGCGACCATCCCGATGGCGGTGCTATCACCGTCCGCGACGGGCGTTATGGCGCTTACGTCAACTGGGGCAAGGTCAACGCCACCATTCCGAAGGGGCAGGACCCGACATCGGTGACGCTCGATGAGGCGCTGGTTCTGATTGCCGAGCGCATTGCCAAGACCGGCACCGGCGGCAAGCCTGCCAAGGCCAAGAAGACCACCGCCAAGAAAGCAGATGGTGAAGCAGCGGCGAAGCCGAAGGCCACCAAGGCCAAGGCGGCAACCAAGAGCAAGACGGCCGCCAAGCCGAAGGCTGCGGCCAAACCCAAGAAGGCAGCAGAGTGAGCAAGACGCCGCGTCAGAGACAGGGTTCCGCCAGCGACGGTTTCGGACGCACCGGGCGCGGCAAGCGGGTGAGCGAAGGTGAAGGCATCATCCATGGCGAGGTGCCTTCCCGCGAAGTGCTGCTGAAATTCATCGCCGACCATCCGCAGCAGGCCTCAAAACGCGAAATCGCCAAGGCTTTTGGCCTCAAGGGCGAAAACCGCGTTGTCCTGAAAGCGCTGCTGAAGGAACTTGAAACCGATGGCATGGTGCACAAGAGCCGCAAGTCGCTGACGCGGCCGGGCGGCCTGCCCCCCGTCACGGTTCTCGACATCACCACGCGTGACAAGGACGGCGAATTGATCGGCCGGCCGGCGGAATGGCCGGAGGATATGGGCGCGGCACCGGCCGTTCTCATCCGCCAGTCTTCGCAGGATCGCGGCAAGAAGGCGCCGGCCGCCGGTCTCGGCGACCGCATTCTGGCAAAGATTTTCCCTTCGAAAGAAAGCGTCGGCCCGGCCTATACGGCGCGTGTCGTCAAGCTGATCGACCGTCGCCAGAACGCTTTGCTCGGCGTGTTCAAGCAGACGGAAGGCGGCGGCGGACGGCTAATGCCAATCGACCGGCGTGGTGAGGAAATGGTCATCGACCCCGATGGCGTCGGCGATGCCAAGGATGGCGATCTGATCGAGGTGGAAACCTCGCGCAACAGCGGCCGTTACGGCCTGACGCGCGCGAAGGTTCTCTCCGTCGTCGGCTCTGTCGCCTCGGAAAAGGCGATCTCGATGATCGCGATTTATGCCCATGGCATTCCGCATATCTTCCCGCCGAACGTTCTGGCGGAAGCGGATGCGGCCAAGGCGGCGACCATGTCGCACCGCGAGGACTGGCGCGACCTGCCGCTCATCACCATCGATCCGGCCGATGCCAAGGACCATGACGACGCGGTCTATGCCGAGCCGGACACTTCGCCCGATAATCCTGACGGCGTCATCGTCACCGTCGCGATTGCCGATGTCTCCTGGTATGTGCGGCCGGGCGCGCCGCTCGACCGCGAGGCGCTGAAGCGTGGCAACTCGGTCTATTTCCCTGATCGTGTCGTGCCGATGCTGCCGGAGCGTATTTCCAACGATCTCTGCTCGCTGAAGGAAGGCGTTGACCGTCCTGCCCTTGCCGTGCGGATGACCTTCTCGAAGGAAGGCCGCAAAGCGGGCCATACTTTCCATCGCATCATGATGAAGAGTGCCGCCAAGCTCTCCTACCAGCAGGCACAGGCGGCCATTGACGGCAAGCCTGACGACAAGACAGGGCCGCTGCTGGAGCCGATCCTGAAGCCACTTTGGCACGCCTATGAGGTGATGAAGCGCGGCCGCGACCGTCGCCAGCCGCTGGAACTCGACATGCCGGAGCGCAAGATTCAGCTGCGACCGGACGGCACGGTGGACAAGGTCGTCATTCCCGAGCGCCTCGATGCGCACAAGCTGATCGAAGAAATGATGATCCAGGCGAATGTCGCCGCCGCCGAGACGCTGGAAAAGAAAAAGCAGCCGCTGGTCTACCGCGTCCACGATGCGCCGACGCTTTCCAAGCAGGAGGTGCTGCGCGAATTCCTTGGCACCATCGGCATTTCAATGGCCAAGGGTGTGGCTATGCGCGCCAATTCCTTCAACGGCATTCTGGCACGCGCGCTCGACACGCCGCATCAGATCATGGTCAATGAGATGGTGCTGCGCAGCCAGAGCCAGGCGATCTACAGTCCTGACAATATCGGCCATTTCGGCCTCAACCTGATGAAATATGCGCATTTCACGTCGCCGATCCGCCGTTATGCCGATCTTATCGTGCATCGCGCACTGGTGGGGTCGCTCGGCCTCGGTGAAGGCGGCATCACGCCGCAGGAAGAAGCGACGCTCGACGATATCGCCGCCGAAATCTCGACCTTCGAGCGCCGCGCCATGGCGGCCGAGCGCGACACCATCAACCGGCTGATCGCGCACCATCTCTCCGAACGGGTAGGCGAGGAATTCGAGGGCCGCGTCGGAGGTGTCACTAAGGCGGGACTATTTGTCGCGCTTCCGCAGTTTGGCGCTGATGGATTTGTTCCTATATCTACACTCGGAACGGATTATTTCCTTTACGATGAAGCCCATCAGGCTCTGACAGGGGAAAAGACCGGTCTCGGTTATCAGCTTGGCGACACGGTTCAGGTGCGGCTTGCAGAAGCGGTGCCTCTCGCAGGCGCGTTGCGTTTTGAAATGTTGAGCCCGGGGCGTAAGATGCCGGTCGGCTCGCGGTCGTTCCACAAGGCAGGCCGGCGGACATCGCGTCCTGGCGCGAAGCCCGGGACACGGCCGCCCAGAGGGCGACGGTAGGACGACGCTAACAAGACCGCGACAAGCGGTTTAAGAAAGGGAGAAGGACTTAAGGATGAGTGCACATCAGGGCTCGGAAACGGTCACCTTCGGAGACAGCAGCGCGGAGAGGCCGCTTGGCCGCTCGATCATGCGGGGCATGGCCAACCGCTGCCCGGCCTGCGGCAGCGGCCGCCTGTTCCGGGCCTTCCTGAAGCCAGTGGATGCCTGTGCGGCCTGCGGCGAGGAAATGCATCATCACCGTTCGGACGACCTGCCGCCTTATATTTCCATCGTCATCATCGGCCATATCGCCGTTGGCGGCTTCATGATGACGGATTTGGTCTTAAACATTCCGATGTGGGCGCATTTCGCCATCTGGGTGCCGATCACCATTCTCGCCGCACTTTTGACACTGCAACCCATCAAGGGCGGCGTGATCGGCCTGCAATGGGCGCTGCGGATGCACGGCTTCGACCGAAAACAACCAAAAGCGCAGATAGACGGCTCTTCTCACTGACCGTGGGCGAGACCTTGCATGAGCCTCAGCGCTCCCGGGATGCGGAGACTGTGAGCGCGCCTCTGCGGCCGCGTGATGCCGCCTCCCTCATCCTGTTCGACCGTTCCGCCCCGCAGCTCAGGGTGCTGATGGGTCAACGCAGCAGCGCCCACGTCTTCATGCCGGGCGCTTACGTGTTTCCGGGCGGCAAACGTGATCCGCGCGACCATGCGCTGCCCTTTTCCGGCGATCTGCATCCCGCCGTCCTCCACAAACTCACCGCTTCCGCAGCGCGCCGTCTCAGTGCTGCCGGCGCAAGGGCGCTGGCGCTTGCGGCAGCGCGCGAGCTTTTCGAGGAAACGGGCGTGGATCTCGGATTGGGCGCCGAGGGTCCGGATCTTTCCCGTTTCAGATATGTCGCACGCGCCATCACGCCGCCTGGCAACGTGCGGCGCTACGACACGCGATTCTTCTGCTGTTATACCGACGAGTTGGGGCTCGATATCCGGCTAACCCGTGATTCCGATGAACTCTCCAACGTGCAATGGCTTGACATGACAGACCTTTCCGGTCTGAACATGCCCAAAATCACGCGTACGGTTCTCGAAGATGTCACAAAACTCATGATAGGTGATCCCTCACTGCCCTTTGAAAGCCCCGCGCGGCTCTATGTCACGCGCCACGGCCGGTTCATTCGAGACTTTGTATAAAGGCCGTCATGTCACAAATGAAATGCGAAGAAGCGGACGCCATCCACTGGCCCTCACTGATCGCCGCGATTTCCGCCATCAGTGCAGTCGGTGTCGCCATCGGCCTCGGGTTGCCGCTCCTGTCGATCATTCTTGAGAAGCGCGGCATCTCCTCGACCATGATCGGGGTGAATTCGGCGATGGCCGGCGTCGCTGCCATGATGGCGGCTCCGGTCACCACCAAGATCGCCCATGATTTCGGCGTGGCGCGAACCATGCTGCTCGCCGTGATTATTTCGGCGCTGAGCGCGCTCTGTTTTTATTTCGCCGATGCCTTCTGGATGTGGTTTCCGCTGCGAATCGTTTTCCACGGCGCCACCACCACTCTGTTCATTCTCTCCGAATACTGGATCAACATGACCGCGCCGCCGAAAAAACGCGGCATGGTTCTCGGCATCTACGCCACCGGCCTCGCAGTCGGTTTCGCCGTTGGTCCGCTGCTGTTCTCCGTCGTGGGCAGCGAAGGCATCCTGCCCTTTATCGTTGGAGCGGCGATCATCCTTCTGGCCGCCATTCCCATCTTCATGGCGCGCGGCGAAAGCCCGGAACTGGACGAGCGGCCCAATCACCATTTCATCCGTTACGTCTGGCTGGTGCCAATGGCATCGGCCGCAGCTTTCGTGTTCGGGTCCGTGCAGGCAGGTGGCCTGTCGCTCTTTCCCATCTACGCCACCCGTGAGGGTTTCAACGAATCGCAGGCAGCACTTCTGCTGACGGTGATGGGAATCGGCAATATGGTGTTCCAGATACCGATCGGCCTGCTTTCCGACCGGCTGAAGGATCGGCGCACCATGCTCGCCCTGATGGCCTTTGCGGGCGTTTGCGGCACGCTGGCGCTGCCTTTCCTGGTCGAGAGCTGGATTCTCGTGGCGGCGCTGCTGCTGTTCTGGGGTGGCCTCGTCTCCGGCATGTATACTGTGGGCCTCACCCACCTCGGCTCGCGGCTTAAAGGTGCCGATCTGGTCTCCGCCAATGCCGCCTTTATCTTCTGTTACGCCATGGGTACGATCGCCGGACCGCAGGCCGTCGGTATTTCCATGGATGTTGCGGGCACTGACGGTTTCGCCTGGGCACTTGCCGTATTTTTCGGGCTTTACGTGGTGCTTTATGGGTTCCGTTTTGTTTTCCGGGCAAAACAGACTTGACTTTTTGGGCGCGATACGTAGTTTCGCGCCAGATTTAGCCGAGGTGAGAAGCGCCTGCGGCTTCTCTTTTGTTTATAAGGCAGGACGACCATGGCGAAAGCTACAACGATCAAGATCAAGCTGCTGTCGACAGCCGACACCGGTACCTTCTACGTCACGACCAAGAACAGCCGTACGTTCACGGACAAGATGACGAAGACGAAGTACGACCCGGTCGTACGCAAGCACGTTGAATTCAAGGAAACCAAGATCAAGTAATTTCTTGATCGGTTCTCCGGCAAATAGCGCGCCCCATGGGCGCGTTTTTTGTTTGTGCCGAAGGAACAGAGGCCGCAACGACGCTCTTCGCACCCAGAGGCTTCCCTATCCTGGAAATAAGGGCGTGACATCGCTGCTGCCCCAGGCAAAGCACGCGCGGCACTGACGGGCATGAGCCTGCCGCCCGCTCAAACACACGATCGCCAAGATATATATATCCGCAGGCATTCACAAAGGCTGCTCCGGGCAACCCCTGCCCTATATTCCCTACCTCCGTGTCGCGTCGCACAGCTCTGCACAGGAACCGGCAGGAAACCGGCACCTCGCAAAACACGCGCGCCATCAACAGGCTATTTTCGGGAATAAGGCGGTCGGCCAACGATGTGATTACGGCACGAGGAACCGATTCGGACATCGTCAGCCGACCGACCCCACGATTCAGGAGATGCGGCGGACCTGAGCATCATGGGGCATTCAAACTACGCAATACCAGCCCCTGACGAGCGAAATCGAGACGACAAAAGCCGCCATGATTCCATCATCGCAAGACCGACAAACCGCCGGAAGAACTGTTACTCTCGATTGTGAGTGTGCGCAGAAGTAAAATAAAAATCAACAAATTCTTAAGCCAGAGATACATCCCCTGAGAAACATGGTTAAATATACCAAGCTGGCACACTATAGTTTCCTGCGAGATTGAATTCAACGTATTTTTCAACTTGAACTCTATTAAGGCCGGCCAGATTCATCCCTTCATTGCAAAGAGATAAAATACATCTAGGGTCAATGGCTTGCGGTCTCCCGACGTCCGCCTGGATTTCCGAATAACTATTTCGCCGGGATAAGCCGGAGAGGCTGCGCAAACAATCTTGGTTAATTGGCCGCGGCCGGCTCAGGCCGCGGCGGCCACGACGCGGTTGCGTCCGGCGTGTTTAGCCTCGTAAAGCGCCTTATCGGCCTGCTTCAATATCTCGTCCGGCGCGCCGAAGGCGCCGCTGCTGGTGGCGATGCCGAGGGAGGCGGTAATGCTCAGCTCCCTGTCGATGGAACGAACATAAAAGGGTTTGTCCTCCACGATGGCCCGCAGGCGCTCGGCGACGCTTGCCGCAAGCTCCATGGGCGTATCGGGCATGACAACGACGAACTCCTCCCCGCCATAACGGCAGGCGAGATCCGCGCCGCGCACCGTGCTGCGGATGCGTGCTGCAAATTCCCGTAGCACCTCATCGCCGACATCGTGGCCATAGGTGTCATTGACCAGCTTGAAGCGGTCTATATCGGTCATGCAGATGGAGATCGGGCGGCCACGCACGGCGGCACGGTCGAAAAGTATCTTCAGATGACTATCGAGATAACGGCGATTGTTGAGGCCCGTCAGCCCGTCCACAATCGCAAGCTCCATGGTGTGCTGCAGATTGAGCCGCAGATGTTCATTATAGCGTTTGCGCCTGATCTGCGTCAGCGAACGGGCGACGAGTTCATTCGGATCGATCGGGCGGAGAATATAATCGTTCACCCCAAGATCGAGCGCACGCGCCACCATCTCGTCCGCCCCCTGCTCCGCCACCAGAAGCAACGGCAGAAAACGGGTGCGCTCCAGCGAGCGAAGCTGCGAACACAGTCTCAGCGGATCGTAATCCTCGAAATTGGAATTGACGATAACGAGCTCGAAGGGGCTGCTCGCCGCCTTGAGCAAGGCCGCCTGCGGCTCCGTGACGGCGTCGATCTCCGCAACCGGCTTCAACGCCCGGATGATGCGTTCCTGCGAGCTGGCGCGGCCATCCGCGACCAGCACGCGGCCCGGCGTCTGCATCAGGCCGTCGCTGCGCAGCATCTCCTCGATGCCGATCTGCCGCGCAGTTTCCGCACGCAGCCGCAACTCGTCGCTGACGGCCTTCAGACGGACCAGGCTTTTGACACGGGCGATCAGCTGAAGATCATTGACCGGTTTGGTGAGAAAATCGTCGGCGCCGGCCTTGAGGCCGCGCACACGGTCCGACGGCTGATCGAGAGCCGTGACCATGACAACCGGAATATGAGCGGTATTTGGATTGGCCTTCAGCCTTTCGCAAACCTCGAAACCATCCATGCCCGGCATCATGATATCGAGCAGGATGATATCGACCTGTTCCTGATCGCAGATCGCCAGCGCCTTGAAACCATCCTCGGCGGTGACGACATCGAAATATTCCGCCAGAAGACGGGCCTCGAGAAGCTTCACATTGGCCGGAATATCGTCAACAACCAGAACTCTCGCCGTCATAACCGTTCCCCAGTCGCCTCACGCATCGCCCAGATAAGTCTTGATGATTTCGATGAATTTCGGGACGGAAATCGGCTTCGACACATAGGCCTCGCATCCACCCTGGCGAATACGCTCCTCATCACCCTTCATGGCAAAGGCCGTGACCGCGATGACCGGGATGACATGCAGCTCGTCATCCTCCTTCAGCCACTTCGTCACCTCCAGCCCGGAAACCTCCGGCAGCTGGATATCCATGAGGATGAGGTCCGGGCGGTGCTTGCGGGCGAGATCGAGCGCCTCCATGCCGTTGCGCGTCTGAATCGTCGTATAGCCAGATGCTTCGATCAGGTCGCGAAAGAGCTTCATGTTCAGCTCGTTGTCTTCGACTATCATGACCTGCTTGGGCATGGTGGGCAGTCCCCGTTTCGCTTTGAAACCTTCATCCAGACATATAAGTTGTCAGAGAACCGATTCCATCGTCCATTCGTTGCGCAAGGCTAGAGGGATTTGGTTTCAAAATAGGTAACTTCGGGGAAGAAATGCTGCGCGATACGAAAAACAAAGGCAATGCCGGTCAGGATCCGCAAGAAACGGCCGCCGCCATACTTGGCTGGCTGGCAAACGAACCGGACATGCTGGCGCGTTTTCTGGCTTTGAGCGGATTACAGGCCACTATGCTGCGCCAGGCCGTCAATGATCCCGGCTTTCTGGCGGGGCTGACGGATTTCCTGATGAGCCACGAGCCCGACCTGATGGCGTTCTGTGCCGCCACCGATACATCCCCCGAAACGGTGGCCGCCGCCTGGCACCATTTTTCCGGGCCGGGGCTGGATTCAGGTGTGTATTGACGGGACGAGCAGGCAGCGGGCGTCAGCTTTTTCGCAATGTGCGGGCGTAGGATTCCAGAACGGCGTTCATACGGGTCTGATATCCCTTGCCCGTGGATTTATAGGCCTCGATCACGGATTTCTTGACCCTTAGCGTAATCTGCTGCGTTCCTTCCGGCTCCACAAGCTTTGCGTTCACCCAGAAGTTCTCATCCAGTTCCGGTATATCGCTGTAGTCTATCTTCTCGTCCGGCAAAGCTGCGAGCTCTTCAAGGCTCAGCTCTTTTTCGTATTTCTTCGTCATAACGTTTCCTTTCGCGGCGGTTCGCCGGCCGGGCGAAGATGATGCGGATTTTGCCGGCGCGATCGGTATGAATGACCGCCAAAAATACAACTCCTTCAATCTGCCCTATGGTGTGATGACGCATCTCTCCATAGGCTGCGCGCTCATCGACTCAGGACAGGACCACGTTTTCGAAGATTCGAATCGCGGTCTGAAATCCGACGCCGTGTTTTCGGATATTGGACCGGTTTTTGTCTTCATCCCATTCGAACATGCGTAAAAAATCACAATTGTAACTACAATATAGATCAAGATCAAATATTTCTGCGCGATATGCAAGTTTTTCCAGCGTGTCGCGGCTTCCAAATCCCGGCTTTGTCCGGAACGCTCTTGAGCCATCGCCACGGCCGGAGTATGGTCGGCAACGTTCTGGTTTTGTTTTCGGCCCATGTCCACGTCGCACCGCTATGATCCCGGTTTCTGCCGCGACTGTCTGGCTGGCCAGCCGGAAGGGTTGAGGCGTTGTCGCGCCTGTGGCAGCCCGCGTCTCCTCTATCATTCCGAACTCTACGATCTGAGCATCGCTCATATCGATTGCGACGCTTTTTATGCCTCTGTCGAAAAACGCGACAATCCGGAACTGGCCGACAAGCCTGTCATCGTTGGCGGCGGCAAGCGCGGGGTTGTCTCCACCGCCTGTTACATCGCCCGCATCCACGGGGTGCGCTCCGCCATGCCCATGTTCAAGGCGCTGGAAGCCTGCCCGGAGGCGGTGGTCATCAAGCCCGACATGGAAAAATACAGCCGTGTCGGCCGTGAAATCCGCGCGATGATGCAGGAATTGACGCCGCTGGTGCAGCCGCTTTCCATCGACGAGGCATTTCTCGATCTTTCAGGCACCGAGAAGCTGCATCACGATCCGCCGGCGCGTGTGCTGGCGAAGTTCACCCGACGCGTGGAAAAAGAGGTTGGGGTGAGCGTTTCGGCAGGGCTCTCCTATTGCAAGTTTCTCGCCAAGGTCGCCTCGGACCTGCAAAAGCCGCGCGGCTTTTCGGTAGTCGGCGAAGCGGAGGCACTGTGCTTTCTGGCGGCGCGCCCGGTCACGACCATCTGGGGCGTGGGAAAGGCCTTTGCAGCGACGCTGGAGGCGGATGGCATTCGTATGATCGCGCAATTGCAGGAGATGGAGGAGAGCGAGCTGATGCGCCGTTACGGCGTGATGGGGCAACGACTGTTCCGACTTTCGCGCGGTATTGACGAGCGACATGTGCACAATAACGATCCGGTCAAAAGCGTATCGTCCGAAACCACCTTCTTCAACGATATTTCCCGCCATGAGGACCTCGTCCCGATCCTGCGGTCGCTTTCCGAGAAGGTTGCCTGGCGGCTGAAGAAAAGCGGCATTGCCGGCCAGACGGTGGTGCTGAAGATGAAGACTGCCGACTTCAAGAGCCGCACCCGCAACCGCAGGCTTGATGACCCGACCCAGCTTGCCGACCGCATATTCCGCACCGGCCTTGCGCTGCTGGAGAAAGAAACGGACGGCACGAAATTCCGCCTCATCGGCATCGGCGTCAGCGATCTGCGCGATGCTGGCCTCGCCGATCCGCCCGATCTCGTCGACAGACAGGCCACGCGGCGGGCGGCGGCGGAGGCAGCAATGGACAAGCTGCGCGACAAATTCGGCAAGGGCAGCGTCGAGACCGGCTACACCTTCGGCACCCGCAAATAGAGATCTGAAGATGGCCATTCGGGACCTGCTCAACAGCGTCTCCCATCACCCGTACCCATGTATTTTAGATTTTACACAAATTAGTGATGTTGCGGCCGTGGCTTCCTTAAACTTCATTAAACTTCGCATGATTGAGTGAGGGAAGTTTTGTGCATGTGGTGTATTGCGTCATGTCCCTTCGCCTCCGTCTTCTGACCGGCATGCTGTCGGCCAGCATTCTTGCCTTTCCGGCGCTTGCCGCCGACAGCCGGTCGCTGCAGATCCTGGTGTCCAAAAGCGACCAGTCGCTCTCGCTTTATGAGAATGGCGAGATCATCGCCACCTCGAAAGTCTCCACCGGCAAGGCCGGGCACGAGACGCCGAGCGGCATCTTCTCCATTCTGGAAAAGCGGAAATATCACGAGTCGAATATCTATTCGGCCGCACCCATGCCCTTCATGCAGCGGCTGACATGGTCTGGCATCGCGCTGCACGAGGGCAAGGTGCCGAATTATCCGGCCTCGCATGGCTGCGTGCGCCTGCCCTCGAAATTTGCAAAGTCACTCTTCGGTGATACGCAGGCCGGTGTCCATGTCATCATCACCGATCGCCCGGTTTCTCTGCGTTTCGTAGAGCATCCGGCGCTGTTTGCGCCACGCGACGATGCCGATGACGGCAAGCTGCTTCTGTCGGATGTGCAGCTGCGCCCGGCGACCTTCGATGCGGCGTTGGGTGCGGTCGAGGTTGCCGTCAATGAAAAGACGCAGGCCATCAAACCGGCGGCAAAGACCAAAGCCTCCTCGCCGCTGCGCATCCTCATTACGCGTCGCGGCGAGCGGGAAAAGGTGATGGATATCCAGGCTGTACTGACCCGTCTCGGATTCGACGCCGGTTCCGCCGATGGCTATGCCGGAGAGATGACGGTGAACGCCATCAATGGGTTCAAGCGCTGGAAAGGGCTGAAAACATCAGGACCGCTTCTGACCGACGCCTTTGTGACGGCGCTTTATACGTCCGCCGGTGAGGATCATCCGCCGAATGGCCAGATCATGGTGCGGCAGGACTTCAAACCGCTGTTCGAAGCTGCCATCACTATCAAGGATCCGGAAGTGGCACTCGGAACCCATTTCCTCGAGGCCGTTTCCGTGGACCGCGCAGCCGGAACCGCCGAATGGAACGGCGTCACGCTCGAAAATCATCTGCCGGCCGCCGCCCGCAAACGGCTTGGCATCACCGTTACCGAAGCGCCCGGCGGTTTCGACCAGTTGAGCGCCGTGCTCAGCCGCCTCGAAATCCCCACGGAGATACGCAACCGGATCGAGCAGGAGCTTTCAAGCGGAAGCTCGATCACCGTTTCCGACATCAGTCACCAAATGGAGACAGGAACCGGAACCGACTTCATCACCGTTACGAAAGAAGGACCGGTGTGAGGGTTTTCGCCCTACACCAATTCCACATCAACGACACCGGGCGCGGACCGCAGCGCGGCGGCGATCTCAGGTGAAATGCGGTATTTCTCCGTCAGCTCCACCTCGATCTCGCGGCTGCCCTCATCTTTGATGACAATGAAATAAACCGATCCGTCGCCCTTAGTGTTGAGGTGGCGGGCCACCGTCTTCAGCGGGCCGGAATCGCGTACATAGACCCGAAGCGCCTTCTGCATCTGCACGGATTTCTCTTCCAGCGACTGAGCCGTCTGGATACGCAGGCCGATGCCCTCCGGCCGCTCTTCCGCCTGTACGGTGATGACAAGCGATTTGCCGACTTCCAGCAGATCGCGGAATTGGCCGAGCCCTTCGGAAAACAGCACGGCCTCATATTGCCCTGACGCATCCGAGAAGGTGACGATGCCCATCTTGTTGCCGGTGCGCGTCTTGCGCTCCTGCTTGCCGGTGACCGTGCCGGCCAGACGCCCGGCGGTGGCGCCCTGTTTCACCGCGGCGGAAAAATCAGCGAAATTCTGCACCCGCAACTTATCCAATATGGGGCGATAGGTATCGAGTGGATGGGCGGTGAGGTAGAAACCGAGTACCTGATATTCGCGCAGCAGCTTTTCCGAGGCGAGCCACGACTGGAAGGCGGGCAGGACAAGCTTTTCAGGGCCGTTGCCGCCACCGGAGCCGAACATGTCCGATTGCCCGATGGTGCGGTTGTTCTGCGCCATCTGGGCATAACCGATGATGCGATCCAGCCCGCCGATCAGCTCGGCGCGGTCTCGGCCAAAACAATCGAAGGCGCCGGCATTGATCAGGCTTTCCAGCACACGCCGGTTGATCTGTTTCGGATCGATGCGCAGGCAGAAGTCCTCGAGGCTCGTGAATGGCTTGTCACCGCGCACCTGGACGATGTGTTCCACCGCCCCCTCACCCACGCCCTTGATGGCGGCCAGCGAATAATAGATGCGGTTTTCACCCGTCTCGAACTGGCGGAAGGAGGTCTGCACCGAGGGCGCGACGACCTCGATGCCGAGGCGGCCCGCATCCTGCCGGAAATCGTTGAGCTTTTCCGTGTTGGCCATATCGAGTGTCATGGAGGCCGCGAGGAACTCCACCGGATAATGCGCCTTCATATAGGCGGTCTGGTAGGACACGATAGCGTAAGCGGCGGCGTGGCTTTTGTTGAAGCCGTAATTGGCGAATTTCGCCAGGAGATCGAAGATGGTGTCGGCCTGCGGCTTCGACACGCCGTTCCTGATGGCACCATCGACGAAACGTTCGCGCTGCTGGTCCATTTCCTCCTTGATCTTCTTGCCCATGGCGCGGCGCAGAAGATCGGCCTCGCCGAGCGAATATCCTGACAGGACCTGCGCGATCTGCATCACCTGTTCCTGATAGACGATAACGCCCTGCGTTTCCTTGAGGAGATGGTCGATGGTCGGATGGATCGATTCCAGCTCCTCCTCGCCATGTTTACGGGCATTATAGACCGGGATGTTCTCCATCGGGCCGGGACGATAAAGCGCCACTAGCGCGATGATGTCCTCGATGCAGTCCGGGCGCATGCCGATCAGCGCCTTGCGCATGCCCGCACTTTCCACCTGGAACACGCCGATGGTCTCGCCGCGCGACAGCATCTCATAGGTTTTGGTGTCTTCGAGCGGAATTGCCGCGAGATCGACCTTGATGCCCCGCTTGGCAACAAAATCGACGGCCACTTTCAGCACCGTCAGCGTCTTCAGGCCGAGGAAGTCGAATTTGACGAGGCCGGCGCTTTCCACCCATTTCATGTTGAATTGGGTGACCGGCATATCGGATCGCGGATCGCGATACATCGGTACGAGTTTGGAGAGCGGCCGGTCGCCGATGACGATACCGGCGGCGTGGGTGGAGGCGTGGCGGTAAAGTCCTTCGATCTTCTGGGCGATATCCAGCAGGCGGGCGACGACCGGCTCCTTGTCCGCCTCCTCCTGCAGGCGCGGCTCTTCCTCGATCGCCTTGGACAGCGGCGTCGGGTTGGCCGGGTTGTTGGGCACCAGTTTGCAGATCTTGTCCACCTGGCCATAGGGCATTTCCAGCACACGGCCGACGTCGCGCAGGGCCGCGCGCGCCTGCAGCGAACCGAAGGTGATGATCTGCGCCACCTGCTCGCGGCCATATTTGGCCTGCACGTAGCGGATCACCTCTTCGCGGCGATCCTGGCAGAAGTCGATATCGAAGTCGGGCATCGAAACGCGCTCAGGATTGAGAAAGCGTTCGAACAGCAGCGAGAAGCGCAGCGGATCGACATCGGTAATGGTCAGCGCATAAGCGACAAGAGAGCCCGCACCCGAACCACGGCCCGGCCCGACCGGAATATCATGCTGCTTGGCCCATTTGATGAAGTCGGCAACGATCAGGAAGTAACCGGGAAACTTCATGCGCGAGATGACGCCGAGTTCGAAATCCAGTCTCTCGCGATAATCCTGCTCCGTATAACCGGGCGCCATGCCGAGTGCGGCAAGGCGCTGATCCAGCCCCTCCACCGCCTGGCGGCGCAGCTCCTCGGTTTCGGCGCGTTCGGCCGCTTCCGGATCGTCGCTGGCGCCGGTGAAACGCGGCAGGATCGGCCCGCGCTTCTTCAGCACATAGGAGCAACGGAGCGCAATCTCGACAGTATTTTCCAACGCCTCGGGAAGATCGGCAAACAGCGCCGTCATCTCCGCACGGCTCTTGAGGTAATGATCGGGTGTCAGGCGGAACCGGCTGTCATCGGATACGATGGCGTTGTGCGCCACCGCCATCAGCGCATCATGTGCCTCGTAGTCAGCCTTGGATGGGAAAAACGCCTCGTTGGTAGCAACAAGGGGAATGTCGTGTTCATAAGCGAGACCAATCAGGCGCCGCTCATGGGAGCGGTCGTAACCGGACTGTCGCTGCAATTCCATATAGAGCCTGTCACCGAAGAGCGACTTCAGCGCCAGGAGCCGTTCCTTCGCCTGTGCGGCGTGGCCTTCCTTCAGCGCCATATCGACAGGGCCGCCGGAAGCACCGGTCAGCGCGATGAGGCCGGCATTGGAGGCCTCCTCCAGCCATGCGCGGGTAATGTGCACGGAATGGCTTCCGCCCTCGCCGTCCAGATAGGCGCGGCTGACGAGGTCCACCAGCCGCTCATACCCTTCCGCATTGGCGGCGAGGAGAACGATGGCCGGAAGCTTCTGGAGATGGCTGTTGTGGTTACGGCGATCCTCCGCCGCATCCTGCATGTCGATGGACAGCTGACAGCCGATGATGGGCTGCAGACCTTCGTCCCGCGCCTTTTCGGAAAATTCCAGCGCAACGAAGAGATTGTTGGTATCGGTAATGGCAATGGCCGGCTGACCGTCGCCAACGGCCTTGGACATGATTTTCTTGAGGGGCAACGCCCCCTCAAGCAGGGAATAAGCGGAATGAACCCGAAGATGGACGAAACCGGGGGTGTTCAACGTTTCGCCAGAGGTCTCTCCACGCACAACCGTATCGCCCATATCGTCTTCCTGTCATTCTGAATCGAGGGGGCGATTTTCCGATTTCCGGCGCTCAATGTCCACCATTTTGCGGCGTCCATACAGGCTTCTGCGCCGGTGTCTTCTTCACAGGGCGGTGAGGATCACCGAAAAGCTGGCAACAAAGACAGCGATGGAGGCGAAAGCGGCAACGTCACGGATGAAATCAGTCATTGGTCTCTCCTTACTCGTTATGTTCCAACTTTGTTCTCATTTTGTTCGATTGTCAACAGGGTTTTGCTGATATTCCCCTTGCTAATGCAGCAGAATCGCCTTCGGTTCCCGGATGAGGGGCAACAAGCCCCTGACTCCAAAGCGAAAAACCCGGAGGCAAAAACACCTCCGGGCTCAAAAAATTCAATTGTGGAAGAAAGAACCGACCTATGGAGGAGCCGCAGCGAAACGACTCAACCTCGTGAACGATATCGCCCGCTTAGACCGTAAAGATCAGAAATCGACGATCTTGCCGTCTGCAAGCGTTACGCGTCGGTCCATACGGGCAGCGAGGTCGTGGTTATGGGTGGCGATCATCGCCGCGAGGCCGGATTGACGCACCAGTGCCTCCAGCGCATCGAAAACATAATGCGCGGTCTCGGGATCGAGATTGCCGGTCGGCTCGTCGGCCAGCAGCAGAAGCGGCGCGTTGGCAACCGCGCGCGCAATCGCCACACGCTGCTGTTCGCCGCCGGATAGCTCGGCCGGGCGGTGTTCGCCGCGATGGCCGACGCGCATGTAATCCAGCAGGGCGCTGGCACGCTTGCGCGCTTCGGCCTGTGTCAGACCGGCGATGAGCTGCGGCATCATCACATTTTCCACCGCCGAAAACTCCGGCAGGAGGTGATGGAACTGGTAGACGAAACCGATATCGCTGCGGCGGATCGCCGTGCGGGTTTCATCCGGAAGACCGTTGCATGGCGCGCCGTTGATGAAAACCTCACCCGCATCAGGGTGTTCCAGAAGCCCCGCCAGATGCAGCAACGTCGATTTTCCGGTGCCCGAAGGGGCGACCAGCGCCACCATCTCACCGCTCTTCAATTCAAAATCGGCCTTGCGCAGAATGGAAAGCGATGTCTCGCCCTGACCATAGGTTCTCTCGACACCGGTAAGCCGCAGCACTGTTTTTTTTGCCATATTGCGAAGCGGTCCTTATTCGTAACGCAGGGCCTGCACCGGATCGAGCTTGGAAGCCCGCCATGCCGGAAAGATCGTTGCCAGGAAAGAAAGCGTCAGCGCCATGATGACGACGGTGATGGTCTCGCTCAAATCCATTTCGGCCGGCAGCTGGCTCAGGAAATAAAGCTGCGGGTCAAACAGCACCGTGCCGGATATCCAGGAGAAGAACTGCCGGATGGATTCCACATTGAGGCAGACGATGACGCCAAGCGCCACGCCGGCAAAGGTGCCGACCGTACCGATGGCAGCCCCGGTCATGAAGAAGATGCGCATCACCGCGCCCGAGCTTGCGCCCATGGTGCGCAGGATGGCGATATCGCTGCCCTTGTCCTTCACCAGCATGATGAGGCCGGAAATGATGTTCAGCGCCGCCACCAGCACGATGAGGGTGAGGATCATGAACATCACGTTTCTTTCCACCTGCAGGGCGGAAAAGAAGGTCTGGTTCCGCTGCCTCCAGTCGGTGATATAGATTTGCCGTCCGGCCGCCTGCTCCACCAGCGGACGGATGCCGTCGACATCATCGGGGCGGCTGACATAAAGCTCGATGGATTGCACGATGCCGTCGGCATTGAAATAGAGCTGGGCTTCCGACAGCGGCATGTAGATCATCGACGCGTCATATTCCGACATGCCGATCTCGAAGACGCCTGATATCTTGTAGGATTTGACGCGCGGATTGACGCCCATCGGCGTCACGTCGCCTTCCGGAGAAATGAGGGTAATGTCGTCACCAGCCGTTACGCCGAGCTGGGCGGCGAGCCGTGAACCGACGAGAACGCCGTCACCCGCCATGAAGCCAACGAGGTCGCCGGTCTTGATGTTGGTCGCGACTTCCTTGACCTTGTCGATATCCTCCTGGCGCACGCCGCGCACTAGCGCGCCGGAACCCGCGCCGCCACGGCCGGAGGCAAGCGTCTGGCCCTCTACTAGCGGCAGGGCCATGGTGACACCGGGAACGGCGGAGAACTTCTTCGCCAGCTCATCGTAATTGTTGAAGGGCTGGTCGATCGGCTGCACGATCATGTGGCCGTTAATGCCGAGAATGCGGGAAATCAACTCGGTGCGGAAACCGTTCATGACAGCCATGACGATGATCAGCGTGGCCACACCGAGCATGATGCCGACGAAGGAAAAACCGGCGATGACGGAGATGAAGGCTTCCTTGCGCCGCGAGCGCAGATAACGCCAGGCAACCATGCGTTCAAAAGCGGAAAACGGCCGGGCGGTCTTTGCCCCGGCGGAAACAGCCGCACCCTTTTCAGCCTCGGCTTTTGCCATGTCGTCTCCCTGATCTCAATTCACAGGATCGGTCTTTTCCAAAGATCGGGCCCAATCGTAGCGGCGCCTGCGCCATAAAATCGGAGCGGTCTTCGCAGGAAGGCCGCCCCCATCTTTCCGTTCGCGCTTAGCCAAGCGCCTTGTTCATTGCCGCCTCTATTGTGACGGTTTCACGTTCGCCGGTCTTGCGATCCTTCACTTCGACTTCGCCGTTCGCAACGGAACGCGGGCCGACGATGATCTGCACCGGCACGCCGATCAGATCGGCGGTGGCGAATTTCTGGCCCGCACGGTCGTCCGTGTCGTCGTAGAGAACATCCTTGCCGGCGTTGGAGAGCTGATAATACAGCTTTTCACAAGCCGCATCGCAGGCCGCATCGCCAGCCTTCATGTTGATGATCACGACATCGAAAGGAGCAACCGAGGCCGGCCAGATGATTCCGTTCTCGTCATGCGATGCTTCAATGATGGCGGGAACAAGGCGTGTCGGTCCGATGCCATAGGAACCCATGTGGACAGGGTGTTCCTTGCCATCCTTGCCCTGCACTTTCGCGCCCATCGGCTCGGAATATTTCGTGCCGAAATAGAAGATGTGGCCAACCTCGATCCCGCGCGCGGAAAGGCGCTCGCCATCGGGAATGGCGTCGTAGGCGGCTTCGTCATGCATTTCTGACGTCGCGGCGTAATCGGCCGTCCATTCGTCGAACACACCCTGCAGCGCCTCGACATCGTCGAAATCGGTGCTTTCGGCCGGGATGGCACGGTCAAGGAAGCTCTTGTGGCAGAAGACTTCGGATTCGCCGGTATCGGCCAGAATGATGAACTCATGGCTGTGATTGCCGCCGATCGGGCCGGTATCGGCGCGCATGGGAATGGCGCGCAGGCCAAGGCGCTCGAAGGTACGCAGATAGGCCACGAACATCTTGTTATAGGAATGGAGCGCGTCTTCCTTGGTGAGGTCGAAGGAATAAGCGTCCTTCATCAGAAACTCGCGCGAGCGCATGGTGCCGAAACGGGGACGCACCTCGTCGCGGAACTTCAGCTGGATGTGATAGAGGTTCAGCGGCAGGTTCTTGTAGGACTTCACATAGGAACGGAAGATGTCGGTGATCATCTCCTCATTGGTGGGGCCGTAGAGCATCTGGCGGTCCTGGCGGTCCTTGATGCGCAGCATTTCCTTGCCGTAGTCATCGTAACGACCGCTTTCCTGCCAAAGTTCGGCCGTTTGCAGCGTCGGCATCAGAAGCTCGATGGCGCCGGCACGGTTCTGCTCCTCGCGGATGATCTTGTTGACCTTGTCCAGCACGCGCTTGCCAAGCGGCAGCCAGGAATAGATGCCAGCCGATTGCTGCCGGATCATGCCGGCGCGCAGCATGAGGCGGTGAGAAACAATCTCGGCTTCCTTGGGATTTTCCTTCAGGATGGGCAGGAAATAACGGCTAAGACGCATGACGGCTTCCATTGATAGGGACGATAGCGACCAAAGGCGCGGGAATCGCCCCGAATAGAGGGATATTGGCGCCGGATATAGCCGTTTCCCGCCAAGAAGAAAACCCGGCATGAAAAGAGTGATAAAGGCCATTTCAAGGTATTTTCGCGATAGCTAATTCGCGTCAAAACGCTTTGGCCGGAATAATATTCTTGATCGGGTGCGACAAAATGCACCACAGAGAATTTTTTGCCGACTGTAACAAATATGCAAAAAATGAGATGACAAGCATGGGGGTTTGAGCTAGCTTTAGCTTACAAAAGAGGCAGGAAGTTTAAATTCTTGTCATTTTCGCGGTCAGTCTTGGGAGGATCAGATCTTAGGCGCGCTCGTCGCTGCCCCGGCAACGGTTACAGATCACGCGAAACCTGAAAAACAAGGCTGAAATGCCTTGTTTTTTTTTGCTTCTACACGCAGCTCCCCTGCTCCCAACCATCATTCCGGTAAAATTACGGCGAGTGAATCACACACACGGCTACGTTACTGCTGTGTGCACGATAGATATGACATCCATATGACAGGGGCTCGGCAAGATTTGCCGGAAACTGCCGCATGCATAGGCAAACCCTTCGGATTGCCGTCACGCTAACTAGGCAGATACATGCGGAGCGGAGATCGCCCGCCTTTTTCAGTCGAAAACCGGAATAATTCTCGGCAGGTCATCGAGGCTGAAGCCGAACCACCAGGTTCCGCCATACCAGAGCCCACAGATCAGCGCCGAGATCAGGGTCGTCCACAGCACGATCCGCCCGCCCTTGAATGTGGTTGGCGCGCTCGCCACTGTGCCCAACGCCACATCACCTTCCTCGTCCTGGGTGCGCAGACCGATCGGAAGCACGATGAAAAGCACCGTCCACCAGACGATGAAATAAACGGCGAAGACCGAAAGAAGCGGCATGTGATCCTCCTGCACAATACGCTCTTGTAACGCATTCATCGGCGAACCGGAATCAATTCTCGGCAAGAAGCGCAAAAAGCCGCAAAGAAACAAATAGGGCCGCGCTTTTCGGCGCGGCCCTTACATTCAACGAAGCGATGACGGCGGGTGCGTGAACTCCACCCTCACCTCTCCGGATCAGACCTTCGTCACAAAAACCGTCACGATCGGCTTCTTGCCCCAGCTCTGGTTGGCAGCGGCGCGCACAGCGCGGCGCACCGATTCGCGCAGCAGTGCCAGATCCTTGCGGCGAGCGCGCGGAATGCTTTCGACGGCGCCGAGCACGGCGTCATAAAGCGTGTCCTCCATCGCCTCGTCCTCATCATCAAATTCCGGCAGGCCGAAAGGAACGACATCGGGATCGCCGAGGAAATCGTAACGGCTGTCCAGCACAACATTGACGGCGACATGGCCGGCGAACGACAGCTTGCGGCGATTGCTGATGCCCATCTCGTCCATATCCCCGACGAGATTACCGTCCTTGAAGACGCGGCCATGCGGCACGTCGTTGATGACTTCCGCGGGGCCGGGTGCGAGGCGAAGAACGTTGCCGTTGCGCACCTTCGGCACCTGGGAAATACCGGCCTGCTCGGCCAGTTCCTTCTGCGCCACCAGATGCGCCGCCTCGCCGTGAACAGGCACGACGATCTGCGGCTTCGTCCACTCGTACATCCGCAGAAGCTCGTTGCGGCGCGGATGGCCCGAGACATGCACCAGAGCCTCATTGTCGGTCACGATATGCACGCCCTGCTCGATCAGGCCGTTCTTGATCTCGATGATCGCCTTTTCGTTGCCGGGAATGGCGCGTGAGGAAAAGACGACAGTATCTCCCGAAGCGAGCGCCACATTGCGCATCTCATCGCGGGAAAGCTTGGCGAGTGCCGCACGCGGTTCGCCCTGCGAACCGGTCAGGATCAGCACCACACGGTCACGCGGAATATAGCCATATTCGTCTTCGGCGAGGAACGGCTTGATGCCTTCCATGATGCCGAGATCCTGCGAAACGTTGACGACCCGCTTCAGCGAGGAGCCGAGCAGCAATACCTCGCGGCCAGCCGCTTCCGCCGCCTGCGCAATCGAGCGGATGCGCCCGACATTGGAGGAGAAGGTGGTGACGGCCACGCGGCCTTCGGCACTTTCGATGATCTGACGCAGGCCTTCAGAAACCTCGTGTTCGGAGGGCGACACGCCGTCACGTAGCGAGTTGGTACTGTCGCACATCAGCGCCAGCACGCCCTCTTCGCCGATGGCGCGGAAGCGCGCCTCATCCGTCAACGGCCCAAGCGACGGGGCTTCGTCGATCTTCCAGTCGCCGGTGTGGATGACATTGCCGAGCGGCGTGCGAATGACCAGCGACATAGGCTCCGGGATGGAGTGGTTGACGCCAACAGCCTCGATTTCGAATGGACCGACATTGATGCGATCGCCGGCCTTAAAGATCGTCACCGGAATTTCAGCACGGGTGCCCTCATAGGCGCGCTTGGCTTCCAGCATGCCGGTGGTGAAAGGCGAGGCATAGACCGGCACGTTGAGGCCGGGCCAGAGATCGTTCAGCGCACCGTAATGGTCCTCATGCGCGTGGGTGATGATGATGCCCTTGAGGTTCTTTTTCTGCTCGGCGATGTAGCTGATATCAGGCAGCACCAGATCGACGCCCGGCAGGTCCGGGCCGGCGAAGGTCACGCCGCAATCCACCATGATCCATTGGCGCTTGCTTTCTGGCCCATAGCCGTAAAGCGCCAGATTCATGCCGATTTCACCCACGCCGCCAAGCGGCACAAAGACCAGTTCGTCCTGTTTAGCCATTGTTTTTCTTATCCATTCACGAAAGCGCGCAGGCGCCGGCAATTTGCCGCGCCCACCGCCTCTATCCAGCATCGGACCTGTTGAACCATCTGATCGACCGGGCCGATGCGGAGCCGGTCTGCCATCCTGCTTTTTATGAGCTGCAGGAAAACTCCAACCTGTGGGATCGGGTTCGGCGCGGCGTTTTATAAAGCCGCACCGTTCACCTCATCCGAAAAACACGTCGCCGGCGGCGATGGAGCGCCTTGCGCCCTCATCCTCATCCAGCAGCAGATAACCATTATCATCAATCCCGACAAAACGCCCGCCAATCGAACGGTCCGGGAAATTGACGGTGATATGTTCGCCAATACCGCAGGCCGCCGCCCGCCAGCCGGCCATGATGCCGGAAACGCCCCTGCCTTCATCCCAGTCGCCCAGGACCTCCGCCGTTTCACGGAAGAGATGGGCGAACAACTCGTCAGGCGAGCAGGACGCTCCATGTTCGGAGAGCATGGTGACGGGATAGAGCGGATTTTCCGGCTTATGGACGATGTTGATGCCGATACCGATGACGATGGCGCGTCGTCCGTCAGGCAGAAGCTCCGCCTCCATAAGGATGCCGCAGGTCTTGCGGCGACCGATCAGCACATCATTTGGCCATTTGATCTCAACCGCTTCACCGCCCGCCGGCAGCACCGAACGAATGGCGCGATAGACCGCGAGCGCAAACGCGAGCGGCAGGGAGCCAATGCGCTCCACCGGCGCGGGATCGATCAGGAGAAGGGAGGCATAGAGATTGCCGGGTTCAGAAACCCATGGCCGGCCCCGGCGACCGCGACCGCCGGTCTGGCGGATGGCGGTAACCCAGAGATTGCCGCCATCACCCGCCCTTGCCCGGGCGAAACATTCCAGATTGGTCGATGGCGTCTCCACCATCGCTTCGTGCCTGATGTCATCGATGGACATCCGGCCCGTATGCCTGTGTGTGCTGCTCAAAAGAAGGTCTTTGCCGCAGCCGTCACCGCGTTGCCGAGTGCACCGCCAAAGACGACGAAGGCGACAACGAACAGGGCCGAAAGCGCGTAAACGACCTTCAGTTCGCCGGCCGGGCGTTCGAACTTGTCCTTGGCTTCATCGAACCACATGACCTTGACGACGCGGATATAATAATAGGCGCCGACAACCGAACCGATCACACCGATGACGGCGAGCGGATAAAGCTTCGCTTCGATGGCGGCGAGGAAGACGTAATACTTGCCGAAGAAGCCGGCGAGCGGCGGAATGCCGGCAAGCGAGAACATCAGGATCGTCAGCACAACCGCCATGAAGGGGTTGGAGGACGAAAGCCCGGCAAGATCCTCGACGGTTTCGACATTGCCGATTTCCTTGCGGCGCATGGAGAGAATGCAGGCGAAGGTGCCAAGCGTCATGACCATGTAGATGGTCATGTAAAGAATGACGCCCGAAATACCTGCCTGGGTGCCGGCGGCAAGACCGACCAGCGCATAACCCATGTGACCGATGGAGGAATAGGCCATCAGGCGCTTGATATTCTTCTGGCCGATTGCGGCGAAGGAGCCGAGCAACATGGAAGCGATGGAGATGAAGACGACGATCTGCTGCCAGTCGGCAAAGACCGGCTGGAAAGCCTCGATGACGATGCGAACGAGGATCGCCATGGCGCCGATCTTCGGTGCGGCGGACAGGAAGGCGGTAACCGGGGTCGGCGCGCCTTCATAAACGTCCGGCGTCCACATGTGGAACGGCACGGCCGAAATCTTGAATGCAAGGCCGGCGAGAACGAAGACCAGACCGAAGACGAGGCCGAGCGAACGGGTTTCCGATGCCAGAACCTGCGCGATTTCGGTGAAGCCGGTATTGCCGGTGAAGCCGTAAACCAGCGACATGCCGTAAAGCAGCATACCGGAGGAGAGCGCGCCGAGAACGAAGTACTTCAGGCCCGCTTCCGTGGAGCGCAGGCTCTCGCGGTTGATGGCGCAGACGACGTAGAGCGCAAGCGACTGCAGCTCCAGCGCCATATAGAGCGAGATCAGATTGTTGGCCGAGATCATCAGCAGGATGCCGAGCGTCGCGAGCACCAGCAGCACCGGATATTCAAAACGGCCGATGGGCTCGAAGCGGCCCTGGCCGACGGCCAGGATCATGGCGGTG
The DNA here is from genome assembly GCF_005221325.1 of Agrobacterium tumefaciens. NCBI lineage: Bacteria > Pseudomonadati > Pseudomonadota > Alphaproteobacteria > Hyphomicrobiales > Rhizobiaceae > Agrobacterium > Agrobacterium tumefaciens. Next base: position 1,056,471 of record NZ_CP039888.1, on the reverse strand, counting down.
ATGGAGCCGATCAGCGCCAGTACCTTCATGAAGTTGCCAAAGGCATCGGCGATGTAAACACCGCCGAAGGCCACGCCCGATGCGGGGGCGAAGATGATCCAAAGACCGACGACGAGCAGGAGGGCGACGGCAAGGCCGGTCACCGTCGTTGTCGACTTGTCGCCCGAGAAGACGCCAATCATGAGCAGCGCCAGCGCACCGACCGCAAGGATCAGCTCGGGCGTCGCGATGTGCAGACTGGCAAAAAGGATTTCAGCGGTCATGTCCAACGGGTCCTGTCGTCAATTCATAGTGAGCGCAACATTTTGCGCCGCCTGCAATGCAGCCGAATAGTTGTTTACCAGAAGATCGACCGATGCGGCTGTCGCATCGAACACCGGAGCCGGATAGACGCCGAAGAAGATCGTCAGTGCAACCAGCGGATAAAGGATGACCTTTTCGCGGGTCGATAGATCGAGCATCGATTTCAGGCTTTCCTTCTCGAGCGCGCCGAAAATCACACGGCGATAAAGCCACAGCGCATAAGCGGCCGAGAGGATGACGCCGGTTGCCGCAAACAGCGCGACCAGTGTGTTGGCGCGGAATACGCCAATCAGCGTCAGGAATTCGCCGACAAAGCCGGAAGTGCCGGGCAGACCGACATTGGCCATGGTAAAGATCATGAAGGCGACGGCATATTTCGGCATGTTGTTCACGAGACCGCCATAGGCCGAAATCTCGCGGGTGTGCAGCCGGTCATAGACAACGCCGACGCAGAGGAAGAGCGCGCCCGACACGATACCGTGCGACAGCATCTGGAAGATAGCGCCCTGCACGCCCTGCACATTGGCGGCGAAGATGCCCATGGTCACGTAACCCATGTGGGCGACGGAGGAATAGGCGATCAGCTTCTTGATGTCGTCCTGCATCATCGCCACCAGCGAGGTGTAGATGATGGCGAGAACCGACAGCGTGAAGACGAAGGGTGCGAAATAGTCCGACGCTAGCGGGAACATTGACAGCGAGAAACGGATGAAACCGTAACCGCCGAGCTTCAGCATGACGCCGGCCAGGATGACCGAACCTGCGGTCGGCGCCTGAACGTGGGCATCCGGCAGCCAGGTGTGGACCGGCCACATCGGCATCTTGACCGAGAAGGCGGCGAAACAGGCAAGCCAGAGCCAGGTCTGCATGCCTGCCGGGAAGCCGTATTTCAGCAGCTCGGTCATGTCGGTCGTGCCGGACTGCCAGTACATCGCCATGATGGCGAGCATGGTCAAAACGGAGCCGAGCAGCGTGTAGAGGAAGAACTTGTAGGATGCGTAGACGCGATCCTTGCCGCCCCAGACACCGATGATGATGAACATCGGGATCAGCGTCGCTTCGAAGAACACGTAGAAAAGAACCGTGTCCAGCGCCACGAAGACGCCGACCATGACGACTTCCAGAAGCAGGAAGGCAATCATGTATTCCTTGACGCGCTTTTCAATCGAATTCCAGCTTGCCAGCACGCAGAAGGGCATGAGGAAGGTGGTGAGGATGACGAACAGCATGGAGATGCCGTCGACACCCAGATGATAGGCGGCGATATTACCGAACCAGGCGTGTTTTTCCACCATCTGGAAACCGGGGTTCGAATTGTCGAAACCGATCCAGACGAACAGCGACACGATGAAGGTGAAGACGGTCGTCAGCAGCGAGACATTGAGAATGCTACGGCGACCAAAAGGGCCGTTCTCGTTAGTCAGCAGCAGGAGCACCACGCCGACGAGCGGCAGAAAGGTGACCGTTGAAAGAATGGGCCAATCGGTCATCAGAGGGCACTCCCGAGCATCATCCAGGTGACAAGCGCCGCGATGCCGATCAGCATCGCAAAGGCATAATGATAGAGGTAACCGGATTGCAGGCGGACCATGCGGTTGGTCACGTCAACCACACGCGCTGCAATGCCGTTCGGTCCGTAGTGGTCGATGACGGCGACGTCGCCCTTCTTCCACAGGAAGCGGCCAAGCGCCTTTGCGGAACGTACGAACAGGAAGTCGTAGAGTTCGTCGAAGTACCACTTGTTCAGAAGGAACTGGTAGAGGCCACGATGGGTCTCGGCCAGACGCTTCGGCGTCTCCGGCGACTTGATGTACATGTACCAAGCGGTCACGAAACCAAGCGCCATGGCGAAGAACGGGCTCCACTTCACCCACAGCGGAACGTGGTGGAACTCTTCGAGGATTTCATTTTCCGGAAGCGTGAACAGAGCGCCCTTCCAGAACTCGGCATATTCGTGGCCGAAGAAATAACCCTCGAAGGCAACACCGGCAAATATCGCGCCAACCGTGAGGATGAAGAGCGGGATCAGCATGACCATCGGCGATTCATGAACATGGTGCATGACATCGGCAGACGCGCGCGGCTTGCCGAAGAAGGTCATGAACGCCAGACGCCAGGAATAGAAGCTGGTGAACAGCGCGGCGATGACCAGCAGCGTGAAGGCGAAACCGGACAGCACCGAATGGGACGCGTAAGCGGATTCGATGATGACGTCCTTCGAGAAGAAGCCGGCAAAGCCGATCATCGTGCCCGGAATACCGACGCCGGTGAGCGCCAGCGTGCCAACGGTCATGGTCCAGAAGGTGATGGGAATGTGCTTTCGCAGGCCACCCATGTACCGCATGTCCTGCTCGCCATCGACAGCATGGATGACCGAGCCGGCGCACAGGAACAGCAGAGCCTTGAAGAAGGCGTGCGTGAAGAGATGGAAGACGGCAGCACCATAAGCGCCGACGCCGAGCGCCACGAACATGTAACCGAGCTGCGAGCAGGTCGAATAGGCGATCACGCGCTTGATGTCGTTCTGCACGAGGCCGACGGTCGCCGCGAAGAAGGCGGTGATCGCGCCAATCAGGGTCACAACGGTCAAGGCATCATGCGACAGTTCAAACAGCGGCGACATGCGGGCGACGAGGAAGACGCCGGCGGTGACCATGGTTGCGGCGTGAATGAGGGCAGACACCGGGGTCGGGCCTTCCATCGCATCCGGCAACCAAGTGTGCAGCAGGAACTGCGCCGATTTACCCATTGCGCCCATGAAAAGCAGCAGGCAGACGCCGGTCATCGCATTGGCCTTGTCCAGCTGCATGCCGAACAGGTTGATGACGGTTTCGGAGGCGGTCGCACCTTCTGCCGGCAGATAGGTGCCGGCGGCGGCGAAAACCGTCTCCAGATTGATCGAGCCGAACAGCACGAAGACGCCCGAGATGCCGAGGATGAAGCCGAAGTCACCGACGCGGTTGACGATGAAGGCCTTCATGGCGGCGGCAGAGGCCGAAGGTTTCTTGAACCAGAAGCCGATCAGCAGATAGGACGCCAGACCCACGCCTTCCCAGCCGAAGAACATCTGCAGCAGGTTGTCGGAAGTCACCAGCATCAGCATGGCGAAGGTGAAGAGCGACAGATAGGCAAAGAAACGCGGACGATGCGGATCGTGGTGCATGTATCCGATCGAATAAAGATGCACCAGCGTCGAGACCGTGTTGACGACCACGAACATGACGGCCGTCAGCGTATCGATGCGGAACGCCCATTCGACGTCGATGCCGCCGGACTGGATCCAGCGCAGCACGGTGACCTTGATCACCTCGCCCGGCTCGCCATGGGCGAGCGCCACGTTGAAAAAGACGATCCACGACAGGATGGCGACCACGATCATCAGACCGGTGGTGACATATTCCGAGGCCTTGGCGCCGATCGAGCGGCCGAACAGGCCGGCGATCAGGAAGCCGATCAGGGGAAGAAAGACGATAGCCTTGTAGATCATAGCCTTATCAGCCCTTCATCATATTGACGTCTTCAACGGCGATCGATCCGCGGTTGCGGTAGAAGACAACGAGTATTGCAAGACCGATGGCCGCTTCGGCAGCTGCGACGGTCAGAATGAACAGTGCGAAGACCTGGCCGACGATATCGTTCAGGAACGCCGAGAACGCCACCATGTTGATGTTGACCGCCAGCAGGATGAGCTCGATCGACATCAGTATGACGATGACGTTCTTCCGGTTGAGGAAGATACCGAACACGCCGATCGTGAAGAGAATGGCGCTGACCGTCAGGTAGTGGGAAAGACCGATTACCATATTGTGTTTCCTTGAATCCGTTCGCGCCTTCAGATGCCCTGACCCGGCTTGACCTTGACCGTGGTGACGGCGGTCTTCGGGTCTCGGCCGACCTGCGTGGAAATATCCTGCCGCTTGATATCGGTGCGGTGACGCAGCGTCAGCACGATCGCGCCGATCATGGCCACCAGCAGTACGAGACCGGCAAGCTGGAAGAAGTAGATGTAATTGGTATAGAGCACATCACCGAGTGCGGCCGTATTGGTGCGCTCGGTCACCGGCGGGATCGGCATGGTGATCGATTTCGCCGCCTGCGGGTTCAGCACGCTACCGCCGACCACGACGATCAGCTCGGCCGCGAGGATGACACCTATCAGCGCGCCGACCGGGGCGTATTGCAGCACGCCCGAGCGCAGCTCGGCAAAATCCACATCCAGCATCATGACGACGAAGAGGAAAAGCACCGCCACCGCGCCGACATAGACCACCAGCAGGATCATGCCGAGAAACTCGGCGCCCGTCAGCAGGAACAGCGCGGCTGCGTTGAAGAAGGTCAAAATCAGAAACAGCACCGAATGAACTGGGTTCTTCGATGCGATGACCATGAACGCAGACGCCACGGCGACGAAAGCGAATATATAAAAGAATACAGCGTGCAGACCCATGTTGGTGCCTTCTTGTCCTCATCGGGCAAAGATGGCTCGAAGGCCCCTCACCCGTTTCGTCCCCGCCGGCGAAAACCGCGCAGGCATTTTACTTTTTCATCGCTTTCCGGGGTTTCCCCCGGAAAGACGGTTGCACCTTAACGATAAGGCGCATCCAGTGCGAGGTTGCGCGCGATTTCACGCTCCCAGCGGTCGCCATTGTCGAGAAGCTTCTGCTTGTCGAAATAAAGCTCCTCGCGGGTTTCCGTCGCGAATTCGAAGTTCGGGCCTTCGACGATGGCATCCACCGGGCAGGCTTCCTGGCAGAAGCCGCAATAGATGCACTTCACCATGTCGATGTCGTAACGCACCGTGCGGCGGGTGCCGTCATTGCGGCGCGGGCCGGCTTCGATGGTGATCGCCTGAGCAGGACAGATCGCTTCACACAGCTTGCAGGCGATGCAACGTTCTTCACCGTTCGGATAACGGCGCAACGCGTGCTCACCACGAAAGCGCGGAGAAACCGGACCCTTTTCGAAAGGATAGTTGATCGTCGCCTTCTGCTTGAAGAAGTGGCGCATGGTCAGGAAGATCGCGCCTACGAATTCCTTCAGGAACAGCGAGTTGACGGCTTGGGAGAGGCTTGCCATCTCAGTCTCCAGATCTTTGAGCGAGGAGTTCAGACATCAACCGGCCCACCCCGTCAGCTTCAATACGAATGCAACAATAACGACCATGGCGAGCGACAGCGGCAGGAACACCTTCCAGCCGAGGCGCATGAGCTGGTCATAACGATAACGCGGAACGAAAGCCTTGGTGAGCGCGATCATAAAGAAGACCATGCAGCCCTTGAGCGCGAACCAGACTATGCCCGGAACCCAGTTCAGGAACCACACATCCACGATCGGGAGCCAGCCGCCGAGGAACAGGATCGTCGTCAGGCAGCAGATCAGGACGATCGCAGCATATTCGCCGAGCATGAACATCATGTAAGGCGTGGAGCCATATTCGACCATGTGACCGGCGACCAGTTCCGATTCCGCTTCCGGAAGGTCGAAGGGCGGACGGTTGGTTTCGGCAAGGCCCGAAATGAAGAACACGACGAACATCGGGAACAGCGACAGCCAGTGCCAGTCGAGGAACGATGCCGGCAGGCCGATCATCGTGCCAAGCCCGGTACGCTGGGCAAGAACGATATCCGTGAGGTTCAGCGAGCCGACGCAGAGCAGAACCGTGACGATGACGAGACCGATCGACACTTCATAGGACACCATCTGCGCTGCCGAACGCAGCGCGCCGAGGAACGGATACTTCGAGTTCGAAGCCCAGCCGCCCATGATGATGCCGTACACTTCAAGCGAAGAAATCGCGAAGATGTAGAGAATGCCGACATTGATATTGGCGACGACCCAGCCATCGGCGAAGGGAATGACCGCGTAGGTGGCGAGCGCCAGCGTCACGGCAACCAGCGGCGCCAGAAGGAAGACCGCCTTGTTGGCACCGGCCGGAATGACGGGCTCCTTCAGGATGAACTTCAAGAGGTCGGCGAAGGACTGGAAGAGACCGAAGGGACCAACGACGTTCGGACCACGGCGCAGCTGCACGGCTGCCCAGACCTTGCGGTCGGCAAGCAGCAGGAAGGCGATGGCCACCAGAAGGCAAACGAGAAGCAGCAGGGACTGGCCGACCATGATCAGCGCGGGCCAGACGTAGCTCCAGAAAAACTGTTCCATAAATCCCCTACCCTTACTCTGCCGCAGCCTGGAAATTGTTGCGGGCCAATGCGGAGCACTCGGCCATGACAGCAGAGGCGCGCGCAATCGGGTTCGTCAAATAAAAGTCTTTTACCGGCGAGGCAAACGCCGACTTGTTGAGCGAGCCGGTCTTGCCGGCCAAAGCCTCGATATCCTGGCCGTTGCCGGCCACGATCTCATCGGTTTCCGCCAGATGCGGATGCGCGACATAAAGCTGGCCGCGCAGGGCAGACAGCGAATCGAACGGCAGCTTCTTGCCGAGAACGTCGGACAGCGCACGCAGGATCGCCCAGTCTTCACGGGCTTCACCCGGTGCGAAACCGGCGCGGTTGCCGACCTGAACGCGGCCTTCGGTGTTGACCCAGATACCGGATTTCTCGGTATAGGCCGCACCCGGAAGGATGACGTCGGCATTCATCGCGCCCTGATCGCCATGGCTGCCGATATAGACGGTGAACTTTGCGCCCTTGTTGGAAAGGTCGAGCTCATCGGCGCCGAGCAGGAAGAGAACATCCATGGAGGCGACCATGTCGGCGCTAGCAACACCGCCCTCGCCCGGCACGAAGCCGATATCGAGACCGCCAACGCGGGCAGCTGCAGTGTGCAGAACCGAGAAACCGTTCCACTCTTCGCTGACAGCACCGACCGAAACGGCAAGCTTGGCAGCGGCAGCGAGCACGGCGGCACCATCGGCGCGGGCAAGAGCGCCCTGACCGATGATGATCAGCGGGTTCTTGGCGGACTTCAGCTTGTCGATGAAGCTGTGCGAACCATTGGCGAGATCGGACAGCGTTTCCGCACCCGAGCCGAGATATTCGTAATTGTAGCGCAGCTCGCCGGCTTCACCGATCACGCCGATCGGGAAACCGCCACGACGCCAGCGCTTGCGGATGCGGGCGTTGAGCACCGCCGCTTCGTAACGCGGGTTCGCGCCGACGATCAGCAGCGCGTCTGCCTGCTCGATGCCTTCAATGGTGGAATTGAAGATGTAGCTGGCGCGACCCAAAGACGGATCAAGCGCTGCGCCATCCTGACGGCAATCGACATTGGCCGAACCGAGCGAGGCGAGAAGCGACTTCAGCGCGAACATTTCTTCCACGGACGACAGATCACCGGCGATCGCGCCGATCTTGTTGCCGGAGGTTGCGGCAACAGCCTGCTTGATCGCACCGAAAGCTTCGCCCCAGGTGGCGGGCTGCAGACGGCCATCCTTGCGGACGTAAGGCCGGTCGAGACGCTGGGTCTTCAGGCCGTCCCAGATGAAGCGGCTCTTGTCGGAAATCCACTCTTCGTTGATCGCCTCGTTGACACGCGGCATGACGCGCATGACTTCGCGGCCACGGGTATCGACGCGGATGGCCGAACCGAGCGCGTCCATCACGTCGATGGTTTCGGTCTTGTTCAGTTCCCACGGACGGGCGGTGAAGGCGAAAGGCTTGGAGGTGAGCGCGCCGACCGGGCAAAGGTCAACGACGTTGCCCTGAAGCTCCGAGGTCATCGCCTGCTCGAGATAGGTGGTGATCTCGGCATCCTCGCCGCGGCCGATGAGGCCAAGTTCGGCAATGCCTGCCACTTCCGTCGTGAAACGGACGCAGCGCGTGCAGTGAATGCAGCGGTTCATGACCGTCTTGACGAGCGGGCCGATATATTTGTCTTCAACCGCGCGCTTGTTTTCCGCGTAACGCGAACCGGCGATACCGAAGGCCATGGCCTGGTCCTGCAGGTCGCATTCGCCGCCCTGGTCGCAGATCGGGCAATCCAGCGGGTGGTTGATGAGCAGGAATTCCATCACGCCTTCGCGGGCCTTCTTGACCATCGGCGTATTGGTGAAAACCTCAGGCAGTTCGCCGTTCGGGCCGCCGCGAACATCGCGCACGCCCATGGCGCAGGAGGCGGCGGGCTTGGGCGGTCCGCCCTTCACCTCGATGAGACACATGCGGCAGTTACCCGCGACCGACAAGCGCTCATGAAAACAAAAGCGCGGAACTTCGGCACCAGCCTCCTCGCACGCCTGCAACAGCGTGAAATGATCCGGAACCTCGATCTCTTTACCGTCAACCTTGAGCTTTGCCATGGTTCTACTTACGTCCTGTTGCCTGTTCGTCCCATGTCTCACACGGTCCGCAACAAATCCTTAATCGCGCCCGGCATCCGAAGGTTTGCCAGACGTTTCATGGTGTTGCGGGGCCGGAAATTTCCGGCTCCGCTCGAAGCCTTCGATGCTTATTCAGCGGCTTCCAGAACAGCGCCATCATCCATGGCCCTGTAGGTATATTGGTCGATGCGCTTTTCGATTTCCGGACGGAAATTGCGGATCAGCGCCTGTACCGGCCATGCGGCGGCGTCGCCGAGCGCACAGATGGTGTGGCCTTCGATCTGCTTGGTCACTTCAAACAGCATGTCGATTTCGCGCTTCTGCGCGTTGCCCTTGACCATGCGCTCCAGCACGCGCCACATCCAGCCGGTACCTTCGCGGCACGGCGTGCACTGGCCGCAGCTTTCATGCTTGAAGAAGGCCGCGATGCGGGCAATCGCCTTGATGACGTCGGTGGACTTGTCCATGACGATCATGCCGCCGGTGCCGAAGGAAGACTTCACTTCGCGCATGCCATCGAAGTCCATGATGGCGTCCTTCATGTCCTCACCGCGCACGATGGGGCAGGATGCGCCGCCGGGGATGACGCCGAGCAGATTGTCCCAGCCGCCGCGAATGCCACCGCAATGGTGTTCGATCAGTTCACGGAAGGACAGGCCCAGCGCATCTTCGAAGGTGCACGGACGCTCGACATGGCCTGACACCATGAACAGCTTGGTGCCGACATTGTTCGGACGGCCGATCCCCGAGAACCAGGCAGCGCCACGGCGCAGGATGGTCGGCGCAACGGCGATCGATTCAACGTTGTTGACGGTCGTCGGGCAGCCGTAAAGACCCATATTGGCCGGGAACGGCGGCTTGAGGCGCGGCTGGCCCTTCTTGCCTTCAAGGCTTTCGAGCAGAGCCGTCTCTTCACCGCAGATATAGGCACCCGCGCCGTGATGGACGTAGATGTCGAAATCCCAGCCGTTCTTGTTGTTCTTGCCGAGCAGGCCGGCATCGTAGCACTCGTCGATGGCCGCCTGAAGCGCTTCACGCTCGCGCATATATTCGCCGCGCACGTAGATATAGGCGGTATGCGCGCCCATGGCGAAACCGGCGATCACGCAGCCTTCGATCAGCGTATGCGGATCGTTGCGCAGGATTTCGCGGTCCTTGCAGGTGCCGGGTTCAGATTCGTCGGCGTTAACGACGAGATAATGCGGACGGCCGTCATTTTCCTTCGGCATGAAGGACCATTTGAGACCCGTCGGGAAGCCAGCGCCACCGCGACCGCGAAGGCCTGATGCCTTCATCTCGTTGATGATCCAGTCACGACCCTTTTCGATGATCTGCTTGGTGCCGTCCCAATGGCCGCGCGCACGAACGCCCTTCAGGGACTTGTCCTTGAGGCCGTAGAGATTGGTAAAGATGCGATCCTGATCTTTTAACATGCTTCACCTCTTACCGCGGCTTCTTGCCGAAGACCCTGATATACTCGGCTTCGCCACCCTTGGCGAGCGCCTCGGCCTGCTTGATCCACTCGTCGCGTTCGATGCGGCCCTTGAAATTCAGATAACCGTCGACCCAATCGCATTCGGCCTTTTTCCAGCCGGCGATCTGCGCGTAGGTGAAGATGCCGAGCTCGTGCAGCGTGCCCTCGATTTTCGGACCGACGCCGGAAATCAGCTTCAGGTCGTCGGGCGTCGCCGGCTTTTCGATGCCCGCTGGACGATCCTTGGAATCGAGCGAGGGTTTCGCAGATCCCGAAGCTTCCTTTTCGACGGCCTTTACATTGGCTTCCGCAGCCTTCGGCTCATTGGCCGGCGTCTTCAGCTTCGGATCGGTTTCCGGAGCATCCGTCTTCGGCTTGGCGGCATTGGACGGCGGAACCGGTGCGGCATCCGCAGGCACTTCGGCCGGCTTGTCGAGATTGGAACGGTCCGGCTTGATCTCTTCGGTCAGCGTCGTCAGGCCGCCGACCGGAACCGACTCGTGACGATCGATCTGCGGGCCGGTCTTGACCGTGTCGCCCTTGCCTGCCTCGAACGTGTCGATGATCTCTTCCAGACGCTCGGGCGTCAGGTCCTCATAGGCATCCTTGAAGATGATGACCATCGGCGCGTTGACGCAGGCGCCCTGACATTCCACTTCTTCCCAGGACAGCGTGCCGCTCTCATTGGTGTGCAGCGGATCGTGATGGATCTTCTTGCGGCAGACATCCATCAGCGCTTCGGAACCGCGCAGCATGCAGGGCGTGGTGCCACACACCTGAACGTGGGCGCGCGTGCCGACCGGCTTCAGCTGGAACTGCGTATAGAAGGTCGCCACTTCCATGACGCGGATATAGGCCATATCCAGCATGTCGGCGATTTTTTCGATGGCGGCGCGGGTAACCCAGCCGTCCTGCTCCTGCGCACGCATGAGCAGCGGGATAACCGCCGATTGCTGGCGTCCCTGCGGATATTTCTGGATCGTCTTTTCCGCCCACACGGTATTATCCGCGTTGAAGGCAAACGCCACGGGCTGGAACTGATCTTCGGCTAGTCGACGAACGGACATACTTCCTCACGCCTTTTCAGTTTAACGTCTCACAACGCGATCTCGCCACCGTGACGAATTCGCAGGCGTAAGCCGCCTTGTCTTTCTGCATGAACACAATGAACTTGCTGCCGTTGGGAACCGAGGCCTTGATCTCGTATCCCGACGACAGAAGCTGCTTGATGGTCGAAGAGCCGCCGCCCGACAGCGATACTTCAGGCTCGTTCGTCGCCGTCTGGGCGAGAACGGGCGCCGACATCGCAGCGAGAAAAGCCGGAATGGCCAGCGGCAGACGCATCAGCGGTCGACCTCCCCGAACACGATGTCGAGAGAGCCGAGCACGGCTGTAACGTCGGCAAGCTGATGTCCCTTGCACAGGAAATCCATCGCCTGCAAATGTGCATAACCCGGCGCGCGGATCTTGCAGCGGTAGGGCTTGTTCGAACCGTCGGCGACCACGTAGACGCCAAACTCGCCCTTCGGCGCTTCGACGGCGGCGTAAACTTCGCCGGCGGGAACGTGATAACCTTCAGTATAAAGCTTGAAGTGGTGGATCAGCGCTTCCATCGAACGCTTCATCTCCCCCCGCTTGGGCGGAACCACCTTACCGTCAAGCGAGGAGACCGGGCCGATGCGATGCTTGCCGGACAGAAGATCGACGCACTGCTTCATGATCTTTACCGATTCACGCATTTCCTGCATGCGGATCAGATAACGGTCGTAGCAGTCGCCGTTCTTGCCGACGGGAATATCGAACTCCAGATCGGAATAACACTCGTAAGGCTGCGAACGGCGCAGATCCCAGGCAGCGCCCGAACCGCGCACCATCACGCCCGTAAAGCCCCATGCAAACGCATCTTCCAGCGACACGACGCCGATATCGACGTTACGCTGCTTGTAGATGCGGTTGTCTGTCAGCAGACCTTCGATATTGTCGAGGACGGTCAGGAACGGATCGCACCATTTGCCGATATCGTCCACCAGCTCCGGCGGCAGGTCCTGATGCACGCCACCCGGACGAACATAGGCCGAGTGCATGCGGGCGCCACAGGCACGCTCGTAGAACACCATCAGCTTTTCGCGTTCCTCGAAACCCCAGACCGGCGGCGTCATCGCACCAACGTCCATGGCCTGCGTCGTCACGTTCATGATGTGCGACAGGATGCGGCCGATTTCCGAATAGAGAACGCGGATCAGCTGGCCGCGCATCGGGATTTCGAGGCCCAGCAGCTTTTCAACGGCGAGCGCGAAAGCGTGTTCCTGGTTCATCGGCGCGACATAGTCGAGACGATCGAAATAAGGAACGGCCTGAAGATAGGTCTTGGTCTCGATCAGCTTTTCGGTGCCGCGATGCAAAAGACCGATATGCGGATCGACGCGCTCGACGATTTCGCCGTCCAGTTCCAGAACCAGACGCAGCACGCCGTGCGCGGAGGGATGTTCCGGACCGAAGTTGATCGTGAAATTGCGGACGTTATGCTCTGTCATTCTAGTGCTCCGCCGAGGTGATCATGGCGATGAATTCGGGGCCGGTCATGTTCTGCGTGGTTTGCGCGAAAGAGTAGCTCGAAGGCTTTTCATCCGTGAAAATCTGCGACGCGAACTTGAAGCTGGAAGGGTTGTCGAAAGCCTGCAGCGAAACGGCAAAATGCTTGCCATCCTTGGAACGCCAGACCAGCGTGCTGCCGCAGTTCTTGCAGAAGCAACGCTCACCCCATTCCGACGAGGAATAAACGCCAAGGGTTTCCTCATTCTCGAAGGTGATATCAGTGCATTCGACAGCCATGAACGCACCGCCGGACCAGCGGCGGCACATGGAGCAATGGCAAACGCCGAATTCGCGGGCACCGAGCGTGGCTGTGAAGCCAACGGCGCCGCAAAGACATTGTCCATGCTCTGTCGCGGGGGCTTCGCTCATTGCTTGGCCTTTTCGTCACCCGGGAGAACATATTCCGTTCCTTCCCAAGGGGAAAGGAAGTCGAAGTTACGGAATTCCTGCTTCAGTTCGACCGGTTCATAGAGAACCCGTTTCAGAACGTCATCGTAACGCACTTCCACGAAGCCGGTAACCGGAAAATCCTTGCGCAGCGGATGGCCTTCGAAGCCGTAGTCGGTGAGGATGCGGCGCAGGTCCTTATGGCCCTCGAAAGGAATGCCATACATGTCCCAGGCTTCGCGCTCGAACCATTCCGCACCCATATAGACTGATGTCGACGAGGGAACGCCCTCGTCTTCCGCCACCTGCAGCTTGATACGCACGCGCAGGTTCTGGCGCGGCGACAGCAGATGGTAGACGACATCGAAACGCTTCTCGCGCTGCGGCCAGTCGACGCCGCAAATATCGATGATGTTGACGAAACCACACTGCACGTCGTCGCGCAGGAAGGTCAAAAGCGCAATGACGTTCTCCGGCGTCGTGTTCAGCGTCAGCTCGCCATAGGCGATATCAGCCGACACCACGAGGGAACCACGCGCTTCCTTAACGTAAGCAGCAAGATCGTTGAGAGCTTCGCTCATTCTTAAATCCGTCCTTTGCCCTTAGCGCTCGATCGTACCGGTACGCCGGATCTTCTTCTGCAGCAGAAGCACGCCGTAAAGCAGCGCTTCGGCCGTGGGGGGACAGCCCGGGACATAGATATCAACAGGCACGACGCGGTCGCAACCGCGCACCACGGCGTAGGAATAATGGTAATAACCGCCGCCATTGGCGCAGGAGCCCATGGAGATGACGTAACGCGGCTCAGGCATCTGGTCATAGACCTTGCGCAGAGCGGGCGCCATCTTGTTGGTCAGCGTGCCGGCAACGATCATCACGTCCGACTGGCGCGGCGAGGCGCGCGGGGCGACGCCGAAGCGTTCCATGTCATAACGCGGACCGGACGCCTGCATCAAGCCTTCAACGGCGCAGCAGGCGAGACCGAACTGCATCCACATCAAGGAACCGGTGCGCGCCCAGGTGATCAGCTCGTCGGTCGAGGTGACGAGAAAGCCCTTGTCGGCCAGCTCGTCATTGATTTCCGTGAAGTAGGCATCGTTGCTGCCAACCGGCTTGCCGGTCGAGGGATCGATGATCCCCTTTGGCTGCGGCGCAACGAGCGTGCTGTTGTTCTGGCTCATGCCCATTCCAGCGCTCCCTTCTTCCACTCATAGATAAAGCCGATGGTGAGAACGAGAAGGAACACCATCATCGACCAGAAACCGAACCAGCCCATCTCGCCGAAAGACACCGCCCAGGGAAACAGGAAGGCGACTTCCAGATCGAAGATGATGAAGAGGATCGATACAAGATAAAAACGGATATCGAACTTCATGCGGGCATCGTCGAAGGCGTTGAAACCGCACTCGAAAGCGGAGAGCTTTTCCGGGTCCGGCGCCTTGTAAGCGACAGCGAAAGGCGCAATGAGAAGCGCCAGGCCGATGACAAGAGCGATACCGATGAAAATTGCGATCGGAATGTAGGAACTGAGGAGTTCAGTCATGGTCTCTTCCCTGCCCGGCCGGGTGCCGGACCTGCCTTTGTGACCTTGAGTCTCAAAGAGCGGACAAATATGTTGCAACGCCAAAGTGGTTAGCGCAGCCGCGCCCTCTCTGCAAGAGTTTAGGCACCATTTCAAGACACCTGCCGCATTGATTGGCAACAATATTGCCGGAATTGACGCAAATTTGGGCCACAATTCCGGCCTAAGCCCCTCAAATACAATAATAATCGATTGAACGACGCAACCGCAAAAAAGTCACACGAATTTTACATCGGAATGGTGACGAAGTGACGGTTTTCGGGAATCGAAACTTGACTAAAAAACGCAGGAAAAATCGTGCATAAAAAGGCTGGAATCAGCCACCCGAAATGCCAATACGAGAGTGGACGCTTGATGCGTCATTTTTTATTTTTTGGGAGACATTTCTGGAAAAAAGAAATGGCGCGAGTGACGGGGCTCGAACCCGCGACCTCCGGCGTGACAGGCCGGCACTCTAACCGACTGAGCTACACCCGCGCTCCACAGACATGCGTCTGCGTATTTTCCGAGGAACAGGATGGCGCGAGTGACGGGGCTCGAACCCGCGACCTCCGGCGTGACAGGCCGGCACTCTAACCAACTGAGCTACACCCGCTTATCCTGACGGCAGGAGCTTGTCCCGCCGCTCGAACCAGCCTCGGCTGTTCGATGAGCGGCTAACTACGGCGTTCGTGCGGGGGTGTCAAGCAGGTTTCACGACAAAAGAATAAGCTTCTTCATTTTGATCGGGAAAAACCGGAAGGCCCTTAAGCACGATTGCTGCAAAGGCCCTGGTTTCCGGGCTTTTCCCAACAAAAACAAAAAACTTGTCCACAGCCGCAGGCTTCCACGGCGGGCTTTCTATAAAGCCATCAAGGCATTGCCGGGGCCTGATTTTGCCAAAAGCCCGCAGTTCCCGGCTTTTTTGCCCCTCACCTTTCACGCTGGACTAAACTGCCAGGAAAAAAAACAAAAAAACTTCACAAAAGCTCTTGCGGTTTTTTTCCGATCCGAATACATCACGGCCACCGACGCGGCGGACATGATCCGAGACACGCGAAGGGCGATTAGCTCAGTTGGTAGAGCGCCTCGTTTACACCGAGGATGTCGGGAGTTCGAGTCTCTCATCGCCCACCATTTTTCCAAATTCCTCAAATACATGCTTACGAGCGCGTTATTTTTCCGGATCGCGCTGCACTTTGTCTTGAATTCCCCCCACGGGAATCAGACTGCCTCTCCCCCGATTCAGCATCGAAGGACCGGATTAGTAATCCGGAACCGGGGAAATCGTTTTTTCCTGACATCATCTATTCCAAATCGGGACTCCTGTTTCGGATTCCGACAGCCGGACCAAATCTCTGTGCCACTCCGTAACATACCGAAAAATAAGCAGATTCAGACTTTTTAAAGAGATTTCGGGCATTGTTTGCGTACCGTTTCATGATGAACGGTTGAACTGATGGATGAAACCATGTCGATCGATGCGATTGTAACTCTCGCGCTTATTGCGCTGCCCGTTTATATTTTTTTCCGTTGGGTCCAGCAGGATTCGGAAAAATCAGATACTCCCAAAAGTCCGAAGTCCATGGGGCGCTGATCTGTCAGGATCGATCCGCGGCATTTTCATGGACGGCATCTGGATGAAATCCTCCAAGATTCGATACTGAAAGAGCAATACCGATATTGCGGCTTGCCTCTTGATGGATCGTTCAAGATTGGCGACGGCCGAGGCGGCTCTCCTCGCCAAATAAAAAAGCCGGGCATTGCCCGGCTTTTCTCTTTTCTATGCCATTCAGCGTAATCAGTTGATCGCCTTCAGATTGACGGTGAAGAACAGCGTCTCGCCGGAGGAATCATCGACACCGTCATTGTCGGTCACGGCATAGGCAGTTCCAGCCTTGTCGAAGGTGAAGCCTTCGAGCTTGTCGACGACGTAGCCGTTAGTCTGAGCCTTGAGATCGGGCAGGAAGTCATGCGCTTCCTGCTTGGCGACCAGCGGTAGTTCGCCACCGATCTTGCCCGGCTTCAGGTCGGTGATCGCGACTCGGTAGAGCTTCTTGATCCCGGCCTTGTCGCCAATCTGGTTGTCGCGTTCGACGATATAGACATTATCGCCATGCGCGGTGATTTCAGAAAGGCCGACCCAGCCGGCCTCGGTCTTGTCAAGCGGGTAACGCACGGCGCCCCATTCCTTGGACTTCGGATTATAGGAGACGAGCTTGACGAAGCCCTTCTCATCCGTGCCCCATTCGCGCTGCACGGCCATCCAGAGCGTCGCATCATCACCCTTGCCGACCATGGTCACGCCTTCGAAACCGAAGCGGGTGTCGCCAGCGAGCAGTTCCTTTGGCAGTGCGATCTCGGCCTTGATCTCGCCCTTGGCGTTGACGTTGTAGAGCGCGTGGGACACGAGCTTGGCGCTGTCGCCTTCCGAGGCCAGCCAGAAGCCGCCCTTGCCGTCCAGCGTGATGCCTTCGATATCAAGTTTCTGGGCCGCGATACCGTCACGCTTGACGCGAAGGACGCTGGTGATGGTGGCGGGCTTCTTCGTCGCATCGATGGTGTAGATCGACGGCTGGTTGCCGTAGACCGAGTCAGACACGGCATAGAGAATGCCGGGCTTTTCGGCATCGCCAACCAGACCGGAAAGAGCACCCCAGCCGATCGGCGCGCCATCGACGGTGGCGGAAACGAGCTGCGGATAGGCCGCCTGGCCTTCAGCGCGCTCATAGAGCATGACGTGCGAGCGAACGCCGCCGTCCTCGACCAGATCGACCTCATTTGCCGTGACAAGAAGATTGCGCGACGGAATGGCAACGGCGCCTTCCGGCGAAACGCCCGAAGGCAGCAACTGGGTCAGTTCCGGCTCTTTGCCGGTGTCCCTGTAGACCGCGACGACGGAGGCGCGCTCGGCAAGTACGAAGAAATATTTCTGATCGCCGAAGGTTGCCGCTTCCAGACCTTCCGGCTCGATGCCCTTGGCCTTGGAGCGCTTCTCCGGGTAGTGACCGATGGCTGCAACCGCGTGTTCGAGCGAAGCACCGGCTTCATAAAGAAGCTTTCCGGTCTTGTCGAAGATGGTGAAGCCGCGCGAACCGCCCTGCCAGTCGCCTTCATTGGCAATGACGATACGGTCATTGTCCAGCCACTTCACCGCATCCGGCTCGCGCTTGCGGCCTTCCTGCTTGTCGGTGAACTTCAGCTGGCCATCGGTCTTGGTGTCGATGCCTTCAAGATCAACCTTGCCGGCGGAGAAATGCGTCTTCACCGTGCCGGTCTTGCCGTCGATGATGACGATATGATTGTTTTCCTGCATCGTGAGCGCGATCTCGCCATTGGCGTTGATCGACACGAATTCAGGCTCCGGATCCTCAGGGGAGATTTCGGCAAGGCCGGTCACGTCGATCTTCTTCAGGGTCGCGCAATCGGCAACGCCGTTCTTCAGACCGACCGTCACGAGATAGCCGGCCGGCATCTGCGGCAGGGCGCCTTCATTCACCTCTTCGTCGCGCTCGTTTTCGATCGCGATGGCGGCAAAGGTCTTGTCCGGGGAAACGGCAACAGAATCGGGCTGGCCGCCAAGATCACAGCTCGCCTCGATCTTCCTGGTGGCAATATCGACCGTCACCAGCTTGCCGGACGGCTTTGCACGGTTTTCCGACGTGTTGACGCCGGCCAGGACCTTCGCACCGGCAACGGAAACCGAAGTCGGTTCACCCTGCAGCAACAACGCGCCGCCGGCCTTGGGGGCCTTCGCGTCGGTGATGTCGATGAAACCGATGCCGCCAAGCGGGCTGTCCGAATAGATCAGCGTCTTGCCATCTTCACTGGCGGTGATGATTTCAGCCGAGGTGACGGACTTGGCGTCCTTGTCCGCAGGCAGGTTCTTCGCTACCGGGAAAGACGCGATGCGGTTGAAAACCGGCTCGGCAGCGGCCGGGAAGGCAGCGGATGTGAGCAGTACCGCCGTCAAAGCCATATGAGAAAATCGGAACGCCATTTTAATCCCCCTTGGATCCAGAAATACCCCATGGCTTCTGCGTCAAAGACGTGACAGTGGCATGACATTTCATGGCGGAGAATCAAAAAGCCCGGCCATGGAGGCCGGGCTTTCGTGTTTATGCGCACATTCCGTGTTTCGAAACGCCGTGTGTCCGGATGGAAGCTACACAGGCGTCTCGAGACTTTCAATCCAACCATACGGGGTGAAACCGGGGCCGCCCGAAAGAGCTTTCGAAGGCCACCTCACACCTGATGATGGCATGAGCGCGTTACAACATGTTTCCTCGTGAACCTGAAAAACCGCCCGCCCGCCGCCGGGCGTCGCGGCTTTTCGGAAACCTTACGAGTTGACAGCGTCCTTCAGGCCCTTGCCTGCGGAAAACTTCGGCACGTTGCGAGCCGGGATATCGACTTCAGCACCCGTGGAAGGGTTACGGCCCTTGGAGGCTTCACGACGGCTTACGGAGAAGCTGCCGAAGCCGGCGAGACGGATATCGCCACCGTTCTTCAGTTCGCCCTGTACGGTTTCGAATACGGCATCAACAGCGGAAGCAGCATCTGCCTTCGTGAGACCAGCCTTTTCGGCAACAGCAGAGACGAGCTCGTTCTTGTTCATGTTTCCACCCCTTTCAATGGTTTGAAACGACTAAAATTAAGCCGGCGCAGAATACATTCGCATCCGCGCACAGCAACTCAAAAGCGCTGGAATCGCCTGAAAAACAAGGGGTCTGCGATTTTTTTCACAAAAAAGGCCGACATTTCTGCCGGCCTTCCACATATTCGTGCCAATTTGGCATCAGTTGCGCGGAGCTGAGCACCGCGTATGCGCTCTGACACCTAACACATTGATTCTATGCACTGCCCGTCGCGAAAGGCGATTCCCGCCCTCGCGACGATGCATCCATCAATGCGCGATCGTCTGGTTGCCGTCGTCGACACCTTCGACCGTTGCGATAACAGGCGTCTCGATGCTGCCGTCCCACTCAATGGGTTCCGGCTGGCGGATGAGCGCGTGCTTGATAACCTCGCCCATGCGCGAAACCGGGATGATCTCCATCTCGTTCTTCACGTTATCCGGAATCTCCGCCAAATCCTTGGCGTTTTCTTCCGGAATCAGCACCTTCTTGATGCCGCCGCGCAGAGCCGCAAGCAGCTTTTCCTTCAGGCCGCCGATGGGCAGTACGCGACCACGAAGCGTGATCTCGCCCGTCATCGCCACATCCTTCGAGACCGGAATGCCGGTCATGATGGAAACTATGGCGGTTGCCATGGCGACACCGGCAGACGGTCCGTCCTTCGGGGTTGCCCCTTCCGGAACGTGAACGTGGATGTCGCTCTTGTCGAAACGCGGCGGTTCGATGCCGAAGTCCACGGCGCGCGAGCGAACATAGGAGGCCGCCGCCGAAATGGATTCCTTCATCACTTCCTTGAGGTTGCCGGTGACCGTCATGCGGCCCTTGCCCGGCATCATCACGCCTTCGATGGTGAGCAACTCACCGCCGACTTCCGTCCAGGCCAGACCGGTGACGACACCGACCTGATCCTCGCGCTCGGCCTCGCCGTGGCGGAACCGCGGAACGCCCAGATAATCCTCGATGTTTGCAGCAGTGACCGCAACGGACTTGGATTTACCCTTGATGATTTCGGTCACCGCCTTGCGGGCAAGCTTCATCAATTCGCGTTCAAAGTTGCGCACACCGGCTTCGCGTGTGTACTGCTGGCTGATGGCCATAAGGGCATCGTCGCTGACCGAGAACTCTTCCGGACGCAGGGCATGTTCCTTGATCGCCTTCGGCAACAGGTGACGCTTGGCGATTTCGCGTTTTTCGTCTTCCGTATAACCGGCGATGCGGATCACTTCCATACGGTCCATCAGGGGGCCCGGAATGTTCAGCGTGTTGGCCGTGGTCACGAACATCACGTCGGACAGATCGTATTCCACTTCAAGGTAGTGGTCCATGAAGGTGGAGTTCTGTTCCGGATCGAGAACCTCGAGCAGAGCAGACGACGGATCGCCACGGAAATCCATGCCCATCTTGTCGATTTCGTCGAGCAGGAAGAGCGGGTTCGCCTTCTTGGCCTTCTTCATCGACTGGACGATCTTGCCCGGCATGGAGCCGATATAGGTACGGCGGTGACCGCGGATTTCCGCCTCGTCCCGAACGCCACCCAGCGCCATGCGGACATATTCGCGGCCGGTCGCCTTGGCGATCGACTTGGCGAGCGAGGTCTTGCCGACGCCCGGAGGGCCGACGAGGCACAGGATGGGTCCGCGAATCTTGGTGGCGCGCGCCTGCACGGCCAGATATTCGACGATGCGTTCCTTGACCTTGTCCAGACCGAAGTGATCCTGATCCAGGATCGTCTCGGCGGCGTTGAGGTCGGTCTTGATCTTCGACTTCTTGCCCCAGGGCAGACCCAGCAGCCAGTCCAAATAGTTGCGCACGACGGTCGCTTCCGCGGACATCGGGCTCATCTGGCGAAGCTTCTTCATTTCCGCCTCGGCCTTGTCCTTGGCCTCCTTGGAAAGCTTGGTCTTGGCGATGCGCTCTTCCAGCTCGGCCATCTCGTCACGGCCGTCTTCGCCGTCGCCGAGTTCCTTCTGGATCGCCTTCATCTGTTCGTTCAGGTAATATTCGCGCTGCGTCTTCTCCATCTGGCGCTTGACGCGCGAGCGGATACGCTTCTCAACCTGAAGCACGGAAATTTCGCCTTCCATGAAGCCGAGCGCCTTTTCAAGCCGCTGCTTCACGCTGACGGTTTCCAGCATTTCCTGCTTTTCGGTGATCTTGATCGACAGGTGCGAAGCGACCGTATCGGCCAGCTTCGAATAATCGTCGATCTGGCCGGCAGCGCCGACAACCTCGGGCGAAATCTTCTTGTTGAGCTTCACATAGCTCTCGAACTCCGAAACGACCGAACGCGACAGCGCCTCGATCTCGACCGGATCTTCGGCAGGTTCCTGCAACGGCGTCGCGGAGGCTTCGTAGAAATCCTCGCGGCCGGTATATTCATCGATCTGGGCGCGGCCCTTGCCTTCCACCAGCACCTTCACGGTGCCGTCGGGCAGCTTCAGGAGCTGGAGAACGTTGGCCACCGTGCCGACCTTGTGGATAGCGTCCGGGGTCGGATCGTCATCGCTGGCATTGATCTGGGTGACAAGCATGATCTGCTTGTCCGAACCCATGACTTCCTCGAGCGCGCGAATGGATTTTTCCCGCCCGACGAACAGGGGAACGATCATATGCGGGAAAACGACAATGTCGCGCAGGGGAAGTACCGGATAGGTACCGCCAGATGCCGCAGACGTGATGTTCGTCATATCATTTCCTTTCCATGGTCCCTTTCGGGACACTTTGCCGGACATCTTGGGGGCATCCGGCATATTCATTTCTCGAGACTGAAAGTGGAGTTTCGAAACACCGATTTCAAGTCGCCGGAAGAGACAGCCCCGCGCACCGGCAAGACCGTAAAACTCAACAAAACCCAGCGCCGGCTATACTCCCGACATTTCCGGTTATCCTTAAGAGCCAGGAACCGGGTCGCCGACGGCAATTCACATTTCCGTCATATCGCGCTGCAAATCAGTTGTAAGACTTTATCAGCAAAGCGCAATCCGCTCCAAACGCAAAATCTGGCTTCGCCAAGTTAAGCGCAAGTTTCGGGGCCCCGGCACAACAGAAAAGGCCCGCACGGGTGCGGGCCTTTCAAATTCACCATAGACCGGATCAGCCAATCAGGCCGAAACGTTGGTCTTTTCTTCCTGACGATCCGCATAGATGTAGAGCGGACGTGCGACACCGCTGACAACGTCGTTGGAGATAACAACCTCGCGTACGCCTTCCAGGGTCGGCAGTTCGAACATGGTATCCAGCAGGATCTTTTCCATGATCGAGCGCAGGCCGCGGGCGCCGGTCTTGCGGGTGATCGCCTTGCGGGCGATCTCGCGCAGCGCGTCCTCGTGGAAGGTCAGTTCCACATCTTCCATCTCAAACAGGCGCTGGTACTGCTTGACGAGCGCGTTCTTCGGCTCGGACAGGATTTGGATCAGCGCATCTTCATCGAGGTCTTCCAGCGTTGCGAGAACCGGCAGACGGCCGATGAATTCCGGGATAAGACCGAACTTCACCAGATCTTCCGGCTCCAGCTCGCGCAGCACTTCGCCCACACGACGATCGTCTTCCGCCTTGACGGTCGCACCGAAGCCGATTGAGGTCTTTTCACCACGGGCCGAGATGATCTTGTCGAGGCCGGCAAAGGCGCCACCGCAGATGAACAGGATGTTGGTCGTATCCACCTGCAGGAATTCCTGCTGCGGATGCTTGCGGCCGCCCTGCGGCGGAACGGAAGCGACCGTGCCTTCCATGATCTTCAGAAGCGCCTGCTGAACGCCCTCGCCCGACACGTCGCGCGTGATGGACGGGTTGTCCGACTTGCGGGAAATCTTGTCGACTTCGTCGATATAGACGATGCCGCGCTGGGCGCGTTCGACGTTGTAATCCGCAGACTGCAACAGCTTCAGGATGATGTTTTCCACGTCCTCGCCGACATAACCGGCTTCGGTCAGCGTCGTTGCATCCGCCATGGTGAAGGGAACGTCGATGATGCGGGCGAGCGTCTGGGCAAGATAGGTCTTGCCGCAACCCGTCGGACCGACGAGCATGATGTTCGACTTCGCAAGCTCGACATCGCCATTCTTGGAGGCGTGCGCGAGGCGCTTGTAATGGTTGTGAACGGCCACCGACAGGATTTTCTTCGCCTGTTTCTGACCGATGACATATTCGTCGAGGATCTTGATGATGTCCTGCGGGGTGGGAACACCCTCGCGCGACTTCACCATCGACGTCTTGTTCTCCTCGCGGATGATGTCCATGCACAATTCGACGCATTCATCGCAGATGAATACTGTCGGTCCGGCAATGAGTTTCCGGACTTCGTGCTGGCTCTTGCCGCAGAATGAACAATAGAGTGTATTTTTAGAGTCGCCGCCGTTGCTGCCGCTGACTTTGCTCATATCTCTTTCCTTCCAGCACGCCGCAGGTCCGCCAAACGGATCGCGGTCAACTTACCGCCCGCAGATACGACAGCCCTTGGGGTGCATCGCCGTATCCGCCTCGTTTCCCGGGGTACTAACCGGTATCAGATACATGAGCTGACCACCGGCTGCAACGAATTCCCCATCAAACAAGGCTACGTCATAAAAACTCAACATAGCCTTTATATACTAATATCGCTTTCTGTTGCGGTTGAAAGCCCCGAAATTACTTTTGCGGGGTCAAACAAACGTCAGAAAGCGGCGCGCCTCAATTCGCGGCGGCGCCTTCGATTTCCTGGCGTGAGGTCAGGATCTTGTCGATCACACCCCATTCCTTCGCCTCGTCTGCATCCATGAAATGGTCGCGATCAAGGGTTTTTTCAACCTCTTCAAGCGTGCGGCCGGTATGCTTGACGTAGACTTCATTCAGGCGGCGCTTCATCTTGATGATGTCGCGGGCGTGGCGCTCGATATCCGATGCCTGGCCCTGGAAGCCGCCGGAAGGCTGATGCACCATGATGCGGGCATTCGGGGTGGCGAAACGCATACCCTTTTCGCCGGCAGCCAGAAGCAGCGAGCCCATGGATGCCGCCTGGCCGACGCAGAGCGTCGAAACCGCGGGGCGAATGAACTGCATCGTATCGTAGATCGCCATGCCGGCGGTCACGACGCCACCCGGCGAATTGATGTAGAGCGCGATTTCCTTCTTCGGGTTTTCAGCCTCGAGGAAAAGGAGCTGCGCGCAGACGAGCGACGCCATCTGGTCTTCCACCGGGCCGGTGAGGAAAATGATGCGTTCCTTGAGAAGACGGGAAAATATGTCGTAGGAGCGTTCGCCGCGATTGGTCTGCTCAACGACCATCGGCACCAGAGCCATGGCGGTATCAACTGGATTTTTCATGTCCGTCCTTTGTCAACTCTGCCCTTCGCGGAAAACCGCTCCGGAATCACTTCTAACCTTCATTCTCCCTACATAGAGTGTCCCTGCCCCGTACTTCAAGACACGAAGCCGCATATCCTTAACGGCTCAACAGCGTTTGCAGGCCGTCGGGGCCGGCTTGGCAGGGGTTTCGAACCAGCCGTGGCCGGCCGAGGCCCTTTCACCCGCCGCCACCATTTTTTAATATGGCGGGCGGTGGAGGCAAAAATTGCCTTCCATGCACAGATATAACTTCTCACCGGCAAGAACTCGTTAGGTATTTACTGCTGATACTGCCCAGCGAATTTCCGGTTCCCATCAGGGAATGGCCCTTCCGGGCGAAATGGCAGCACAACAATTCCAGCGGGCATAACGCATCTCGTGCGAAAGAGCCTGCTTTTACCGCATGATGGCGCAGATAGGATTTTGCAATGCTGGATGCAAAGACGAGCACGCTACTGTGGGCGGCGGAGACGTTCACCCTTGCCGTGCTTTTGGGAACGTTGTGGCTGCACCGCCCTTCCCGCCGGCATACTCTCTATTTCGCCGCCGGTTTCCTCGCCACAGGCTTCGGCACCGTCATGGTGGCGCTTCGCGGGGATATTTCCAGTTTTCTGTCCATTCAGGTCGGCAATACGCTGGCGCTTTCCGCCTTCGGTTTCTGGCTCGCGGGCCTGCTATGTCTGGAGCAGCGCAAACTCGGCGGCTGGATTGCCATTCCGGCCCTGCTGTGGATCGCCGGAATGTTCGTGCCGTCAGTGCGTGAAGACATGGTCGCTCGCATCCTGCTTTATCATGCCAGCGCGGCCACGGGCTATTTCATGCTCGCCGGCGTGCTTCTGGCCAGCAGGGCCCGCGGATCACGTAGCCGAAAGGTACTGGCCACGATCCTGATCCTGCAGGCTTTTGCCGGAGCGATCGTCGCATCCATCGTCATCCCGGCCAATGCCGCTATTCCCAATGCCATTCCCATGACATCGGCGCTCTCCATTTCCGGCATGCTCGGCTTTACAGCCATCATCATGATCAGCGCCAAGATCATCATGGAGGATACGGAGATTCGTCTTCACCGGCTCGCCATGACCGATCATCTCACCGGCGTCCTCAACCGGCGCGGTCTGCTGGAGGAGTTCGAACACATCAAGAAGCGCTCGCACGGCTCCGACCGCTACGTGGCGCTGGTTCTCTTCGACATCGATCATTTCAAGAAGATCAATGACAGATACGGACATCAGTCCGGCGATGCCGTGCTTGTGCATTTCTGCAATATCGCGCAGCGCGTGATCGGCGATCGCGGCCTTTTCGTCCGGATGGGCGGCGAGGAATTCGCGCTGGTGGCCGAAGTCGATAGCCCCTCCAGCACCGTGACCCTTGCGGAATCCATCCGTAGCAATCTGCGTCTTTCGAAGATCACCGCACGCAGCGAAGCCATCAAGGTGACGACCAGCGTCGGCATATCCGAAGCCCTGATCAAGGATGCCGATCTGAGCGTGATGATGACCGAGGCCGACCGTGCGCTTTATGCCGCCAAGAAGGCCGGGCGCAACCGGACCGTCATCCATGTGAATTCGGCCAATGTCGTCGTGCCCGCCCCGGACCGGGACGAAAACCCGATGGACAACAATGCGGACCGGCAGGTCGCGGCACTGAACCGGATATCCGCCATCGCCAGCCGGTGAGGATATCGCCATATGGTGACAGGTGACGGCACCCACCAGCCGTTTCCCGCCCTTCCCAAAGCGCCAGACGCGGATTAGACCAACAGCATGACAGCGACATTTCCCTTTCTCAAAATCGATCCCGCCACCCGCCGTGTTTCACTTAACGCCCGCGATCCGGCCTTCTACAACGATCCGAACCCGGTTTATGCCGCCCTGCACGCGCAATGTCCCACCTTCTACTGGGAAGAGCAGCGACAATGGTTTTTCACCTGTTATGACCATGTCAGCACGCTGCTGCGCGACCGCCGGTTCGGGCGGCAGATCCTGCATGTGGCAAGTCGTGAAGAGATCGGCCTTCCGGAGCCCCTTGACCATGTGAAGCATTTCGACCTGGCCGAGCAGCATTCGCTTCTGGAGCTGGAGCCACCGGAGCACACGCGGCTGCGTACGCTGATCAACCGCGCCTTCGTTTCGCGGCATGTCGACAAGATGAAGCCGGAAATCGAGGAACTCGCCAACCGCCTGATCGACGCCTTCGAAGCGAATGGCGAGACAGAGCTGCTTTCCTCCTATGCCGATATCATTCCGGTGACGATGATCGCCCGCATGATCGGCATTCCCGAGGAGATGGGGCCGCAGCTTTTGAAATGGTCACATGCCTATGTCGGCATGTACATGTTCAAGCGCACGCCCGAAGACGAGCTTCTGGCCGACAAGGCCGCGCAGGAATTTTCAGATTATGTGCGCAGCGTGATCGCCGAGCGGCGGGCGGAGCCGAAGGACGATCTCTTGAGCCACATGATCCATGCGGAGCACAAGGGCCAGTACCTGACTGACGACGAGCTGGTCTCCACCACCATCGTGCTCTTGAATGCCGGTCACGAGGCGACGGTGCACCAGATCGGCAATTCCGTGCGCATCATCCTGGAAAGCGGCATCGCCCCCGAGACCCTCTTCCATGACGAAACGGCCACGGAACGCACGGTTGAGGAAACGCTGCGCATCTGCGCGCCGGTCCATATCTTCCAGCGCTGGGTCCTCGAACCGGTCGAGATCGACGGCGTGCAGTTCAAGCGTGGCGACAAGGTCAGCCTCATCCTGGCCGCCGCCAACCTCGATCCGGCAAAATTTTCTGATCCTCTCGCCTTCCTGCCGGATCGGAACGAGGGCGCCAACGTCTCCTTCGGCGCCGGCATCCATTTCTGCATCGGCGCGCCGCTTGCGAGACTGGAGCTCAATCTCGCCCTGCCCCTGCTTTTCAAACGCCTGCCGGGCCGGAAGATCGCCGAGCCGCCCAAGGTGAAGGACGTCTATCATTTCCATGGTCTGGAGCGGCTCGATCTGGCGTGGTGAAATCTGGTTGTTAAAGGATTCGAAGGCAGCATCCGGCTTCAAAGCCGGATGACGTAATCCTTCCGCGTCGTTTCCAAGACCTCCCAGGTGCCTGTGAAGCCTGGGCGCAAGACCAGCCGGTCGCCCGGCCGCAGATCACGCGGTGAACCGCCGTCCTCGGTCAGGATGGAATGGCCTTCGAGAATGTTGAAATATTCCCATTCATCATAGACCACCCGCCATTTGCCCGGCGTGGACTGCCAGATGCCGGCATAGATGCCGCCGGGGGCCTCTTCGAGATTCCACGTCGTGAATCTGGGATCACCTGATATCAGTCTTTCCGGCGCGGGTGCGCCGTGTTCCGCCTCAACCGTGCTGCTTTCAAAAGACACGAGATTTGTCATCGCGGCAGGGTCCTCAGATTTTTGCAAATGATTGTTCGAGATCGGCGATGATGTCCTTGACGTCTTCGATGCCGATCGACAGGCGCACCACATCCGGCCCGGCGCCGGCCGCCGTCTGCTGTTCCGGTGTCAGCTGGGCATGGGTGGTGGAGGCCGGGTGGATGACGAGCGAGCGCGTATCGCCGATATTGGCGAGATGGGAGAAAAGCTGCAGCCCTTCCACCAGCGCCTTGCCGGCGGCATAACCGCCCTTGACGCCGAAGGTGAAGACCGAGCCCGCCCCCTTCGGCGAATAATGCTGCTGGATGGCGTGGTTGTCGCTATCCTCCAGGCCCGCATAATGCACCCAGCCGACCTTGGGATGCGCCTTCAGCCATTGCGCGACGGCGAGCGCATTGTCGGAATGGCGCTGAACGCGCAGCGGCAGCGTCTCTATTCCAGTCAGGATGAGGAAGGCGTTGAAGGGCGAGATGGCCGGGCCGAGATCACGCAGTCCCAGAACGCGGCAAGCGATGGCAAAGGCGAAATTGCCGAAGGTCTGGTGCAGCACGACGCCGGAATATTCCGGCCGCGGCTGCGACAGCGCCGGGAACTTATCAGTCGCCGACCAATCGAAGGTGCCGCCATCGACAATGATGCCGCCCATGGAATTGCCGTGTCCGCCAAGAAATTTCGTCAGCGAATGCAACACGATATCCGCGCCGTGTTCCAGTGGCCGCAGCAGATAGGGGCTCGCCATGGTGTTGTCGACGATGAGCGGCAGGCCGTGACGGTGGGCGATATCGGCAATCGCGGCGATATCGACGAAGGTGCCGCCGGGATTAGCAAGGCTTTCGATGAAGACGGCGCGCGTGCGCTCATCGATCTGCGCCTCGAAGCTCGCCGGATCTGCGGCATCCGCCCAGCGCACCTGCCAGTCGAAACCCTTGAAGGCGTGGCCGAACTGGTTGATCGAGCCACCATAAAGCTGGCGGGCCGCGACGAAATTATCGCCGGATTGCATGAGCGTATGGAAAACCAGCAACTGCGCCGCATGACCGGAAGCGACGGCGAGCGCCGCCGTGCCGCCTTCAAGCGCCGCCACGCGCTCCTCCAGAACGGCCTGGGTAGGGTTCATGATGCGGGTGTAGATATTGCCGAACTCTTTCAGCCCGAACAAAGCGGCGGCGTGATCGGCGTCGCGGAAGGCATAGGCCGTCGTCTGATAAATCGGCGTCGCGCGTGCGCCGGTGGTCGGATCAGGCTGCGCGCCCGCGTGAACGGCCAGCGTCGAAAATCCGGGATTGTTGCTCGACATTATGTTTCCTCCATTGGAATTTTGAAGGGATCATAATGTCTTGGCGTCAAATGATAAGTGCAATCCGTACCAACTATCGCGCAATATTGAGACGCGGATACTCAATTGCGGGGCAACGGTCCATCACCACTTCGATGCCATAGGCTTCCGCCTTGGCGGCGGCATTGTCGTCGCGAACGGAAAGCTGGCCCCAGATAACCCGTGGCCTTTCGGGCAGCAAAATCGCCTCTTCGACAATGGTCGACAAATATTCCGGCGCGCGGAAAACATCGATCATATCGATCGCCTCCGGGATATCGGCGAGCCTGGCATAGACCTTCTGCCCCAATATCTCCTTGCCCGCCTGCCCTGGATTGACCGGAAACACACGGTAACCCTTTGACAGCAGAAAGCGCATCACGCCGTGGCTCGGCCTGTCGGGGTTGGGAGAAGCGCCGAGCAGGGCGATGGTTTTGACGTCAGTCAGAATTCTTCTGAGATAGTCGGGCTCGTAAGTATCATGCTGCATGTCAACTTATCCCTTTTGGAACGTCACCTGGTTTGAAGAACGCCAGCGCAAATCCGCCATCTGAAAGCCCCCCGAGCATAGCGTCTCCTGCATAATTTCGCGAACAATGCCCTGAAGCTATCGATCGCGCCCGCCCCTCCCATCTAGGAAGCCTCTTCATCCTCTTGAACCCCCGTCCGCCTGAAAATCGCTGCCAGGGAGGGGTGACCGTCTCGCGACGGTCATTTTTCGTCCACGCAAAATGATTTCAACAAACAGGGGAATTCAGATTTTATTGACTATTTATGTCCAGTTTTCCCAGATGACGCAGACAGGCCTGAATACCGGCGCAAACAACATTGACGTGCAATTCATGCGCCATTCGTCTCCTGTTTGTTTTCATTCCGTTCACAGTTAAATTAGGCATATCTAATTTTCAAAAAGTTATGTCGGAAACCAATCAATATATCTAACTGCAACGTTACAGTTTGGTATTGGTAAGATTTAAGAAATTTATTTTCAACTCTTTCATCCTCAAATTGATACACCCTGCCTTCAAAATACGAACGGGATATCAGCGGGAATATTTGACAGATGAGGTCGTATTTTCAACCGAAACAAGCCCTGACGTCGAACTGCAGCCGTGCATCCGGCGCTGGCGCCGGGTTATGACAGATGAAATCCTGAGCAGAACGCCCCATCGCGCCCGCGCAAAATCATTCCGCTTCCCCATAACATGCACAAAGCGCAAATTTTACGCGTGTAGCAATATCTGCGGCGATTACGCCGGGCTTGGACAGTTCCCGCGGCTAAAAACACGCGCCCAATAATCGGAAAGCGCTCGCCACATCGCCGAAAATCGATTCCGGTTTTCAAACCAATGCTATAGGTTGCTCAAAGTAGCCGGCGAGCGAGTCTCTATTGTGACATTTGACATTCTTCTTCTGGTGCTTCTCGGCGCGGTGCTGCATGCCGGATGGAATGCGCTGGTCAAATCCGGATCCGACAAATCGCTGGACGCCTCGCTGATTGCGGCAGGGGCTGCGGCCTGCTCCTTACCCTTCCTGCCTTTCCTGCCCTTTCCCGCGCCGGTGGCCATTCCTTTTCTGATTGCCTCGGCCGTTCTGCAATTCGCCTATTTCCGCCTTGTCGCCGCCGCCTATACGATCGGCGATATCGGCCTCGTCTATCCCGTCATGCGCGGCGTTGCTCCGTTGATCGTGGCGGCAACGAGCAGCCTGTTCCTCAGCGAGGTTTTAAGTCCTCTCGCCCTCGCCGGCATCGCTGTCATCTCTGCGGGTATCCTGACGCTCGCTTTCGAAGCGCGGCGCGGCGGCGGAAAGGCGATCCTCGTCGCCCTTCTCAACGCCTTCGTGATCGCTTCCTACACTTTCGTCGACGGCGTGGGAGCGCGGCTTTCCGGTAATGCGATCTCCTATACGCTGTGGATGTCGCTTCTGCCGCCGGTGCTGCTGTTCGGTTTTGCCTTTTACCAGCGTGGCGTCGGCCCGGTCGCGCGGCATGTGCGGCGCAACTGGTGGCGCGGCCTGATCGGCGGCGGCGGCTCCATTCTGTCCTACGGTCTGGCGCTTTATGCCATGACCAAGGCCCCCGTCGCCGTCGTCGCGGCGCTCCGTGAAACCTCGATTCTCTTTGCGCTGGTGATCTCCGTCGTCATCCTGAAGGAACGCGCCAGCATCTGGCGTTATCTCGCCGGCGGCATCATTGCAGCGGGCGTTCTGGTGATGCGGCTCGGTTAAAATGGGTCAATTTTATGGGGTAAAATAATACCCCATTGCTAACGTGCTGTTTTTATTTGTTTATTTTTACAGCCTGCAAAATCGGTCATATTGACGCTTTCACCCACACACCGTATAAGCGCGCCAGATCGGATTCCAGCCGGAATAGGGTCATTTGCGGTTGCCTTTAACGGCAACCAAATCAAGCAACAAGAAACGCCCGTATGCTCTTTTGTCAAGAGTGTGACGGGTCCACGTTAGAAAGTGAAATCCATGTCTACTTTCGTTCAGAAGCCCGCTGAGGTGGAGAAGAAGTGGATCATCATCGACGCCGAAGGCCTCGTTGTTGGTCGCCTCGCCACCATCGTTGCAACCCGCCTGCGCGGCAAGCACAAGGCTACCTTTACCCCCCACGTTGATGATGGCGACAACGTCATCGTTATCAATGCGGAAAAGGTTGCCTTCACCGGCAAGAAGTATTCCGACAAGAAGTACTACTGGCACACCGGTCACCCGGGTGGCATCAAGGAGCGCACCGCTCGCCAGATCATCGAAGGCCGCTTCCCGGAGCGCGTCGTTGAAAAGGCTATCGAGCGCATGATCCCGCGCGGCCCGCTCGGCCGTCGCCAGATGAAGAACCTGCGCGTTTACGCCGGCTCGAACCACCCGCACGAAGCACAGCAGCCCACCGTTCTCGACGTGGCCGCGCTTAACAAGAAGAACGTAAGGAGCGCCTGATAATGGCCGATCTTTCCTCTCTGAAAGACCTCGCCCCGGCATCGGAAGCTTCGGCTCCCGTGCACGTCCGCAAGGTTGACACCCTCGGCCGCTCCTACGCGACCGGCAAGCGCAAGAACGCCGTAGCCCGCGTATGGGTTAAGGCCGGTTCTGGCAAGATCATCATCAACGGCCGCGATTTCACCACGTATTTCGCACGTCCGGTTCTGCAGATGATCCTCCAGCAGCCGCTGGTCGCAGCTGCCCGTTCGGGTCAGTTCGACATCATTGCAACGGTTGCAGGCGGCGGTCTTTCCGGCCAGGCCGGTGCCGTACGTCACGGTGTTTCCAAGGCTCTCACCTACTTCGAACCGGGCCTGCGCTCCGTTCTGAAGAAGGGTGGCTTCCTGACCCGCGACAGCCGTGTTGTCGAGCGTAAGAAGTACGGTAAGGCCAAGGCCCGCCGGTCCTTCCAGTTCTCCAAGCGTTAATCGCTTCCAAGAACGGTTCGTTCAGAACTTCGAAAGGCGGGGCTTCGGCTCCGCCTTTTTTCATGGCTATTCTCCCTTGTTTTTTCGGCGAGAAGGCAGCACCTTCAGCGCAAAACGCGATGGGGTGACATATGCCGGCCAAAACAATCGACCATGCCTTTACCTCGACAACGCTGACTTCGGCCGCCACCGACCCGACCCATGCGGGCGTCCTCTCCTTCATGCGGCGTAAATACACGAAGAACCTCAAGGGTGTTTCGACGGCCGTGTGGGGTATTCCCTTTGACGCGGCAACCTCCAACCGGCCGGGTGCGCGCTTCGGGCCGCAAGCCATCCGCCGTGCTTCGGCGATCTTCGACAATGATCCGCAATATCCCTTCGCGCGCGATCTTTTCGCCCATATGCCGACCATCGATTATGGCGACTGTCTGCTCGACTACGGCAACCATTGGAAAACACCCGATACGATCGAAACAGAAGCGCGCAGCATCATTTCCAAGACGGATTATCTGCTGACGCTGGGCGGGGATCACTTCATCACCTGGCCATTGCTGAAAGCGCATGTGGCCAAGCATGGGCGGCTGGCGCTGGTGCAGTTCGATGCGCATCAGGACACCTGGTTCGATGATGGCAAGCGCATCGACCACGGCTCCTTTGTGGCCCGCGCCGTGCGCGACGGGCTGATAGACCCGGACCGTTCGATCCAGATCGGTATCCGCACCCATGCGCCTGACGATTTCGGCATCCGCGTTCTCCATGGTTACGAAGTGGAAGAAATGCGGGCGAGCGATATTGCTTCGCTGATCGTCAAGCACACGGGCGGTATGCCCACCTACCTGACCTTCGATATCGATTGCCTCGACCCCGCTTTTGCACCGGGGACCGGCACACCCGTCGCCGGTGGGCCGACCAGCGCCAAAATACTCTCGGTTCTGCGCGGGCTCGGAAAACTCGATATTCGCGGCTCCGATGTCGTGGAAGTCGCACCCGCTTACGACCATGCTGATATTACCGCCATTGCCGGAGCCACCGTTGCAATGTATATGCTTGGCCTGCGCGCCGAACGGCTGGCGAAGGCCGGCTGACAACGAGGCCGACACTTAGAAAAATGATTCCGATTAATCTCGCAACCCTTTGAAAAGTCAGGACAAGGACATGACAGCGAAGATCTTCATCGATGGCGAACACGGCACCACGGGTCTGCAGATCCGCACGCGCCTTGCCGGTCGCCGCGATATTGAACTGCTGTCCATTCCCGAAGCGGAGCGCCGCAATGCCGCGATGCGCGAGGATATGCTCAACAACGCCGACATTTCGATCCTCTGCCTGCCGGATGATGCCTCGAAGGAGGCCGTCTCCATGGTGGCCGGCAACAACAATGTCCGCATCATCGACACCTCGACCGCCTATCGCGTTCATCAGGACTGGGCTTACGGTTTTGCCGAAATGGATCGGGATCAGGGCGAGAAGGTTCGTTCCGCCCGTTTCGTCGCCAATCCGGGTTGCTACCCGACCGGCGCGATCGCGCTTCTGCGTCCGCTGCGCGCCGCGGGCCTCCTGCCCGATGGTTATCCGGTCAGCGTCAATGCGGTCTCCGGTTACACCGGCGGCGGCAAACAGATGATCGCGCAGATGGAAGACCAGAGCCGCGACGACGCGATCAGCGCCAATAATTTCCTGTATGGCCTGACGCTGAAGCACAAGCATGTGCCGGAAATGACCATTCACGGCCAGCTCGACCGCGCACCGCTGTTTGCGCCCTCCGTCGGACGTTTCCCGCAGGGCATGATCGTCCAGGTTCCGCTGTTTGCTGCGGACCTTTCGGAAGGCACTGATATCGAAACCATCCATGCCGCGCTGACCGCGCACTATGCGGGTCAGGACATCGTCAGCGTCGTGCCGCTTGCCGAAAGCAAGGGGCTTTCCCGCATCGATGCCGAGGAACTGGCCGGCAAGGACACGATGAAGCTCTTCGTCTTCGGTACGCCGGATGGTGAGCATATTAATCTCGTGGCGCTGCTCGACAATCTCGGCAAGGGCGCGTCCGGCGCGGCGGTGCAGAACATGGAGTTGATGCTCTCCGCATGAGCAGCAAGACACCGTCTTTTCCGGCCTCGTGGAATATCGAGGCCGCGAAACGCATCGCCGATACACCGGCCGGTATCGTGTATGAGCTGATGCGCAAGGACGGCTCCCTTGCCATTGCCAAGGTTCTGAAAAAGAAGGTGCTGAAAGACAGTCTACGCGGCGCGGATTTCATCGCATGGCGCGCGGGTATCGGCTGCGTCGAACTGCTCGACTGTTCCGACAACATTCTACTGATGGAACATGCCGGCAAGGAGACCCTTCGCGACGTGCTGTTCCGCGACGGCAACGACGATGCCACCACGGAAATCGCCGCCGAGGTCCTGCTTAGATATCACCAGCCATCCGAACAGCCGCCGCCGTCCAGCCTGCTGACGCTGCCGCTCTATTTCGAAAGCCTGTTCCGCAAGGCCGAGCAGGATCGTTCCGACGGGATCGACAGCCCCTTTGTCGAGGCAGCGAGGCTTGCGCAGACGCTGATTGACCAGCAGCGGGATATCAAGCCGCTGCATGGCGATCTGCACCACGAGAATATCATGCACAGCGATCGCGGCTGGATCATCATCGACCCGGCGGGCCTGATCGGCGATGCGGCATTCGATGTCGCCAACATGTTCTCCAATCCGCTCGACCGTTTCGACCTCACCCGCAGCGAAGCACGCATTGCTTCCATGGCGGCAATCTTTTCCCGGACGCTGCAACGGAACGAACGGCTGTTGCTGCAATATGCCTTCGCCTATGGCTGCCTTTCGGCCACCTGGCACGAAGAGGACGAAAATGCGCAAGAGCGCGACAACGAACTCGCCGTCGCGGCAACAATCAAGGCAGTCCTGAAACAGTTTTGAGCGGCGTCAGTCCCTGACTTCGACCGCGACGGGCGTCGGATATTCGCCGATGAAACCGCGCCAATGGGCGACCGAAAAGGCGAGCACGATCAGCGCCATGCCCTGATGGGCGAGCGCGACATGGATATCGACGTGCATCAGAAGCGTGGTGATGCCGAGCCCCGCCTGAATGGAGATGAGCACGAAGAACAGCACCGCGCGGCGGGCATGCGGCGTACCGGGCAAGGCACGGGCCATCGACACCATATGCCAAAGCGTGGCGGCAAACAGCGTGTAGGCACCCAGGCGATGGGCGAATTGCACCGTCTTCGGGTTTTCGAAGAGGTTGATCCACCAGGGCTGCTGCAGGAAGAGATCACCCGGCACGAGCGAACCATCCATCAGCGGCCAGGTATTATAGGACAGGCCGGCATTCAGACCCGCCACCAGCGCGCCAAGATAAATCTGGAACAGACAGAGCACCGTCAGCAGCGCGGCAAAGCCCCTGCCCGTCCGCTCATCCGCCGCATCAGGCGAATGATGCGACAGTCCGCGCAATATCCACATGCAGCCCGCGAAGATGAGGCAGGCGATCGTCAGATGGGTGGCGAGGCGATATTGTGAAACATCCGTGCGGTTGACGAGGCCTGATGACACCATCCACCAACCGACGAAGCCCTGGAAACCGCCAAGCGCCAGAAGGCCTACCAGCGGCAGGCGCAGGCGCTTTTCAACGCGGCCGGTGAGCCAGAAGAAGGCAAGCGGGAGGGCGAAGACGAGCCCGATGGTGCGGGCAAGCAGGCGATGCGCCCATTCCCACCAGAAAATCGTCTTGAACTCATCGAGCGACATGCCCTTGTTGATTTCCTGATATTGGGGAATACGCTTGTAGAGCTGGAACTCCTCTTCCCACTCGGCCACGGAAAGCGGCGGTATCGCGCCGTGGATCGGCTTCCATTCCGTGATCGACAGGCCGGATTCGGTGAGCCGCGTGGCGCCGCCGACGAGGACCAGACAGAAGAGCGTGAAAAGCACGACGCGCAGCCAGATGCGCAGCAGTCGACGGTCCTTCTCCTGTTTCTGCAGGGCGGCCTCTACCACCATGTCCACAGAACCATTTGCCATCGTCATGCCGTTCGAACGCATCTTTCGGGTCTCCATCATACAGTCATGTTGATTAGCCCCAACCGGCAGCACAAAACAAGGCCTCAGGGTTTGCGGCATGGGGTCGCGGCGCTATAGTCGTCCTACATGTTCAATAGCGGAAGATTTCATGCACCCTCGCCTCAGATCGCTCATCGGCACCGTCGTCATTATCTGCCTCGTCGTCGTTTACGCCGTGGCGGCGACGGCCATCGCGTCGGCGACGCTGGCGCAATCGCCCTGGTGGGTGCATCTCGCCTATTTCGTGCTGAGCGGACTCTTATGGATTCTGCCAGCCATGCTGATCATCAAATGGATGGCCGGCTCAAAAAAGCGGGGCTAAGCGGGCGGCCACGCGACACCCTGAGGTCGCAATTTTATAAACCGATTGTTTGCCGCTCAACGATATAGTCCGACCGAAACAACCGGAGAGAGTGGATGGTGGCTGAGGGGCCGGTCACAATCAGCGAGGATAAAGCGCCGACCGCCGTGCACAACGAGCGGCGGGGTGCCGATCGTCTGGTGATCGATCTCGTCGATGACGCAACGACCATCCGCTCCGACTGGGAACAGCTGGAAAACGACCCGCTCAATTCCCTGCATCAGGGCTTTGGCTGGTGCTCCATCTGGGCGCAAACGCAGGAGAGCGGCCTCCTGATCCTGCGCGGCCGACAGGAGGGGAAGACCATCTTCCTGCTTCCGCTCGAAATCGTGCAGGAGGGCGGCATCCGAAAGGCCCGTTTTCCCGGCGGCCGCTTCAACAATATCAATACGGGGCTTTTCGAACCGGCTTTTGCGAAACAAGCGGGACAGGAAATCGCTGCGGCGATTGCCCGCGAGGCACGCAAGCTGCTTGATGGCCGGGCCGATATTCTGGCGCTGCAGAACATCCCTTTGATCTGGCGCGGCAGAACCAGTCCGCTCTCCTATCTGGCTTCCGTCGAAAACCAGAACCCGGCCTTCCAGCTTCCGCTGCTCGACAGTTTCGAAGCTACGCTTCGGCAGGTCAATGCCAAGAGACGCCGGAAGAAATTTCGAATCCAGAGCCGCAGGGCGGAGGAAATGGGCGGCTACAGCCATGTGATCGCCCGATCCCCGCAGGAAAAATGCGAGTTATTACAGACATTCTTCCGGCAAAAGGCCAACCGTTTTGCCTCGCAGGGCATTCCCGATGTCTTTCGCGACCAATCGGTGAAAGACTTTTTCTACGATCTCGCCAACTTCCCGGAAACGGGTACGGATACCCTGCTGGAACTGCACGCGATTCGCCTGCATGGCGCAAATGAAGGCATCATCGCTGCCGTAGCAGGTCTTTCGCGCAAGCAGGATCACATCATCTGCCAGTTCGGTTCGATAGATGAATCCGTTTCGGAACTCAGCCCCGGCGAATTGCTGTTCTGGTTGATGATCGAAAGGGCGTGCCGCGATAAGGCGGCGATTTTCGATTTCGGTGTGGGCGATCAGCTCTACAAACGCAGCTGGTGCCCGCTTTCCACCGCGCAGCACGATATATTCCTGCCGGTGACGCTGAAGGGCCGGGCAGCGGCCTCTGCCTATGTCGCCATCGCCCGGACGAAGAGCCTGATCAAATCCAATCCGGCGCTTTATGCGCTGATCCAGCGTTTTCGCGCCGGGCGGCCAAGAGCGGAAGCCGCGGCCGCCGACTGAGCGGGGTTTCGCCACCCCTCAGGCGGCGCTCAGATGATCCGGCTTGCGCATGCCGGTCATCGGCAGCGCCTGCTCATAGCCCTGTGCCACCAGGTCATCGAGCGTCTTTTCCAGCATCTCGCCATCCCGGCCGGGAACGGAAACGATGATTTCCGCCGGCAGATTGCGCAGCATTTTTTCAAGACTTGCAATCTGCACCGCGCCACATTCGACGAGAACCGTGTCGTAGGCATCGGATAATGCACCGAGGATCATCGTCAGGCGGTCTATGGCGCGCATGGCCTCACGCGGCTGGGCGTTGCCGCGCGGCACGATATGGGCATCGGACAGCCGGTCTCCGTGAATGGTTTCACCAAAGGCGGCCGCACCGGCCAGAAGGTCCATGACCCCGGGAAGCCCGGCCTCGGGTGCCATCAGCCGCGTCGGACAACCGGACGCCGTCATATCAACGAGAACGACCGACCGGCCCATTTCGGACAAGGCGCGCGCCAGCATCACGGTTGAGGTCGAACCGCTATCACCGGCCGGAGACACGACGGCGGCGACCGGCTTGGCAAGCCGCGTGGCAAGGAAATCCGCAACGGCATCGATCGAAAAATCGTCTGACGTGTCGATGTCCTCTTCTGCCGCCTCTTGCACCGCAGCCGCATCTTCCTTTGGCAAGGCCGGTATCGCAGCCATGGCCGCGACAGGCACCTGCCGCTCCTCCTCGGCGAGCTTATGGTGCGCCGCGACCGGTATGGCCTGGGGAGCCGGCTGAATTGGCTCGTGACGCTCTGTGACGGGCTGTTCCGGTACGTCCGCCACCTCATCCGCCTCGACCCGTGCGCGTGCCGGCGGTGGCGGATCGGAGAGCGGCGGAACCTGGCTCCGGCCCACTGGCTTCAGAGCCCGGCCGGTGAAAAGTTCCACCAGCATGACGACGATGCAGGAAAGCAGAAAGGCTGCGAGCGTCACAACAATGGTGATGGCGCCGGTTTTCGGGAAATAGGGTTCACGCGGTTCCACCGCTGCCGAAATGACACGGGCATCGGCGGGCGTGGAATCCACCGAGCCTGCACGCGACGTCGCTTCGCGGTAACGGGCGAGATAGGTTTCGAGAAGCTGCCGCTGGGCCGAGGCCTCGCGCTCGAGATCGTTGAGCCCCACCTGCTGTTCACCGGCCCGCACGCTTTCCGATTTCAGCACGTTCAATTGCTGGACGAGCTGCCGCTCGCGCAACCGCGATACATTCGCCTCGTTTTCAAGGCTTGCGAGCACCTTCCGGGTCTCTTCCTGAATCTGCCGCTCTATGCCGGTCAGCTGGTTGCGCAGCGCCCTGATGCGCGGATGGCCCTCCAGCAACGAGGAGGTGAGATCGGAAATCTGGCTGCGGATCGTCGTTTCGTTTTCCTTCAGCCTCTGGATCGTTGGGGAGCCGACGACATCGGGAAAGGTATCGAGCGCGCGGCCGCTTGCCAGCGCATTGCGCACGCCCTCGGCTCTCGCTTCCGCATTGGCGCGCTCGCCACGGATACGGCCGAGTTCGGTAGAGATGTCACTGAGCTGCCGCGTGGCAAGCGTCTCGCCCTGCCCGGCCGAGAGAAGGTCGGACGAGGCGCGATAATCCGCGACCTTCCTGTCCGCCTCTCGCACCTTTTCGCGCAGATTGGCGATTTCCGGCTCCAGCCAGCGTGCCGCTTCCGTGCTGGTGTCCAGCTTCGCGCCGCTCTGCAGCGCAATGTAGGCCTTCATCATCTCATTGGGGATGGCGGATGCGAGCTTGGGGTCCTGCGAGGAGAATTCGACCGTGATGACGCGCGAGCTTTCGACCTGATAGACCTGCAGCTTCTCCCGGAAGGCCTTCAGCACCCGTTCTTCGGGCAGCACCTGAAGCGGATCCTTCTTGAGGCCGACCCCGACCAGCAGCTGCGACACGAAGGAAGGATGGGCTTCCGGATCGAACTCATCAAGCTCATAAAGCTTCATGTCTTTCGCGACCTGCTTGATGAGGTCTACTGATTGCAGGATCTGCACCTGGCTGGAAACGGTCAATTCATCGAGCACGGGTTCGGCGGGTGCATTGGACTGCTGCGACGCGCCGAAGGAGGCCGCGCGGGATTCGATGAGCACGCGCGCCTCGCCCTTATAGGCAGGCGACATCATGCTGGCAGCCACGAAGGCGGCGCCCCCGGAGAGAAGGGTAATCGCCGCGATCCGCCCCCTGCGTCGCCATATCGCCGCAGCAAGTTGCGCAAGGTCGATATCCACATCCCTGTCGTCAATGCGATCGCCGTTCATGCAAGCTCCGTAACCGAGACAAACCTCGGGCGCTCAAATATAGATGGCCAATTTTCGCGAAGCTTAAGTCTTGCCGGTAACACAACCGTTAATCTCGGAGAATCCGACGAAATAAAGCCGATATTACCATCGCTCGCGCCTGACGTTTACCGGCCATTAACCCTAACAGAACGATAAGAATGGTCAAAGATCGACTCGGAGCCAGATGAGATGCCGCTCGCCGGATCACGACATGTCACCGCACTGACGCTCGCCGTTTTGACGGCCCTTTCCGGTTGCGCGGCATATCAACCCGCACCGCGCTCATTTAATGAGACTGCGCTGCAACCATATCACGTCGATAGCGGCGACAGGCTGCGCATCAACGTTTTCGAACAGGTCGGGCTGACCAATACCTATACCGTTGATCAGGCGGGTTACGTCGCCTTCCCCCTCGTCGGCCAGGTTCCCGCACGCGGCAAGACGCTGCCGCAACTCGAAGCCGCCATCGCCGCCAAGCTACGGCAGGGGTATCTGCGCGATCCCGACGTGACCATCGAAATCGACCGTTACCGTCCTGTTTTCATCATGGGTGAAGTGGGTCGTCCCGGCCAATATTCCTATGTGCCGGGCATGACCGTGCAAAACGCCATCGCCATTGCCGGCGGTTTCACCCCGCGTGCCAACCAGGCCGATGTCGACATTACCCGCAAGATCAATACCGAGGTGATGACCGGCCGCATCGGTATCACCGCACCCATTCTGGCGGGCGATACCGTCTATGTCCGCGAACGCTTCTTCTAAAAAACGGAGCGGTGAACGTGTCGGATGACGGCCCTCCCCTGCGCATCATTCATTGTTTCCGCTCACCCGTGGGCGGCGTTTTCCGCCATGTGCGCGATCTGATCGAGGAACACGTCAGGCAGGGCCACAAGGTCGGCATCGTCTGCGACAGCTCCACCGGCGGTGCGCATGAGGAACGGCTTTTCGCGCAGATCACCCCGATGCTGGAGCTTGGCCTCACCCGCCTGCCCATCCGCCGGTCGATCAGCCCCGGCGACCTCCTAGCGCTGTGGAAATCCTACAAGCACATCAAAAGTTTGCGGCCGGACATTCTGCACGGACACAGCGCCAAGGGTGGCGCTCTTGCCCGGCTGATCGGCTCACTCCTGCGGGCGAACAGGTATCGCGTAGCCCGCCTCTATTCACCGCATGGCGGCAGCCTGCATTATGCCCGAAACAGCCTGAAGGGGCAGCTCTTCCTGCGGCTGGAGCGATTTCAGGAGCATTTCACCGATGCGCTCTGCTTCGTCTGCAATTTCGAGCAGGAGACTTACGAAGCCAAGGTCGGCAAGCCGCGCACCCGCACCGCAATGATTTATAACG
Source organism: Agrobacterium tumefaciens (assembly GCF_005221325.1). Classification (NCBI taxonomy): domain Bacteria; kingdom Pseudomonadati; phylum Pseudomonadota; class Alphaproteobacteria; order Hyphomicrobiales; family Rhizobiaceae; genus Agrobacterium; species Agrobacterium tumefaciens. The sequence goes on along the minus strand of NZ_CP039888.1, from coordinate 1,014,427 downwards.
GCGTCCAGGAGAGCGAATTCGAAACCGTCCCTCCTCGCGAAGGTGCCGCCCGTTTCCTCTATATCGGCATGTTGCGTGACCTCAAGGGACCCGATGTCTTCATCAGGGCCTTCGCAAAAATGGAGCGCAGCATCGGCCAGCCCATGTCCGGCGTCATCGTCGGCGACGGACCCGACAGGGACAAATATGCGGCGATGATCGACACGGCCGGGCTTTCCCGACGCATTTCCATGCATGCGGCCATGCCCGCGAGACAGGCCTTCGAACTCGCCGCCACCGTGGTGGTGCCTTCGCGCGCCGAAGCCATGCCCTATATCGTTCTGGAAGCGCTTGCGGCGGGAAAAACCGTCATTGCCTCGCATGTCGGCGGCATTCCCGAAGTTCTTGGAGAAGACAGCGAGGCGCTTGTTCCGGCCGGTGACGCCGATGCGCTGGCGCGGATCATGGTCAAGGATGCGGAGGATGCCGACTGGGCGCTGCGGGTCATGCCCCGTCCCGACGGCTTCAAGGCGAAATTTTCAACCCCTGTCATGGCCGATGAGATGATGAAACTCTATCGTGACCTGCTGACGACCTAAAGTCATTTCAAAAACACGATTTTTAATTGTATATTCCAGCCGTCCTGTAGAAATTCATCATAAACGTTTCTTAGCATGTTTCGGCTAGTTTCCAGCTCGTAGAGCCCCTTGCGTCCATCCAGACGTGACTGGGAGGCTTTACCACTTTGAAGTTGCGTATCGTCCGGTGGAAAATCGAATATGAGTTTCGGGCCGATACGCTTGATGGTGCGGACCAAAGCAATGACCAAGACTGACAAGGACAGACTGCAATTCGATCTCGCGTCATTGCGCAAGAAGCTCTCCGACTACGAAGCCGGGGGGGCTGCGGCATCCGAAACCGTCGTTCTCAACCCGCTTGCACGGCAGATCGCCAACCAGCTTCGCGCCGGCAACCATTCACCCAACATGGTGATCGGGCAATTGCGGCTTCTCGAATTCACGATGCTCGTGGTCATAGCCGCCGTCATCAACGGCATTGCAGCCGATCGCGGCCTTGAAACCTTCCTGAAGGTTTTCAGCGGCGGCGTGCTGGGTGCGGCACTCTGCGTCTTTCTCCTGCAGGCGGGTGATTGCTATCAGCTTCCGACGCTGCGCACGCCGCTGAAAATGTTCGCCCGCATTCAGGGCGCCGTCTGCCTTTCCTTCGTGGGAATTGCCTGTTTCCTTCTATTCTTCTTTCCCGACACGCTGCATTCCTGGCAAGCCTTCGCCGTCTGGTATGCAACGGGCGCGATCGCGATTTTTGCCGGACGGCTGATCCTCGGCTTTGCCATTCGCCACTGGGGCCGCAATGGTGTCATGGAACGCCGCGCCGTCATCGTCGGCGGCGGCGATGCCGCAAGAGACCTGATCCGTTCGCTGGAACAGCAGTCCGACAACGACATCCGCATCTGCGGTATTTTCGACGACCGGAAAAGCGAGCGATCTCCCGAGGTCGTCGCCGGTTATCCCAAGCTCGGCACCTTTGCGGAGCTGGTGGAATTCGCTCGCCTGACGAAGCTCGACATGCTCATCATCGCCCTTCCGCTCAGCGCCGAGGCGCGCATTCTCCAGCTTCTGCGCAAGCTGTGGGTGCTGCCGGTCGATATCCGCATCGCCGCCCATGCCAATAAATTGCGTTTCCGCCCGCGCGCTTATTCCCATGTCGGCAAGGTGCCGATGCTGGATGTGTTCGACAAGCCGATCCGCGACTGGGATTCGGTGGCGAAGCGACTGTTCGACATCACCTTCAGCCTCCTGGGGATCGCACTTTTCTGGCCGGTGATGCTGGCTGCGGGAATTGCCGTGAAGACGACCTCCAAAGGTCCGGTCCTCTTCAAGCAGAAGCGCCACGGCTTCAACAATGAAACGATCAATGTCTGGAAGTTCCGCTCCATGTATACGGAACTCAGCGATCCCACCGCGAAAAAGGCCGTCACGAAGAACGATCCGCGCGTCACGCCGGTCGGCCGCTTCCTGCGCAAATCCTCAATGGACGAGTTGCCGCAGCTTTTCAACGTTCTCTACGGCGACCTCTCTTTGGTCGGTCCGCGCCCGCACGCCGTTCACGCGCAGACGGGCGATCTGAAATATACCGAGGTGGTGGAGCATTATTTCGCGCGACACAAGGTCAAGCCCGGGGTGACCGGCTGGGCGCAGATCAATGGCTGGCGCGGCGAGATCGACCACGGCGACAAGATCAAGTTCCGGACCGAATATGATCTCTATTACATCGAGAACTGGTCGTTGTTTCTCGATCTGAAGATCCTGTTCCTCACGCCGATCCGGCTGCTCAAATCGGAAAATGCCTATTGACCCACACCGGTTACCAGCACGCGGAAAATTTTGACGCACCGTTGGCCACCATGCGGCTCATCGGCTCGCTCTTCATCGCGTTTGGGGTGTTTCTCTCCGGTTTCGTGATTTCCGAACCGGCGCCTTACGAATTGATGATGGTCGGACAGGTGGCCTTGTGGTTCCTGCTCGGCCTTCGCCTTTCGCGCACCGTCGTCCTGCTTTTATGCCTGCTGCTTGCCTTCAACGTCGGCGGTTATCTTTCTCTCACCACCATGGCCGATCTGGATGAGGGACCGCTCTATCTCGCCGTCTCGACTTTTCTGGCGCTGACCTCGGTGTTTTATGCGGCGATCGTGGAAGACAAGTACCAGCGGCTGCTGTTGATTTTCCGGGCCTGGCTGACGGCGGCGCTCATCACCTCGCTGCTTGGCATCATCGGTTATTTCCATGCCATTCCGGGCTTCGAGGTCTTTACCCTTTACGATCGTGCCAAGGGCGCCTTCCAGGACCCCAACGTCTTCGGTCCCTTCCTGGTGACACCGTCGCTTTACCTCATCTATGGCCTTCTCACCGGCAAGGCGATGCATGCGCCCTGGCGCATCGTCGGGCTGCTCATCCTGTCGCTTGGCATTTTCCTGTCGTTTTCACGCGCGGCGTGGGGCCTTTTTCTGTTCGCCACCATTCTCCTCGTCTTCGTCATGCTCCTGAAGGAGCGGACGGCGGCGTTTCGCCTGAAAATCCTCGTGCTGTTCCTCGTCGCCGCGGGGCTGATGGTCGCGGCTGTCATCATCGCGCTGCAGTTCAAGCAGGTGGCGGATCTGTTCTCCAGCCGCGCCTCGGCGGTGCAATCTTACGATGGCGGGCATCTCGGGCGTTTTGCCCGCCACTATCTCGGTTTCCTGCTTGCCATGGAACATCCGCTCGGCATTGGCCCGATGGTATTCGACAATATCTTTCCCGCCGCCGAACATAATATCTGGCTGAAAAGCCTGACCACGCATGGCTGGTTCGGCTTCGTCATCTATCTCACCCTCATCTGCTGGACGATTGCAGCCGGTTTTAGACATCTGCTGCGGCCACGCCCCTGGCAGTCGTTCCTGATCATTTCCTGGGTGACCTTCGTTGGACATGTGATGATCGGCGCCGTCATCGATACCGACCACTGGCGGCATTTCTTCCTGTTGCTCGGCATATTGTGGGGATGCATGGCGCTGGAAAAACGCGAGAGCCTGCGCCGCCGCCCACGCGCCACATAGACACCTACCCTTACGGAACCTTACACCATTTCATGCGTTTAGCCCCCGATTCTGATTGTCAAACGGGGAGACATCTTATGACGCAGACCAATAATCTCTATCTCATCATCGGCGCCCTCATCGTGGTCATCGCCGGCCTTGGCATCTATGTCTGGCACGAAGAAAGCAAGCCAAAGGGGATCGAGATGAACATCGGTCCGAACGGCGTATCCGTTCAGGAGAATTAAGGCGCAAGCGTCGCGCAAAGTCCGGCCATTAAGACCGGGTGCATCCCAAGCCAAAATGCGGCCTGGATGCACCCGGTCTTCTTATGAGAGGAGACGAAAGGCGGGATCGATGTCCGCCGAGCCGGTCGATACGAATGATGCGTATCGCCCGATCATGGAAACAGTTAGCACTATGGTCTCCTCCATCGACCTCTCCACCCGCCTCACCGCCACGAGACTGGCCCTCAAGGCCATCAAGCAGCAGGATGACAGTTCCGCCGACCAATCCTCCTCGACGCGGACGGCTCTCCTCAGCTCCTATGGGATCGACAGCTCCTCTTCCACCAATACCAGGCTGGCACAGCTTCTGGCGCAATATGGCGAGGCTTCCGGCGACGATACGCAGACCGAGGGTACGGATACGCAGCCTTCTTCCGGCGACATCACCAAGGCCGATTTCATGAAAGGGCTGAAGGGAATGCTGGAGGAGCTGAGCAAGGATCCGGACAAGGCGTCGCAGGCCAACGCCATGCTGGAAGCCTTGAAGGCCGGCACGCTGACGGTTTCCGATCCGGCCGAGGGTGCACGGATCAAGGCCTGGGATGTGGCATCCGACACAGAAACCGCCTCCAAACCTTCGACTGAGATCACCACGACTGGATGGAGCGACTTTCTGAAGGAACATCTGAAACGCGACGGCTCGATCTATGCCAAGGGCGCCAGCGGCGCTTATGTCGACACCATCTCCGGCGACAATGCGTTTTTCGGCAGCGTCGGCAGCCGTTATTATTATCTCACCTGGCCACAGGCAAAGAACGGCACCCTGACCGTCTGATAAACGGTTCAGGCACCTCAAACGCATTGCTGCGACATGAACCATGCCGCAGCGTTGCTGTTTTACTCGTTCAGATAGCTGGCGCGGCAGCCGGTTCGCCTCCGCCGGACAGCGCCTTTTGCAGCTGCGCTTCCTGCTCCGGCGACAGCGAGGTCTTGATGACACGCCCGCGCAGGCCTTCCAGTTCCGCCAGCACCTTTTCCGGCTGCACCTTGCGGATCAGCACGAAAAGCGCCGAAGAGCCGTTGGGGATAGTCTCACCCAGCGACCTGATGAAATCGTCATCGATGCCGAAATCCGTAAGCGAACCTGCAAGTGCACCCGTACCGGCACCAATCGCCCCGCCAATGGCGAAACCCGCCAGCGGGTTGAGGAACAGCAGACCGACGAGACCGCCCCATAGACCGCCGGAGAGGAAACCGGAGCTTGCACCGATCGCCGTCAGATTGACGCTCTGCTTCAGATGCACCTTGCCGTTTTCATCGCGGACGACGACCACGGCATCCTCGAGATCGACCAGATATTCCTTTCTCAAACCTGCAAGCTTCAGAAGAACCCGATCGGCCTCTTCCGTTCCGTCAAAACCAACAACGACGAGTTCGGACATGATTGTCTCCCTGAGTTTCAATTCCGCTGCGATTGAACGCCAAACAAGGTGGCTTGTTCCGGCCATGATGGGAAGAGGATATGTCATGCGTTTGACGGCGGTTCCTCCAGAGGACACATTGCCCCTTTCCGGCCCTCTCCCGCCATCCACACCCCTTGTTCCTTTTTTTATGAAAAGACCATTTTCCGCTTGCGCCCTAACAGGCTTATATATAAACGGCTTTCAGGTTCGGAGCGTAGCGCAGCCCGGTAGCGCACTTGACTGGGGGTCAAGGGGTCGTGGGTTCGAATCCCGCCGCTCCGACCATTAAAAACAGATAGATAGCCAGTTCCCCCAGAGCTGGCTATATTTGTTTTAGCTCTCTGTCGCCGGCGCTATGCGTGAATTGAAAAGACCCGTTTCGGGTGTGCATTTATCCAAGCCTGATAATTAGGTGTGCTGAGATGGCAAAAAAAACAAAAATAGAACACTCGGAATTCTCGGGCGAGTTTGAGGATGACGGTATCACGGTTCTCGTTGATATTTACCGGCCCGCTGGCACCCAGCAAGACTGGACGCTCGAGGTAATCAGCGAGCACGACGATGTCACCACCTGGGACGAGCCTTTCGCGACCGACAAGGACGCCTGGGAAGAATTCCTGGCCACCTGCGAGAAAGACGGAATTCGCAGCTTTCTGGAAGGCGAGGATCCTTCGGTTCATTGACGTGGGATTCTGCGACGCCAAACCTTAAGTTCCTGGGCTCGAAGCCCCGCTGGGACCGTTGGCTCCACGGCCCTTTTTTGTTCAGGCGTTCTCCGGTTAAATTCCAGAAAATATAAGCTCAATTATAACGTGACTCACCGCCGAAGGACGGCACGCATTGCCTTGTTGACTCTCTGCTAAAATTAGAACATTTAGTGAACAAAAGAGAGGTCACCCAATATGTCCGACGCTGAAAAAATTACCCCCATCAGGCCTGACGACATCGCGGGATACGTCATACAATGTCACGACGGCGATGCGAAAGCGGCTGTCGAGGCCCTTCTCTGCGAAATCGAGCATTTGCAGGAACAGCTTTCCCTTGCCGTCGCCATCATGGGAAAAGGATATACGCGCGGGTGGACGCCGGATATCGGGCGCGACTAAACCGACGACTTACACTCCACAAGCCGTGTTTGGCGCAGATTGTGGAGTGCAACGGAAACTACCGCAGTAATCGGCCCTTGTGCGCCAACTCTGTGCGGATTGGCGCGGCTTGAAAGGCGGGGCGTTATTGCGCCGATGTCACCTGCCCCAGCGCTACTTCCAGCCTCTCGCTCTTCATCACGAGCTTGGGCCGAAGCTTCTCGGCCTTTTGTCTGACGGCTTCGAGATTGACGGGCTTGCCCACCTGAATGACGCCGATCATCGCCATCATCAGATGCGGTGGGCAATAGTAGAGATAGACCCCCTCCTTATCGACGGTGACGGTGAAGGCCTCATCGAGCTTGCTTTTCCAGGGGTTCGCGCCTTCCGGAACCGCGTAGGACTGCACATAGTGGCTGGAATTTTGCGGCACGAAGGCAATGGTGTCGCCCGGCTCCGCTTTCACATAGGAAGGCTCGAACACCATGCCGCCATCCTTGCCGTAATTGAGCATCAGGACCTTGTGTTCGGCGGAAAGGGATGGCGTGACGGGCAGAATTACGGCCAAAGCTGTGGCAAGCGTCATCAAAAATCGTTTCATGCAATTATTCCTTCAAGGATTTTGAAATGTTCGAGCGGCGGATCGCCCGCCGGCTGGATGACGGGATTGCCGCGCCGGTCGCGCAATACTTCCACGGCAACGCCATAGGTCTCGGAAATAAGCTCCGGCGTGACGATATCGCCCGGTGCGCCAGTCGCCTTCAGCGCACCATCCGAAATCACCAGCAGATTGTCGGCATATTGGCAGGCCAGGTTGAGATCATGCAGCACGACAAGCGTCACTCGGCCATTGGTGCGGGTTTCCTGCCGCACCAGATCGAGAAGCGCCACCTGATGTCTAAGGTCCAGCGCGCTGACCGGCTCATCGAGCAGCATCGCCTGCGGCTCACGCATCAGAACCTGCGCGAAAAGCGCCATCTGTCGTTGTCCGCCGCTGAGCGAGGCGATCTCCCGGCCCGCCAGATGGGCTATTCCCGCCTGATGCAGGCGTGTCATGGCAAGGTCGAGCGTTTCATCGTCAATATGAAGCGAAAGCCGGCCGAAGCGACCGAGCGCCACCACCTCCAGCACGCTGAGCGCAATATCGGCGGCCGTATCCTGCGGCATATAGGCGAAGCGATCCCGCCAGTCCCTTCCGTGCCTTGCTGCCCTTTCCCCGGCGTCAAGGCGACGATCGCCGAGGCTGATCGCGCCGCCGGCGAGCGGCAAGTCACCGAAGATTGCCCTCAGAAGGGTTGTCTTGCCCGTTCCGTTCGGGCCGATGACCGCGTGGATGTGCCCGGCCTGCAGACGAGCCGTAAGGTCTCTCACAATGGTCTGCCCGCCGCGTTCAACGGAAACATTATCCAGAACCATCATCGGCCGCGCCTCTTCGGAGCGAAAATCAGCCACAGGAGAAACGGCACACCGACAATGGCGGTGACGATGCCAACCGGGAACAGAGCGCCGGGAATGATCGATTTTGAGAGGATCGAGGCAACCGACAGCATCAGTGCGCCGCTTACCACCGACATCGGCAGGTAAAAGCGCTGATCCTCGCCTACCGTCATGCGGGCGATGTGAGGCGCAACCAGCCCGATGAAACCGATGACGCCAACGAAACTGGTGGCCGTCGCAGTCATGATGGCGACGATGACGAGAACCTTCATGCGCAGCCGGCGCACATTGATGCCGAGGCTGGCCGCCCGCATTTCCCCCATTCTGAGCGCCGTCAGTTTCCAGCAATCTGCCATCAGCAGGGCGCAGCACAAGGCGGTGACGGCGGCCGTCAGGCCAAGTGTCGGCCAGGTCGCCTTGGTCAGGCTACCGAACAGCCAAAAGAGTATTTGCTGCGATAGTTCCGGGGAGGACAGGAACTGGATGAGCGACAAGAGCGACTGAAACAGAAAAAGAAGTGCAATGCCGCCGAGAATGATGGTTTCGGCCGTCATCTGCCGCATCGAGGCCAGCATGAAGAGGAAAAGCGCGGCGAGCATGGAAAAGACGAAGGCGCCGAGCGGAACGGCAATCATGGCATCCAGCCCGAGACCGCCGAGCGCAAGCACCAGCGCGGCACCGAAGCCTGCCGCAGCCGCCATGCCGAGCGTATAGGGGCTTGCCATGGGATTGTTGAGCAAGGTCTGCATCTGCGCGCCGCCGGCGCCGAGCGCCGCTCCGACGGCAAGTGCCATCAGCGCCATGGGCAGGCGAAGGCCGCGCACGATGGAATCGGTCATCGCCGCCCGTTCGCCAAGGCCGGTCAGCGACTTCACCACTTCGGCGGGCGATAGCAGCGAGGGGCCTGTGGCGATATCGAGAACGAGGCTTACCGCCATCAGCACGAAAAAGATCGAGACGACGCGCCAGCGACGACGTTCACGCAGCCGGTGCGCACCGATGGCTTCGGCATTACGGGCGGCAATTGTCATGGAAAACCTGTTTGAAAAAAAGATGCTGAAAAGCGGACGCCGTGGGGTGGCGTCCGCAGAATCCAACCTTCAGCGGGAAGCAAATGTGCTTTTCCGCTGCCGGCAACGGAGCCATCAATCCTTGACGGCGATGGCAAAGGTGCCTTCAGGCGTGACCGGCAGATACTTCTTGTAATAGCCGAGATAGTTGGCGATCGGATCGACATCCTTGAACTGCTCGGGATAAAGCTGCTTGGCGATATATTGAACCATGGCGAAATCGGAGAGCGTGCGGGATGCACCCTGATAAACGCCGAACAGCTGACCGTTCTTGATCGCCGGCAACTCGCCCCAGCCCTGACGGGTTTCGAAGGCCTTGAGCTTTTCGCGGGCATCCGCAGCCTTCACCGCCTGCCCCATCGGCAGCGCAGCCGGGTTCTTGTTGTTTTCGCGGCCGGAAACGAAGATGGCGTCCGGCCTGGAGGCCAGAACCTGCTCGGGATTGATCGGCCCCCACCATTCGACGAAGGGTGCTGCGATATTGTCGCCGCCCGCCGCAGTGGACATGGCGCCCCACATGTTCTTGCCGTAGGTGAAGGAATATTCGGCCGGCCCCTTATTGCCAAATTCGACATAGACCTTCGGTTTCGGCTTACCGGATTTCGCCACGCGGTCGGCGACGTCCTTCAGCGAACCGGCGTAAAATTCGGAAATTTCCTTGCCGCGCTGTTCCTGTCCGGTGAGTTGGCCGAAAAGCCGGGTGGAAGCGACGTGGCGTTCGACCGTCTGGGCGTTATAATCAACAACGACAACGGGAATGCCCTCTTCTTCCAGACGGTCGGCATCGAGACCCAGTGCTTTGTATTGCCAGTCCGCGAGGATCACCAGATCGGGGTTGAGGCTCAGCACTTTTTCGACCGAGAAGGTCTGGGCTTCGACTTCGCCGACATCGGCAATATCGGCAAGCGATGCGCGGTGGGCGAGATGCATTTTCCAGTTGGCGGGAACCCAGCCTTCCCAGGCCTCACGGGAAATGCCGACGACGGAATCGTAGGCTTTTTCACCGCCAACCGCCATGTAGTCCTCGAAATAAAACCCGAGAACAACGCGTTTAGCAGGTATATCAACCTTCACTTCACGTCCAATGACGTCGGTGATGGTCTTTTCTGCGGCCGTAACGGAGGGAGCGATAAAGAGAACGGATAAGAGCGATGCGGCCATGCGGCCAATAAATTTTTTGATGGTCATGATGCGATCCAGACGTTGAAACAACGCTGCTCTATAAAAGATGATCTAAATAGTCAACTTAAATATAAAATCGCATAAGTTCCTAATATATATAAAAAACTTCGTCTCTCATGTACGCCTGGCGACAGGCCAAGCATACCGGCAGTGCACTCAGTATCAGCACGCGCTCGGCCAAACCTGTTCCACAGGCTTATGCCGTCCAGATGATCTGCACCCTCAGGATAGCTCCAAGTCGAGATCACGCGACCGCCGCCTTGGGGATCATTGTCCAAAGCCGCCGTCAATATTCGTTGGATGCGATGGCGAAGTCGTCGATGATCGGCATTTTTTCCGCATTTTCCCAGGTGCGGTCCATGGCGTAGGCTGCGGAGAGATAAGGAATGCCGACATGTCCATAACGAATGGACAGTTGGCCCTCCGCTTCCTCTTCACCGAGACGCGCAACGCGGCTGAGATAGAGCGCCGTCGCCAGGCCGGTTCTGTCCGCGCCTGACTTGCAATGGATGAGAATGGGTTTCGGCGCATCGCGCATGATCGCAACCAGCTGGTTGACCTGATTCATGTTCAGCTCCCGGCTGGCCGACATGCCGAAATCGATGTGGTTCAAGCCGAGCTTCCTCGACGTTTCCAGCTCGTCGCGATACCAGCTTTCGGCTTCGTTTGCACCGCGCAGATTGATCACGGTCTTGATTCCGTGATCCTCGGCATAACGAACCAGCTCTTCACTGCTGGGCTGATTGGAGCGATAAAACTGCCCCGCGACAACCTCGTGAAAATTGCCGAGGAGCTGAATGGCATAGAGGTAACCGCCTGCCGCAAGCACAGCAAAACCCATGCCCCAAAAGGAGCACTTCCAGAATCTTCGCATAATAAAACGGTTCCCTCATTGGACAAGAGAACGGATACCCGTAGATTCTGACAGTAAGCTGAAAGATATGCGACAGTATTGTAAGAGTGTAAATTTGCGCTTCGTCAACGCACGAAAACGTAAACCGCATAGACCGCGATGAGTGCGGCAGCGGCAGCGGCGGTTATGGCGCCGAGACGTTTTTCGATGAAATGGCGCACCGATTCCCCGTATCTCTGCAGCAACCCGGCGAGGATGAAAAAGCGCGCACCGCGCGCGATGACAGCCGAAAGAATGAACAGGCCGAGGCTGATATTGGCGGCACCCGAGAGGATCGTCACGACCTTGATCGGCGGCAGATGCGCGAGCCCCGAGGTCACCAGCAGGAGAACGATGGTTTCGTAATTCACCGAGTGCTTCAGCTGCTCAAAACTGTCGAGCTTGCCGTAAAATTCGAGAATGGGCCGGGCGATGCTTTCAAAGGCATAATGGCCGAGAAACCAGCCGGCAATGCCGCCGAGAACCGAAGCAACGGTTGCCACGAACGCATAAAACATCGCCTTTTTCGGCTTGGCCAGCACCATGGGCAGGAAAAGCACATCCGCAGGCACGACAAAAACCGAGCTTTCCACGAAAGCGACGATCGCCAGCCACCACACGGCCGTTTTGCGCGCGGCGAGCGCCATCGTCCAGGCATAGATGTTTTTCAGCATTTCGTGTCCCCAGGGAAAAATGTTGCGAAGGGAGTGCAGGCATATCGGTGGTGCTTCATGCGGTTTGCCGACGGCAGGCCGCGGGCCGGTGCGACCGGCTCCCGTGCGAGGATTAGAGACAACGCAACAGAATGGCAAATGTTGGAAGATTTATTTTTGCATCGCAAAAAATCATAAAGCCGAGCATTTCCCGTCCTCTCGGAAGCCGGTTGCTGCAATGCGAAATTTCAGCCTGCGGTAGATTAACTCGCCCTTTTGCTGTAGAATAAGAGGTGGAGGAATGAGGAGGAAGTTATAATGGAATATGTAAGCTTCGTTACATCGATCAATCCGGTCATACTTGTCATTCTGCTGGTGGTTCTTCTTGCAGGCGCCTACAGCAGCTGGGTTTCGCACTGATCTCACCGGGATCACTCGACCAAATGTGAAGGCTGCGTTTCTATCGGCGATAGGCATGAGGCCGGATGAATGTTATCAACCCCGGAGGTAAAACAACTCCCGGGAAGCCGCATGACGAACGAATTCGCATTCACTGATACGTCTGAAAAGCTCAGCACCACGCTCGAAAAGCTGATCGGAAAGCTGCAGGGCCAGACGATCACGTTGCGCGAGTTGATGGAAGCGATCGGCGAACAGGGCCTGTTGCTTATCTGCGCGATCGCGTCCCTGCCCTTTCTCATTCCGGTTTCCATTCCGGGCGTCAGCACGGTCTTCGGTGCGGCGATCATCCTTGTCAGCCTGGCAATCACGCTGAACCGCCTGCCATGGCTGCCGGCAAAAATCCTCGACCGCCAGATGGAAACGGCAAAGCTTGTTCCCGCGCTGGAGAAAGGCGTCGCCATCGTCTCCAAGCTCGATGGATATATTCGCCCGCGTATTCCAGCCCTGACGACGGGCATCGTCGCCAACCGGATAAACGGGCTGGCGCTGATGACGGCGGGCGTGCTGCTGATGATGCCGCTCGGTTTCATTCCCTTTTCCAACACATTGCCGGGCGTGGCGATCCTGCTTCTTTCAGCAGGCATGATCCAGAGAGATGGCGTCACGGTGCTTGGCGGCTATCTGTTTATGGGACTGACGGCGATTTATTTTACCGCGCTGGCCTATGCCGCCTTCTGGGCCGGACAGGGCATCAGCAGCTCCATCGGCGGCTAGGCCCCTCAGCGGCCCCTATCGCGGGTCTCGCGGCGGTTCTGCCGCGATGCCCACCATACAGCCAGCCGACGCCGCCCGCGGCGCACCGCCGGCAGATCATGCGAGAGTACGACGAGACCGAGCGGAATCATCCAGAAACCGAGAATGGGCAAAAACCCAAGTGTTCCGCCAACCACCAGAGCCGAACCGGTGGCAATCCTGCCGACCCGCGAACGCGGCATGGCAAGGCTCCACTTTCCGATGTTGAGGCGACCCGTCCTGTGGTCCATACCGAGTTTCATTCCCTACTGCCCTTTTTGATCTGGCCTGTGGATAAATTTTTCAGCGCCGATAAGCCCGGAAAATCGGGACTCCGGCGAGATAAAACAAGAGGAATGCGTTTTTTTTGAAAAAACCGCTTGGCAAATCGGAAAAGCATTTGTATTACCCCGCTCACACCGCGCCAAGCGGCGTACGTTCCCTGGTAGCTCAGCGGTAGAGCATTCGACTGTTAATCGACAGGTCGCCGGTTCGAATCCGGCCCGGGGAGCCACTTTTCTGCAAATGAGAAAAGTAACATACCGCTAACTGCCCAATCTCAATAATTCGCTTACATAGTCCATACTCGCGAGACTGTGCCATTATTGATTTGGCTGCATTCCGTTTACGCTCGGGAAAACGGACGAAGTCAGAAGATGTTTCAAAATAAGTGCTAAAAAATTCACTGAGCGGTGTCTGGCTGGTCTCTCTTATGACGTGATGCCGTACTTGTCGGGTCGCCGCTGGCCGATTTGGCATTAAACCAGCCGCCTCGTGACGAAACATAACCTCGATAGCAACGCGCAGCCTTTCCCAAGTCGTGTTGTTCTCATTACGGTTATGGCGCGGTGCTCCGCTGTTAGCGGAAATAATTTATTCAGCGGAGGTTCAGCACGGCAGTCCCACTCTCAGCAATGGAACTGAGCAGATCAGGGCGCGTTAAAGTCGCTCATTGGGAGACGAGATCATGAAGCTTCTAACCGCAGCAATCTGCCTCGTATCAGTTGGCATCCTCAGCGGATGCGTTGACGACAGTGGATATCGGACGGGCGGGTATTACTCGTCTGGCGTCTATTATCGTTCTTATGATCGAGACAGATACTATCGCGACTACGACCGCCGAAACTGGCGACACCAAAGAGAATGGCGCGATCGTCGGGATTGGCGCGGTGATTACCGCTACCGCCCACGCGACCGCGGTGACGGCCAGATGTACGGCGTGATTGTCCGCTAACGGCTAACACTACTTTGGCCGGTCCATGCGACCGGCCAGCGGTCCGGCCAATGTCGGCAGGAAACGATCAGCCCGGTTGATGGCGCTGGTTCGCCCTCCTCAGCGACTTCGTCGCAAGCGTAGGATCAGCTTTTCTTGACCGCCCGTTTCGTCGCCTTCGCGGCGTTGGTCAGCGCCGGAGGATCGCTTGCCGGAAAGCTCTCCTCAAGGCTCTCGGTCAGATCGTCTTCCCTGTCCTTGCCCGCAGATTTCTGCTCCTTCTCAAGCGATTTTACCGCCAGAGATTTGGCTTTTGCCGCGGGTGCCTTCTTTGCGGGCGCCTTGGCCGTCGAAGCCTTCGCGGCAGCGGATTTCTTCACGCCATTTCCGCCTGTAGCCTTTGTTACTTCCGCGTCTGCGGATAGTTCCCGTTCCGCCTCGACCCAATGTCGCTCATGATGCCCGTCGGGTCTTCCTTCCCTCTCCCATATTGCGCGCGCTTTTTCACGGATTGCGGCTTCGCGGTCATGGCTCATAACGGGCCTCCCTCTTCCTGTTGCACCGGTTTTGATTGTGCCACTGAAAAAACAGAAAAAGCCAGAGTTTGTTCCGCAAAGACCCATAAGGAATGAGCATTTCCGCGTGAAAGGGAACCGTCGTCGACCGCGGATCGTTTGTCCTGCAGAAACCTGCAGGAGACAATTCCATGACCACCCCGCAAAAACAGAAAACCGAACCGCTCGACATTCGCGATGAGGACGTGGCGCGCTTCGAGACAGACAGTGAACTGAAAGCCAAGGATGGAGAGATCTATCCGGACGAGAGCATGAGCCTGCGTGCCCGCCGGCAGGCGGCCCGGCAGCACGAGGATGCCTTCATCGTCGCCACGGACCTTGAGGACGACGACCAACGCGAGGCAGCACCTGGCGTCAGGGAGCAGCCGTAGGCCTCTTGAAATGAATAAGGCGGGTCAGAGCCCGCCTTTATCAGAAATATACTGCTGCCCCGTCGTTAGCGGCGGACAGAAACGATTGCCTTGCGGTTGAAATTGGAGACCTGCACCCGGCCGGACTGATTGCCGCCGAGGATTTGCGCCGTCTTGCCGCTCATGCTCTTTAGAATACCTGCATGATAACCGCGGCCGTTTCGAATGACGACGACGTCGCCGGGTTTGGCTTGGTTGACCGGAACGGCGTAACCGAAAGATGTCCAGGACTTCGCAAATCCAAAGGATTTGGGAGATTGCCGGCCGGCCTTGCTGGCGACCGCATGCAGGAAAAGGCCACACCACGGGGTGCTGCGCGGATTTGCGCCAAGAATGTTCTTGAGGCTCTTATTGTTCTTTGACTCGTGCAGTCCGGTGTATTTTTCTGCCTGGTTCAGCATGCCGGCCGACGCCGATGCAACGACTGTAAAAGACAAGGCAACGGATAGAATTAACGCGGATACTCTCAAACGTCTCGCCCTTATGTTAGAGGGCGCCCGTGTATTGTGACAATTTAGCGACAATTTGACGAGAAATGGGCAAAAATCAGACGGCTATTCATGCGCGATGATCTGTCATTGCTTCAAAACAGGCTACCCTGCGCCTCATCGGCACGGTTGCGGCCGGCATTTTCGAGATCCAGCATGCGCAATTTGGTAGTGGTTCCGCCTGGTGCGGAAAAGCCACCCAGCCTGCCGCCGGCGGCCAGAACGCGGTGACAGGGAATGATAAGCGGCACCGGATTTTTCGCCATGGCCTGCCCCACATCGCGGGCTTTCTCCATGCCAAGTCCGAGATCTTTCACGATGCCGCCATAGGTCGTCGTGCGGCCCCAGCCGATCTGCCGTGCCACTGCGTAGACATCGAGGAAGAAGTGCTCCTGCCCGACCAGATCGAGTTCCACGGTGGTGAAATCGATCGCCTCGCCGCTGAAATAACGGGTGATCATCGCGATCACCTCACGCGTGCGTGTTTCCGGCACCGCAATCGTGGAGGACGGCAGACGTCTGAGGAGAAGCTTTTCGGTTTCGCCCGCGTCGGTGCCGGGCAATTGCAGACGGGCTATGCCGCGCCCTGCCCATGCGAGGCCGCAATGGCCGAGCGCTGTGGGAAAAACAATATAGCCGTAATGGTTCGTCATTGTATTCGTTCATCCGCTTTACGGCGCACACGATGCCATATCCTGCGTCCGAAACAACCCGTTTCCTGATCTCCAAAAAACCCTATCTCCAAAAAACAAGGCCACCCGATTTTGCTGGGTGGCCTTAAAATGCATCGGTCGTGAAATACGCTCAGGATGCGATCGTATTCGGTGCCTCCGCCTTGTCCTCCATCAGGCAATGCGCCTGCCGGCTGGCCGCGACGAAGGCGGTGCGGGCGATTTCACCCGCCACGTCGCCCATCAGCGAGGCACGGCACAGGCGCAATGCCTGTTCATGCACTTTATCTCCGCGCTCAGGCCATTCGTGCTGGAGAAAATCGAAGGCTTCGTAAACGCCGTTGAAAATCCGGGGGGCACCGTTTTCAAGGGAAATGGTAACGGGCTTTTCCCACTTAACATCGTTCAGCAACATTGATTGCACTTCCATGCTTCATTAACCCGCGACAAACGCCGGCTCCTCCAGTTGGTTCCCTTCACCAGCGGTTTCAAGAGCGAAAAAATAACCCCCGAGAAACCATGTGCCCCATCTTCCCATTGTAGCCGATTTGCGGAACAAAGCGGTTCAACACTCGTTCAAGCGGAAGTGAACCGGGTCCATACATGCCGACAACAGCCTCCCCTGCCATCGTCTGGTTCCGCAAGGACCTGCGCCTCTCGGACAATCTCGCTTTGCTTGCCGCCGTAGAGCATGGCGGGCCTGTCATCCCCGTCTATATCAGGGAAAAATCCTCCGGCCCGCTCGGCGGCGCGCAGGAATGGTGGCTTCACCATTCACTTTTCGCCCTCTCCGCCGCGCTTGAAAAAGCCGGAAGCCATCTTGTCCTTCTAAGCGGTGATGCCGAGCAGACGTTGCGGCACCTGATATCCGAAACCGGTGCAAAGGCGGTTTTCTGGAACCGCCGTCATGATCCGGCCGGCATGGCCACCGACACGGCACTCAAACAGAAGCTGCGCGACGATGGCCTGACGGTGCGAAGCTTCTCTGGCCAGCTGCTGCATGAGCCATCGCGGCTGCAAACGAAATCGGGCGGGCCTTACCGCGTCTATACGCCCTTCTGGCGGGCGCTGGAGGGTGGCGAGGAGCCACATGCGCCGGTGAATGCGCCCAAGAACCTGGAGGTGCCGGAGGTCTGGCCGAAGTCCGAAAAACTCTCCGACTGGAAATTGCTGCCCACCAAGCCGGACTGGGCGAAGGATTTCAGTGACATATGGACGCCCGGCGAAAACGGCGCGCGCGAAAAACTTGATGATTTCATCGATGGCGCCCTGAAAGGTTATGAAGAAGGTCGGGATTTTCCGGCAAAACCAGCGACCTCGCTGCTTTCGCCGCATCTTGCTGCTGGTGAGATATCGCCCGCTGCCGTCTGGCACGCGACGAAAGGGCTTTCCCATCATATCGCCTCCAATGATATCAGCCGTTTCCGCAAGGAGATCGCCTGGAGGGAATTCTGCTACCACCTTCTGTTTCATTTCCCCGAGCTGGACGAGAAGAACTGGAACGACAGTTTCGACGCCTTTAAGTGGCGGGACGACGAGAAATCCTTCAAGGCCTGGACACGAGGCATGACGGGATATCCAATAGTGGACGCCGGCATGCGGCAATTGTGGCAGCACGGCATCATGCACAACCGGGTGCGCATGATCGTCGCCTCCTTCCTCATCAAACATCTGCTGATCGACTGGCGGAAGGGCGAGAAATGGTTCCGCGATACGCTTGTGGATGCGGACCCGGCCTCCAACGCCGCCAACTGGCAATGGGTCGCTGGCTCGGGAGCGGATGCCTCGCCATTCTTCCGCATCTTTAACCCCATATTGCAGGGAGAGAAATTCGACGGCGACGGCGATTATGTGCGCCGGTTCGTGCCAGAGCTTGAAGAGCTCGAGCGGAAATACATCCACAAGCCGTTCGAAGCGCCGAAGGAGGTGCTGAAAAGGGCGGGCATCGAACTTGGCAAGACCTATCCGCTACCGATCGTTGACCATGGAAAAGCGCGGGAAAGAGCGCTTGCGGCCTATGCCGACGTCAAGAAGAACGCATAAAATTGGGTATCGGCAAAATTTTGCGTGGCTAAGCCAAAGCCGGGAAGATAATTTCTTGCCTTGAAGCGGTTGTAACGGGACATAACGGCACCTAATTTCCGCTCAGACAAGAAGGCTCGATCATGACCATTCATTCCTCTGCGCTCAGTGCTATCGGCAACACGCCGCTCATCCGTCTGAAGGCTGCCTCTGAAGCGACGGGGTGCGAAATCCTCGGCAAGGCGGAGTTCCTCAATCCCGGCCAGTCGGTGAAGGATCGCGCCGCCCTCTACATCATCCGCGACGCCGAACGGCGCGGGCAATTGCGCCCCGGCGGCACCATCGTGGAAGGCACGGCCGGCAATACCGGCATCGGCCTGTCGCTGGTGGCCAATGCGCTCGGCTACAAGACGGTGATCGTCATTCCCGAGACGCAGAGCCAGGAAAAGAAGGATGCGCTGAAGCTTCTCGGCGCCAAGCTGGTCGAGGTTCCGGCCGCTCCTTATTCCAATCCGAACAACTACGTGAAGGTCTCCGGCCGGTTGGCAAAACAGCTTGCCGCCACCGATGAGAATGGCGCGATCTGGGCCAACCAGTTCGACAATATTGCCAACCGCCAGGCTCATATCGAAACGACGGCGCCCGAAATCTGGGACCAGACGGACGGCAAGGTTGACGGTTTCATTTGCTCGGTCGGATCAGGCGGAACGCTGGCGGGCGTGGCCGACGGTCTGCGCGACTTCAACCCTGATATCAAGATCGGCCTTGCCGACCCTGAGGGTGCCGCCCTTTATGAATTCTACAAGCATGGCGTCCTGAAATCCGAAGGCTCTTCCATCACGGAAGGTATCGGCCAGGGCCGTATCACCGCCAATCTCGAAGGTTTCACGCCGGACTTTTCCTATCGCGTCTCCGATGCGGAAGCGCTGCCGGTGCTGTTCGATCTGGTGACGAAGGAAGGGCTTTGCCTCGGTGGCTCCTCCGGTATCAATATTGCCGGCGCGATCCGCCTTGCCCGCGAGCTTGGTCCGGGGCATACAATCGTGACGATACTGTGCGACTACGGTAATCGTTATCAGTCGAAGCTCTTCAATCCGGATTTCCTGCGCTCCAAGGGACTTCCCGTGCCGCAGTGGCTGGCGACCAAGAGCGAGATTCCGGTTCCCTACGAAACCGTTTGAGGACATGCCGAAATGCCTGTGAATGCCCTGTTCCGTGACGATTTTTATCTTTCCACCGCAGAAGCGATCGTCACGGCGGTGCATGAGGATGGCGGCATAGAACTGGACCAGACCTGCTTTTACGCCACGTCAGGCGGCCAGCCGGGCGATAGCGGCTTTCTCGAGCGGGCCGATGGCTCTCGCATCGAACTTGGCATCACCAGAAACGGTGCCGACAAGAGCGTGATCGTCCATGTGCCGCTGGAAGGTCAGCCTTCCCCCGAGGTCGGTGAAAAACTGACCCTGCACGTAGACTGGCAGCGCCGATACAAACTCATGCGCATGCACACGGCCTGCCATCTGCTCTCCGTCGTCTGCCAGTGGCCGATCACAGGTGCGGCGGTCGGCGAGGATGAGTCGCGTGTCGATTTCGACATGTCGGAAACCATCGACAAGGATGAAGTCACGGCAAAGCTGATGGAGCTGGTGAAAGCCAACCATCCGGTCTTCCTGCAATGGATCACCGACGAGGAGCTACAGGCCAATCCGGGCATCGTCAAATCCAAGAATGTGCGCCCGCCGGTCGGCCTTGGCCGGGTCAGCCTCGTCTGCATCGGCGAAAATTCCAGCATCGACAGCCAGCCCTGCGGCGGAACCCATGTTTCGCAAACGCGGGAAGTGGGCGATATTCACATTGCCAAGATAGAAAAGAAGGGCAAGGAGAACAGGCGGTTCCGCATTCGTTTCGGCGCGCCTGAAGCTGTTGCCTGAGATCGGGAGAGACATCGTGAGCACGGATAAGAGCCGTTTCGTCGTTTCGGCGGACTGGGTGGAGAAGCAGCTCGGCACATCAGGGTTTCGTGTCGTGGATGCGTCCTGGTATCTGCCGGCGCATAAGCGCAACGGTGCGGAAGAGTTCGCGGCAGGGCATCTGCCGGGCGCTGTTTTCTTCGACCAGGATAAAATCGCCGATCACACCACCGGCCTGCCGCATTCCCTGCCCTCGCCGGAATTCTTCGCCGAACAGGCTGGCAAGCTTGGCCTCAGCGATACCGACACAATCGTGGTCTATGACGGCCCCGGCTTCTTTTCCGCACCGCGCGTCTGGTGGATGTTGCGGGTGATGGGCGTGCGCAAAGCCTATGTACTGGATGGCGGCCTTGATAGCTGGAAGCGCGAAGGACGGCCGCTTGAAACGGGCACGCCGGAGATTGAGCCTGCGACCTTCACACCCGACTTCAACGAAAAGCGTGTGACCTCACTATCGACCATGCGGGGCATCGTCGACAGCGGCGACAAGCAGATTGCCGATGCCCGTGGCGCGGGGCGCTTCACCGGCGACGAGGCCGAGCCGCGTGCCGGCATGCGTTCCGGCCATATGCCCGGCGCGCGCAGCCTGCCTGCGACGGCCTTTTCAGAAAACGGCCACTTCAAGGACCTGACTGCCATTCGCAAGATGGTCAGCGATGCCGGCATCGATCTTACCAAGCCGGTGGTGACGAGCTGCGGCTCGGGCGTTACCGCCGCCGTCATTACGCTTGCGCTGGAATCGCTCGGCCATCAGGACAATTCGCTCTATGACGGTTCCTGGTCGGAATGGGGCGGGCTAGAAGACACGCCTATCGTCACCGGCCCTGCCGATCCCCTGCCGGTCATTTCCCATGGCCCGCTGAAGGCGCATGTGACGCAGCTGGAAATGACCGCACCGCCGAAGGTCAGTCTGCCGATCCCGGTCAACCTTCAGACGGCGCTGATGCGGGTCAATAATATTCCGCTTCACTTCTACCGCTACCTCTACTGGCGGGTGGGGAAACGCTGGCATTGGCAGAAGCGTATGCGCATGAGCGATGCGGAACTGTCTGCCGTCCTGCGCGATCCGAAAAACAGCGTCACGGTTCTCTATATGAACGGCGCGCCGGCCGGTTTCTTCGAATTGCACAAGGCGAGCGACGAAGTGACCGAGCTTTCCTATTTCGGCCTCCTCGAAGAGGCGATTGGGGCTGGCGTCGGCAAATGGTTCCTTCTGCAGGCGCTTTACGCCGCCTGGCAGGACAATCCGCAGCGGGTGACGGTGACGACCAATACGCTCGACCATCCGCGCGCATTGCAGCTTTACCAGATGATGGGCTTCTCGCCCGTCGGCACCTATGAGGCATGGGTGGAGCCGCTTGCCGATACGGAGCTTCTGGAAATCTCTCTGCGGAATTGAGGGAGTGGCTGGTCCACTCCATCCGCATTCCTATGCTTGTCACAGGAATGCGGATGGAAGGGGAAACGGCACTCACGCCTTCTCGATAATCAGATGCGTGGCGCCCTCACCCGCCACCGTTCCCATGCAGCGATAACCGAGTGCGGGCAAATCCAGCCCTTGGAAAAGCTGCTCCCCCTTGCCGAGAAACACCGGTGCAAGGGCCAGATGCAGCTCGTCGATCATGCCCGCCGCCATATATTGCCGGATGGTGGAGACGCCGCCGCCGATGCGGACATCCTTGCCATTCGCCGCCGAGAGCGCCCGATCGAGCGCTGCCTCGATGCCGTCGGTGACGAAATGGAATTCGGTGCCACCCTTCATGGTGAAGGAATGGCGCGCATGGTGTGTGAGGACGAAGACCGGGACGTGATAGGGCGGCTCCTCGCCCCACCAGCCCTTCCAGCCTTCATCCGGCCATGCACCGCGCACAGGGCCGAACATGTTACGCCCTAAAACCCAGGCACCGATATTTTCGAAGCTTTTTTCGGAAAAGTTTTCGTCCGTACCGGTCGAGCCACCCTCCTTGCCGAACATGCGGTGGAAGGTGCGGTCTTGAAGGCCCATTGGTGCAGCTCTTCGCCCTTTACGCCGAGGGGGTTCTGCAGGCTCTGGTCCGGTCCTGCGCCATATCCGTCAAGCGAAATGGCGAAATTGCGAACGACGACCTTCGGCATGGTATTCTCCTCCCTCAAGGAGGCCAGCTCACCAGCGTCCGGCAACCAGCCTCAGATTTCGCGTTCCAGATTGACGGCTGTAGGAATTTGCCCGCCGGCCGCGCCCTTGTCTTCCGTGACGCTGTTCAGGAGATGATCGGCGATCAGCTCCGCCTGGAATTTACCAAGCTCGTAGCAATAGGTGATTTCGCGCTTTTCAGCCGACCAGTAGACGTCGGGACGGCCGCAGGACTTGGCCGTCAGCTTGACATCGCCCTTCAGGCCATAACCGCTGAAACTGCGGCTGATGAGATCGAGAATCTTCGATTCCTTGACCATGATGGCATAGGGCTCAAGTTCCGGGTCGCGCGGCGGCACGTAGCTGACGGAAAATTTCGAGGGTGTCTGGCTGCGATGAGGCGCGAGGAAATTCTCCCAGGCAGAAGCAACGCCCGGATAGGCGGCGGCGCATTTGTCGAATTCGGTATTGGCAAGCCCCATCATCGCGGCGAGATCGCCATAACCATCCTTGTCGCGGCCCACCATCAGGCAGGCCATGTTGCGGTCGCGGCTTCTATCCGGCACCAGCGCGGAAAACACCGGAGCCTCATGCTCGGGCAAGGTCTCCGCCTCGCGCGCCAGATACCAGCTGTCGGTGGCGTTGACGAGCGCGGTATCGAGCCATTCCTCATTGGCCTGCAGGATGAGCGTGCCCGCCAGCTGATCGGCCGGGGCCTGGACGCTTGCCGTCTCCGCTGTCCCGAAATCCGAAATCAGCATGCGCGCGCCCTCGTGATAGAGCGAGAAGATCGCGTTGCCGATGACGAAATTGACCGACTGCTGCAGCTGATCGTCGGACAGGCCATCAAGACCGGAGGCAACCTGCGCATTCACCTCGATCGGAGCCGTCAACGAAACAAAAGCCAGCGGAACGGCGGCCAGAAAACGACGCAACATAAAATCAGACCTTCCGGAAACGAGGAGCGCCACTGATTCCCGAAGCTAACGAGTCACGCAATGGGCTGGTTGCATCACTTGTCAAGAATCGGGTGGATAGTGCTCCATTTCGGGATCATAGCTGCAAACAAGCAACGCCGATCCCAATCCAAGAGGCCCCGCCATGACCGATCTCGTCTTTACTGCAATGCCGGCTAAGGAAGCAGAGGCCTTCCGGGCAGGCTCCCCCGACGCCTATGGAAGGATGCCGGAAAAGGCCGTTTCGCCGGGCGGCATGCCCTGTCGCCACTGCCTGTCCCAGATCGATGAAAGCGAAGCGATGCTGATCCTCGCCTACCGGCCTTTTCCCTCGCTTCAACCCTACGCGGAAACCGGGCCGGTATTTCTGCATGCGGAAGCATGCGAGCGCTATCCGCAGACCGCGGCTATTCCGCCGATGCTGGACAGCCCGGATTATATCGTGCGCGGATATGGGGCCGACGATCGCATCGTCTACGGCACCGGCGCGGTGACTGCGACGGGCGAGATCGTGTCACGCGCGCGGCAACTTCTGGCGCGTGCGGATGTCGCTTATGTACATGTGCGCTCCGCCCGTAACAATTGCTATCAGTGCCGTATCGATACAGCATAATCGGCAATTAGCTGCAATTTTAACTGAAGAACTAAATGGCTCTCAAGCTTTCCGCAGCATGATGCATGGTATCGGAAACAATTTATTTGAGCAGCAACATGACAAACAACCTCAATATGGCGACCCGCAGCGCAGTCCGCAGCAAAACGAGAATCTTCGCGACGGTGCATTATTTCAGCCAGTCTACCCGAGGCCGTGTGGTTGATCTTTCCGCCACCGGAATGGCGCTTGAACTGGACGGGCCTTTTGCCGCCGCCAAGGGCAGCCGGGTCAAGGTGCAGAGCGACGATCTGGGCTTTATCGAGGGTGTGGTGCAGTGGCAGCACCAGAACCGCCTCGGACTGCAGCTGAAGCTTTCCACCAACACGCTAGCGCAGCTCTCCTCCTATTTCCGCTTCTTCCATGAAGAAGTGAAACCGACGCTCGCCCGCTGATTCCTTGGCGCCGAAACCGGAGTGTGCCCACACGTGCGTCGCGCTTCCCTGACAAAAAATTTATCAAACGGTTGAAAACAGGCCCGACTGTCACGGGCTTGTCATTTTGGTGATGGACTCCTCGGCGATTGCTTCTACCCTGTCCTTTTCCCTGACAGAGCAAGCTTCATCCGAAGGAGTTCCCATGTCGTCGCTTCTCGCTCTCCACCCCATCACTCGCCGTTCGCTTCTCGGCGGTATCGCGGCCTCCTCGGCACTGGTGTTGCTGCATCCCTTTGCCGCCCGTGCGGCGGCCAATCAGGCGCATCTGCGCATCATGGAAACGACTGACATCCATGTTCACGTCTTTCCCTATGATTATTACGCCGACAAGCCGAACGACACGATGGGACTTTCGCGCACCGCCTCGATCATCGACAAGATACGCGCCGAGGCCGGAAACTCGATGCTGGTGGATAATGGCGACTTCCTGCAGGGCAATCCTCTCGGTGACTATATCGCCTATGAGCGCGGCATGAAGGCCGGCGACAAACATCCCGTCATCAACGCCATGAACGTGCTGGGCTACGATTGCGGCACGCTAGGCAACCACGAATTCAATTACGGTCTCGACTATATGTCGAACACGCTGGCGGGCGCTGGTTTTCCTTACGTCTGCGCCAACCTCACCAAGGGCCAGCTCGCTTCCGATCCGAAAAACGACGAGCTGTTCTTCAAGCCTTATGTCATTCTGGAAAAGCAGATCCGCGATGGCGGCGGCGTGACGAGCCCGGTCAAGGTCGGCATCATCGGCTTCGTGCCGCCGCAGATCATGATGTGGGATTCCAAGAACCTCGAAGGCAAAGCCCAGACGCGCGACATCGTCGAGGCCGCGAAAGCCTGGGTGCCTGTCATGAAGGAAGAAGGCGCCGATATCATCATCGCCCTTTCCCATTCCGGCATTGACGGCAAAGGCCAGACGGAGCGCATGGAAAACGCCTCGCTTTATCTGGCGGGCGTCGAAGGCATCGACGCGATCTTCACCGGTCACCAGCATCTTGTCTTCCCCGGCCCGAAGACCTGGGACGGCATCGAGGGTGCGGATGCGGTCAAGGGCACGCTGATGGGCAAGCCGGCAGTCATGGCCGGTTTCTGGGGTTCGCATATGGGTCTCATCGACCTCTTGCTCGAAAAGGATGGCAAGAGCTGGAAGATCGTCGATTTCACCTCCGAGGCCCGGCCGATCTATCACCGCGACGACAGTCGCAAGATCGTCGCCGATTTCACCGACAAGGCGGAGGTTCTCGCCGCCGCCAAGACTGACCACGAGGCAGCGCTTGCCTATGTACGCCGTCCCGTCGGCAAGACATCCGCCCCGCTCTATTCCTATTTCGCGCTGGTGGCTGACGATCCGTCCGTGCAGATCGTCTCCAATGCCCAGACCTGGTACATCAAGGACATGCTGAAGGAAGGGCAATATAAGGACCTGCCGGTGCTCTCTGCGGCGGCGCCCTTCAAGTCCGGCGGTCGCGGCGGCGCGGATTATTATACCGATGTCCCCGCTGGTGACATTGCCATCAAGAACGTTGCCGACCTGTACCTCTATCCCAATACGGTGCAGGCGGTGCTGATCAACGGCGCGCAGGTCAAGAACTGGCTGGAAATGTCCGCGGGCATGTTCAACACGGTCGAGGCCGGTGCCAAGGACGCGCCGCTGCTGAACGCCGACTTCCCGTCCTATAATTTCGATGTCATCGACGGTGTCACCTATCAGATCGACATTTCCAAGCCGGCGAAATTCGACAAGGACGGCAAGGCCGTCAATCCCGATAGCAACCGCATCGTGAACCTTCAGTTCAACGGCAAGCCGATCGATCCCGAACAGAAATTCGTGGTCGTCACCAACAATTACCGGGCAAGCGGCGGCGGCAAATTCCCCGATATCGCAGCGGACAAGGTGATCTTCGTGGCGCCCGACACCAATCGCGACGTGATCGTGCGCTATATCATCGACCAGGGCACCATCAATCCGTCCGCGGATGCCAACTGGTCCTTCGCACCGGTGGCCAATACCTCGGCAATCTTCGAGACCGGTCCCAAGGGACGCCACTATGCGGCGGAGATCAAGGGCGCGAAAATCGAGGATGCCGGCGACGGTGCGGAAGGTTTCGCGAAGTTCCGCCTGGTTCTCTAGGGAATACAGTCTCTCGACTGTTGACGGCAGAATGAGATGCCTGCCGTCAACCACCCGTCCCAGATAAAACTGTCGTAACTGCGGTCTATGTCACTCCGCGGCGACAGCCATTGTCCTCTGCTTGCTCGCCTCCAGCATCCCGTTGAAATCCTTATGGTTCGGGCAGGCGGACAGGCGCTGCTGGAAGGATTCGGCGAGCCATTGGCCGGCGGGTCCTGCCGGTGAATCGACGCGCCGCAGCGTGAAGAGCGGATATTCGCCCTGCTCATAGGCCTCGAGTTCAAGCGCCTTCAAGCTGCCATTGGTGAGATCATTACGCACGATCGAAGCAGGCAGACCGCCCCAGCCGAGGCCGCCCTTGATGAGCTGGTATTTTGTGGCGATGTCGCTGACGCGCCATGTCTTGTAGGACAGCACGTTGAAATCCCGTCCCTTGGTCAGACCCGACGCATCCGTCACCACGAGTTGAACCTCCTCGCGGACATCAGCGAGAACCACCGGCCGCTCGATCTGCGCTAGCGGGTGATCGGCCGCAACCACCGGCAACATGAAGGAATGGCCGACCTTTTCCATGACGAGTTCATCATCCTGGCGCAACACCGCCCCGCCGATGCCGATGCCGGCCTTGCGGGAAAGCACCATCTCCATGACCATGCCCAACTCGCCGACATTGAGGCTGAGCGTAACGGTGGGGAATTGCTGGCGAAAATCCCGCAGCACTGCCACGACGGCCTCCGCCGGCACCATGGTGCTGATGGCAACGGAAAGCTCCGCCTCAAGCCCCTGCTTCAGTCCCTTGGCACGGGCGCGCATCTCCTGCAGGCCGGCGACGATGCGTCGTGCATCCTCCAGCATGGCGCGGCCCTCGTCCGTCAGTCGCGGCTGGCGCACGCCATTGCGCTCGAAAAGGGTGACTTCAAGCTGCGCCTCGAGATTGGCGATGGTATAGCTGACCACCGACTGGGCGCGGTTCAGCGCCCGCGACGCGGCGGAGAAACTACCGGTCTCGGCGACCGTCAAAAACACCTGCAATTGATCGAGTGTGGGGTTTGCGTCCATGTCCCATCCATTTCATCGATAGATCGCTTCCACATTATCACGGTTTTCTTGATGGCAGTAATTTTTCATATAGGAGGCAAGGAAGCGCCCGCAGCTCTTTCACGCCCTCCCAAGGCGCCCGTCAATTCATCGCATATGCAAGGAAAAGACCATGTCCAACATTCTGCTCAT